>NZ_JAFBCR010000001.1:2575964-2897960 GCF_016907795.1 Kocuria palustris
GTGGCCGCCGATCTGCGCGAGCAGCTCGGCGCGGACGCGACCGACTCGAAGGGAGGCGAGCGCATCCACGACGTCGACGCCGAGACCGAGCTCGATCTGTCGGGCGTGCGGGTGCGCACCTTCGGCGGGCAGCACGCGATGATCCACCCGCTGATCCGCACGGTCGACAACGTCGGCTACCTCATCGAGGAGCGCGTCTACCATCCCGGGGACTCGCTGATCGTCCCGGACGGCATCACCCCGTCCACCGTGCTGGTCCCGCTGCACGCGCCGTGGTCCAAGATGGCGGAGGTCATCGACTTCCTCATCGCGGTCCGGGCCGAGAAGGCCTACCCCATCCACGACGCCCTGCTCTCGGACAACGGCTTCGGCATCGTGGAGAAGCAGGTCACGGCCTTCGCCGCCAAGTACGGCACCGACTACGAGCACCTGGACCCCAGCACGACCGTCGAGGCCTGAGCGCACCGCTCGCACAGCACACCCGGAGACACCCGCACACCCAGGAGGACGCAGTGACGACCATCTTCACCCGCATCATCGACGGCGAGATCCCCGGCCGATTCGTCTGGACGGACGACGAGTGCGTCGCCTTCCTCTCGGCGGATCCCCTGTCCACCGGGCACACCCTGGTGGTGCCCCGCCAGGAGATCGACCACTGGCTGGATCTCGACCCGGCGCTGGCCGGACACCTCATGCGCGTCAGCCAGGTCATCGGCCGAGCCCAGCGAGAGATCTTCGAGCCCCAGCGCGTGGGCCAGATGATCCAGGGCTTCGAGGTGCCGCATGTCCACATCCACGTGTGGCCCGTGTCCTCGACCGCGGACTTCGACTTCGCCAATGCGGATCACGATCCGGATCCGGCCGTGATGGACGACGCCGCTCAGCGCATCCGCGAGGGACTGCGCTCGGCCGGCCACGAGGTCCAGGTGCCTCAGGACTGAACCGGATGGGGCCCGCAGGTCCCCGGCCGCCACGGCGCCTTGTCAGCAGGCCCCGACGATTCCCGGATCGTCGGGGCCTGCTGACATCCAGCGGCAGAGGCGGCGGGGCACGGCGCGGGTCGGGCCCGGAGCGTCGTCTCCCGGTGCCTTCCCGGATCAGCGAGCAGCGGCGTCTCGCAGCGCCTTGCGCACGCGCTTGGCCGAGACGGTGTGGGCGGTGCCGAGCTCCTGGGCGAACAGCGAGACGCGCAGCTCCTCGAGCTCCCACTCGATCACTGCCAGCGCCTCGGGCACCGGCAGGCCCTTCGGCACGGCGGCCACGGCCTTGTCGAACTCGTCCTCGAGGGACTGGATCTCGCTCATGTTCACGCCGTCGCGCTGGATGTTGGCGGTGCCCACGAGCTTGTCGATGCGCAGCTCCATGGCCTTGAGGTAGCGCGGCAGGTGCTGCAGGTGCGCCCACCCGATACGGGTCACGAAGCCCGGCTTGACCAGGCGGTCGAGCTGCTCTCGGATGTCGGCGAACGCGCTGACGGCTGCCATGGACGACGGTCGCTTGATCCGCTTGCGCACGGAGTTGGCCAGCGTGAGGACCTCGGCCACCAGCGCGGTGACCTGGAAGACGGTCTCGATCTGCTCGGCGCGGACGTCGTCGAAGAGCCGGTCGAACTCCTGGCGGGTCCACGGCGGCTCGGCAGGCACGAGCTTGTCCACGGCGGCGCGGGTGCAGTCCTGGATGAGGGCGTCGACCGACCCGTGGGGATTCTGGGTGAAGACGATCTTCTCCCGGTTGTCCAGATGGTCCGAGATGAACCGCTGGGTGTTCGGCAGGCGGCGCTGCAGCAGCGAGATGGTGCCCGAGCGCTGGGCCGCCCGCTGGTCCTGCTCGGAGGAGAAGATGCGGACGTCGGCGGTGGGCTCGGAGGCCTGGGCGCCGGGGGAGGCCACGAGCGCCGGCCAGCCGGTGATGCGCTGACCGGAGACCACGGTGTCGACCTTGCGCGGCAGGTCCCGCTCGGGCCACTCGGTGAGCCCGTCGCGCTCCAGCGCAGGTCCGGCCGTTTCCTTGCCGCCACCGGAGGCAGGGCCCTTCTTCTTCCGCCCGCTCTTCCCCTGCGAGCCGGAGCCGCCTCCCGGGCCGGGGACGGCACCGGGGCCGGGCACCGGCAGCGCCGAGGCCGAGGTGCCCAGCGATTCGGCCAGCGCGGCGCGGACCTGATCCCGCAGCGCGACCTGCAGGTGCTCGAGGTCCTCGCCCTCGCCGAGGACCCGGTTGCGGGAGTCGCGGACCTGGAAGTGCATGCGCAGGTGCTCGGGCACAGCGGACCAGTCCCACGACCCCGGTGGGATGACGACGCCCTTGAGCTGGCGCAGAGCGCGCTCCAGAGACTGCTCCAGGGCGTCCTGCTCCGGATCGGCTTGAGCGTCGAGCAGCTCGACGGCCCGACGGGCCACATCCGGGGCCGGGACCACGCTCTTGCGCACCTGCTTGGGCAGCGAGCGGATCAGGGCGGTCACCAGCTCCGTGCGCAGACCCGGGATCAGCCAGCGGAAGGGCCCCGGGCGCAGCTGGTGCAGGAAGAGGATCGGCACGCGCACTGTGACGCCGTCGGCCTGGCGCCCGCGCCCGGACCCCTTCCGCTCGGAGGGTCCGGTGCCGGAGCCGGGGGCGAACGTGTAGTCCAGATCCAGGCTCAGCTCACCGCCGTCGGTGCGGGCGATCCAGCGGCGCGGGAAGGCGGAGTCGTCCCAGGTCTCGGCCTGGTCGTCGATCAGCTGCTCGGGGTCGAAGTCGAGCAGGTGCTCGTCCTGGCGCGAGGCCTTCTTCCACCACGTGTCGAAGTGGGTCTGGGAGACGACCTCGGCGGGGACCCGGGCATCGAAGAACTCGTAGAGCGCCTGGTCGTCGACCCGCAGGTCCTTGCGGCGCAGCCGTGACTCGAGCTGCTCGACCTCGGCGAGCTTCCTGCGGTTTCGCTGCACGAAGCGGTGGCGGGTCTGCCAGTCGCCCTCCACGAGGGCCTTCTGCAGGAAGATCTCGCGGGAGGCGACCGGGTCGATCCTCCAGTAGCCCACGGGCCGATCCGCCGCCAGCGGGACGCCGTAGAGGGTGGCCCGCTCCTTGGCCATCACCGCGCCCTGGCTGCGGGACCAGTGCGGCTCGGCGTAGGTGCGCTTGACCAGATCGCCGGCGACCTCCTCGATCCACTGCGGTTCGACCGCGGCGTTCACGCGCGCCCACAGGCGGGAGGTCTCCACGAGCTCGGCAGAGACCACGAAGTCCGGCTTCTTCTTGAACAGCGCCGAGCCCGGGAAGATCGCGAAGCGCGTGCCGCGGGCGCCCTGGTAGTCGCGGGTGCGCTCATCGCGCAGGCCGATATGGCTGAGCAGCCCGGCCAGCAGAGACTTGTGGACGTCATCGGCCTTGGCGGCCGGATCGATCTCCCGGTCGCGGCCGACCTCGATGCCTACCGAGCGGCCCATCTGCCGCAGCTGCGTGTAAAGGTCCTGCCACTCGCGGATGCGCAGGAAATTCAGGAACTCGCGCTGCACGGTCTTGCGGAACTGCGAGCTGGACAGCTGCTCCTGCTGCTGCTGGAGGTGCTGCCACAGCAGCAGGAAGCCCAGGAAGTCGGAGCTCGTGTCCTTGAAGCGGGCATGCAGCTCATCGGCCTGAGCCCGCTTCTCCAGCGGGCGCTCGCGGGGGTCCTGGATGGTCAGCGCGGCGGCCAGGATCATGACCTCGCGGGCGCAGCCGCGGCGCTGGCCCTCCACGATCATGCGGCCCAGCCGGGGATCCACGGGCAGCGCGGCCAGAGTGCGACCGGTGCGGGTCAGCGGAGAGCGCTCGTCGTCCCTGTCGCCGCGACCGCGCCCGCGGCGTCCGCGCGAGCCGCGCCCGGAGCGCTCGCCGTCCTGCTCTGCCCGACGGCCGCGGGAGGACTCGGCGGGACGCAGGGCGCCGAGCTCGCGCAGCAGCATCACGCCGTCCTTCACGGCGCGGGACTCGGGCGGCTCCACGAACGGGAACCGGCCGATGTCCTCGGGGGAGTGGACCACCCCGGCAGAGGTCATCTGCAGGATGACAGAGGCCAGGTTGGTGCGCAGGATCTCCGGATCCGTGAACTCGGGACGGGACTCGAAGTCCTCCTGTGAGTACAGCCGGATGCAGATGCCGTCGGAGACGCGGCCGCAGCGGCCTGCGCGCTGATTCGCCGAGGCCTGCGAGATCCGCTCGATCGGCAGGCGCTGGACCTTGGTGCGGGTGGAGTACCGGGAGATGCGCGCCGTGCCGGTGTCGATCACGTATTTGATGCCGGGCACGGTCAGCGAGGTCTCGGCCACGTTGGTGGCCAGCACGATGCGCCGCGAGGAGCCGCGGGAGAACACGCGGTGCTGCTCGGCCATGGACAGCCGGCCGAACAGCGGAAGGACCTCGGTGCCGCGCAGCCGCGGACGATCCGCCACCAGGGACTCGAGCGCGTCCTGGGCATCGCGGATCTCGCGCTCGCCGGAGAAGAAGATCAGGATGTCGCCGCGGTCCTCGTGGGACAGCTCCTCGACGGCCTGGCACACGGCCTCGAGCGGATCGCGGTCCTCCTCCTCCAGGCCGTCGTCGGTGTCCTCGTCGACATCCTGCTGGCCCTCCAGCGGCCGGTAGCGGATCTCGACGGGATACGTGCGCCCGGAGACCTCGATGATCGGCGCGGGCTCGGGCTGCGCATCCTGCGGTGCATCGGCCGGCAGGGGCTCGTGGAAGTGCTCGGCGAAGCGCTCCGGGTCGATCGTGGCCGAGGTGATGATCAGCTTCAGATCCGGGCGCTGGGGCAGGAGCGTCTTGAGGTAGCCGAGCAGGAAGTCGATGTTCAGCGACCGCTCGTGGGCCTCGTCCACGATGATCGCGGAGTAGCGCGAGAGCAGGCGATCGTGCTGGATCTCGGCCAGCAGGATGCCGTCGGTCATCAGCTTGATCCGCGAGTCCCGGCCCACCTCCGAGGTGAAGCGGACCTGGTAGCCGACCGTCTGGCCGATCTTCTCGCCCATCTCCTCGGCGATGCGCTCGGCCACGGACCGGGCGGCGATGCGCCGGGGCTGGGTGTGCCCGATCATGCCGGAGTCCCCGAGACCCAGCTCGAGGCACATCTTGGGGATCTGGGTGGTCTTGCCGGAGCCGGTCTCGCCGGCGATCACGACGACCTGATGGTCGCGGATCGCGTCCTGGATGTCCTGGCGCCGGCCCGAGACCGGCAGCTGCTCGGGGTAGACGATCCGAGGTCCGGTGCCCTCGTGCGCGGTGGTGGTCATATCCCGGCCATTCTACGGGGCGGGGACGACGGCCCCGCGGCCGCCGTCCCCCTGGCGGCGCCCTCGTGGGGCAGCGCGGCGCCTCAGAGCAGCTCGAGCGCGCTGCGAGCGGCGCGGTCGGTGGCCCCCAGGTAGGACCCGCCGCGCGGAGGGTCGAAGAGCACCGCGTGGGCGATCAGCACGAAGAGCTGATGCAGCCCCGTGCGCTCGTGCCACCCGTCGCGCAGCGGATGCGCCTCCTGATAGCCCTCCAGGATCTCCTCCAGGTGCGGGGCGCCGAAGATCGAGAGGAAGGCCAGGTCCTGCTCCCGGTGGTCGCCATGGGCGGCGGGGTCGATCAGCACCGCGCCCTGGTCGTCCCACATCAGATTGCCCGCCCACAGGTCGCCGTGGATGCGTGCGGGACGGTCGCCGTCGTCGAACCTCCCCGCTTCGATGGCCTCGGTCGCCCGCTCGATGTCCTCGAGCTCCGAGTCCGTGACGCCGCGGGAGCGCAGCCGCTCGAGCATGGGGCGCAGCCGCTGACCGCCGTAGAAGGCGCCCCAGGAATCCGTCGGCTCGAGCGAGACCTCGATCGGCTGCTCGAGCGGGCCGAACCAGCCGCTGCGCCAGCCCTCTTCCGGGGCGGGACGCGTCCACTGCGAGCTGGCCGCAGGCACCGGCGGTGCCGCGCCGAAGGCCTCCGCGCCCAGGTCATGCGTCTGCGCCAGGGCCCGGCCGAAGCTCCGCGCCGCCTCAGGGGTGGGCTGCTCGGAGCCGATGCGGCCCAGCTCCAGGAAGTCCGCGCCGACGTTGTGGACGGGAGCGCAGCGCACCGGACCCTCATCGAGCCACAGCAGTCCGGCTGCCTCCAGGGCGAAGACGCCGGGGGAAGAGCCGTCGGAGGACTTGCGGTGGATCTGGTGCTCAGCAGGCTTGCGATCACGTGTCATGCCACGAGTCTGACGCCATTAGGGTGGATCCGCACGCCCGGGCGAAACATTCGCCCAACCGACCGCCGAGCCCCTGGCCGAGGAGGCCGCAGAGATGACCAGCCTGTCCCCGCAGCAGCGGGCCCGACGACGCCGGATCGCCGGCCTGCTGGCCCTCGTGGGCATCGTCCTGCTGCTGGTCTCCACCTATGCCGTGCCCATGGGCATCATCTACTGGGCCCGGGCCACCTCGGAGGAGGCCCCGGTCCCGCTCACCGACGGTGCGCTGCTCACGATCATCGCCGGACCTGTCTCCCTTGTGCTCGGGGGCATCCTGAGCATCGCGGCCTTCCAGATCACTCGCGCCCACCGCGAGCCGCGCACCGAGGAGGACCGCGAGCTCGATGAGCAGTGGGGCGACGACGCCATGATCGACTTCGATCCGACCGAGTTCAACAGCGGCCATCGCTCGGCTCGCCAGCGGGAGCGCGATCGCTGGAGCTGATCCGGATCGGCTGAGGCATCAAGAAGGCGCCGATGGGGCGCAGCACCGGGGAATCCTCCCCGTGCTGCGCCCCTTCAGCGCTCACAGCCGCCTCGGCGGTTCAGCTCTCAGGACCGGCGGCGCCGCAGCGCGGTCGCTCCCACCAGGCCAGCTCCGGCCATCAGCAGGACGCCGCCGGCGATCACCACCGATCCGTTCGAGACACCGGTGTGCGGCAGCTGCTCGCCCCGCCACTGCTCAGCGGGGGACTGCTCGGCCTCCTGCGCAGGAGCGGCCTGCTCCGGTGCGGCCTGCTCCGGTGCGGCCGGGGTCGGCTCTGGCGCGGGGCCGGCGTCTGGGCCCGCGCCGTCTGAGCCGTCGCCCGGGACCGCGGCGCTCGGGCTCGACGTGGCCGTCGGCTGCGGGACGACAGGCTCCTCCGACGGCTGCTGCGTGGGTGCCTGAGTCGGGGCCGGTGCGGGCTCCTCCGTCGGCTCTTCGGTGGGGTCGGTCGTGGGATCCTCGGTCGGCTCCTCTGTGGGATCAGCAGTCGGGGTCTCGGTGGGGGGCGGCGTCGGCTCACCGGCCGCAGTCGTCAGGGTCTGATCTATCGCGGTGATCGGCTGGCCGTCCGGTCCGGAGGCGGTCGCGGTGAGCTCGGTGCCGGCAGGGACGGAGCCGCCGGGCCATGTCAGCTCCACAGTGTTCGTGCCGTCGGCATCCGTGCGGAAGGTCGCGGTCGTGACCTGTCCGTCAGGGCCCGTGACGACCACCGCGTACTCGGTGTCCGGGGCCAGATGCGCGTACCGGATCGTCCAGGGGTTGCCCTGGCTGCCCTGGTCATCGCCGGTCGAGGTCGGCTCGGAGATCGGGTCCGGTACGGGCTCGGTCGTCGGCTCCTCGGCCGTGTGAATCGGCCCGGGTTCTCTGCCGCTACTTTGTGGGTGCGGGCTCTCGGGTGAGGGCCTCGTTGTGCAGCGTCTCGAACTCTACCGGGGTGAGCATCCCCAGCGAGCCGTGGAGGCGCCGGTTTTTGTACCAGTCGACCCAGCCGGCAGTCGCGAACTTGACGTCCGCGAAGCTCCGGTAAGGCCCTGTGTGGAAGACGGTGGTGCGGATGCACCCGGTCTTGAACAGGCCGTTGCAGCTCTCCGTGAGGGCATTGTCGAGCGCGTCGCCGACGGTGCCGATCGAGGCAGCGATGCCCTCGAGGGTGAGATGCTCGGTCAGGCGGGTCGCGGTGTAGTGGGACCCGGCGTCGCTGTGGTGGATCAAATTCCCTGGTGAAACTGGGTTTCCTTCCCGTGCGCATTGCCAGAGCGCGATCCGCAGTGGCGTCATGACGAGATCGGTGCGCATGCTCGAGGACGCGTGCCAGCCCACGATCCGCTGAGCGAAGACGTCCACGACGAACGCGACGTAGACGAACCCCGCCCAGGTGCGGACGTAGGTGAAGTCGGTGGCCCAGACCCGGTTCGGAGCGGGGGCGGTGAAGTCACGATTCAGCAGGTCACCGGCACGTTTCCCGTCCGGGCCAGGGATCGTGGTGCGGATCTTCTTCGCCCGCCGGGTGCCCTCGAGGCCGAGGGTCCGCATCGCCCGGTCCACCGCCGCGCGGGAGGTGCCGGCGAGGCCTTCCGGCGGCGGAGCAGCGCGACCCACTTCCTGCGTCCGTAGAGGCCCTCGGGCTCATCGGGGCCTGCCCGGTGGCGGGGTTGAGAGTCCAGGCGAGGTCGGGGATCTTGTCCTCGACCAGGGCGTCAGTGATGGTGCGCTCGGCGATGCGGGCCGGCTGCTTCCAGGACCGGTAGGTGCGTGCAGCGATGCTCAGGCCCTGCTGGCGCAGGACGCTCAGGATCGACTCGGCTGCATAGCCCTCGGCGCGCATCTCGTCGATGAACGCGCAGATCAGCGGTTTCGGGGGTCGAACTCCCCCGCGAAGAAAATTGAGGCCCGGCGGAGGATCTCGTTGTCCTCGCGCAGCCGCTTGTTCTCTGCTTTCAGGCGCTTGACCTCGGCGGACTCTTCGCTCGTGACACCGGGACGGGTTCCGTCATCGACCTCGGCCTGCGAGCCAGCGCCGCACGGACTCGCGCGAGACGCCTTCCTGGCGAGCGACTGCGGTGACTGCGGCGGTCAGGGCGGGTACTCCTTCTGGTGCTCCCTGAGGAGGCGCACGCACCTCGCTCGCAGCTGGGGATCGATCTTCTTCGGCATGCTGTCTATCCTTCCGGACTGAAACAGCAGCGGCATCAAACCCGGGCCGATTCACCCTCGAGCAGGCCTCCCTCCTCGAGCATGTGGTCGGCGTACTCGCGCCATGAGCACCACTCGCCCTCGTACACGTCCTCGAACGCCTCGAGCGATGGGAAGTCGCCCTCGCCCTCGGCGACGTAGCTGCCGGAGCGCACCCAGGTGAAGAGGGCTTCCTGCTGGTGCTCGGGCACCGAGGTGAGGACGCGGCCCCACTGGGCCGCGGTCATGGGGTCCATCTCGCTCGTGACCGGGATGCCCTCGTGGTCCATCACCCAGAGTTCCTGGTGGTCGGTCGCGTGACCGTGCAGCTGGGCCGGCGTGACCTCGTCGCAGTCTTCGGCGTCGTACCACCTACCGACGAGACTGGCTTCTGAGTAGCACGCGAGACAGCCAACCCACGGACGGGGCTCGGTGTGACGGATGATGCGGGCACTGTTCGTCAAGAGGTCCTCCTCGCTCATGAGCAGGTTGATCACCTACTCCTCAGGAGGTCTCCCGGGCCGCCGCGGCGGCCCGGTGCGCACTACGGCAATGCGTTGATCGACTCGACAACCCCGACCAGATACTCAATCGATTTATGGAGATCCTCATCTGAAACCGGCGCATTATTGCGGTTTTCAGGATGGTGAATGCTGTTGCGAACATACATCGGCAAAGTAGCATCCAACTTCTCTGGACTCGGCGTTCGGATCCATACCCTGTCGACAGGTATGCCGTTCTTCTTGAAGAACTCGTCGATTTCCTTATTGCTAGCGGCCCTACCATTAGACTTGAGAGCTTCAAGGTGTCGCTGAACCCAGCCGAAGAGCTCATTATGAAACTCCACACTATACACACCGAAGGCGCGATAGTTGATCTCGCCCCAGGTTGGCTCACCTTCGTCGAAAAGTCCGAACGTGGTCGACGAGTCAATGCGGCGACTACCGCCTTTTCCAGTCAGAACCGTAAGCAAATGAACGTCGGAGCTGAATTTTCTAATCAGATACGGAGAGTGCGTGACAATGAACACCTGCTCTTTCTCTCCAATTTTACTTAGAGCATCGCCGAGCCTTAGTTGAGCACTGGGGTGGAGCCACGTCTCGGGCTCATCCAGCATCAGGATCAACGGGGTGGCATTCTCCGCACCCCCAAGTGCCGCTGAGCGCGCGTAAAGCTGGATGAGGCCCAGCGCGACGGCCCGCTGCATCCCGGTCCCCTTGCCGCCGATCGGAGTCTCGCCCGCCCCATCGTCGACATGGAGACTCCCCTGCTTCATGAACACGTTCGCATCAGGTAGACCGAAGTCGAAGCGGTAGTTCGCTTCGCCATACTGCTCATCCACAAGATTTTTCAGGTCGCCGGCGAGGCGTGTTGTCTCGGCGGTAAAGGATTCGGCTTCTTCTGGGCCGAAAGCTCTCTTGTGTGCATCCGAGAGATTGCTCCAAAGTTCAGTCTGCACGAACCGCTGGAATGATGAGTCCAGGAGTCGACCGAGAGTCTTGTTGTTTGCAAAGTCGATATGGTCAGCAGGATGAGCGTCAGCCCACACTTCCTCAAAGTCGAAGAGCGCTTTAACCCTCGCGTCTATGCCGGTTACGTTTTCGAATTGCTCACTCCGCGGATGCCAGAAACAAACACCTTTGACGTCGACGCTACGCCACTTTTTACCCTGCAGAACCTCCCGATCCTCACTTGATCGATCCAGACGAAGAACTTTTTCCCCATCGGCTTCGAAGACAAAATCCCCCAGGACACGGAACTTCTCTCGCTTGACGAGCTCTTCGACACCACCGGCTATATCAACCTCCACGCGCGTTCGTCCAGTTCCGTTCTTGCAATAGAAAGAGTCTGGCGTCCACCTCGTTTGAGAGGGGCCTTGAAAAGCGAACAACAAAGCTTCGAGTAACGTTGATTTGCCGCTGTTATTATCGCCAACGAAGAAGTTAACTCCGGGCTTAAGGGTGAACCTATGTTCACCTTTGAAGCTCTTTACGTTCTCGAGAATCACACGCCGAATGTACATATATTGACACCTTACCTTGTTGTAGATCCTCGCCTTCGAGAATCCTCGTCGGTAGCACGATATCTAAGGAGCCGTCTACTAGGGGTTTGTGCGCAAGTAAGCAGATCCTTCACGAGCCCAGCGGTTCTGTCTACCGAAGCGCACCCCTTGGGCCCCTCAGCCCTCCTCAAGCCGACGCAGGATGTTTGCCAGCAGGATCACGGCATCCGCGGTGATGCCGGTCGTGGTCCGGTTGGCCTTCGGTGAGTGCTTCATCTTGTGGGCGAGGGCCGACGCCTTCTTGGTCAGCCCCCGCAGCTCCTCGTTGGACCCGCCGGGCAGGCGGTGATCGATGTACGCGCCGATGCGAATGTCAGTCTTGTCGACGGGAGGCTCTGAGTGCCCAGGTGGGCAGTGGACTGCAGGCTCGTAGACGTGGGCGCTGAGAGCCTCAAGGACGCCGACGCAACGGTTGCCCACGTCCTTGTAGTCCATGACCGTGGAAGCCGATCGGAAGCGCTGTCGGAGCTGTGCGATGTGGTCGTCTACGTCAGACCAGCCCAGGTCTCTGTGCGGTGAGATCCCCTCGGTTAGCTCGCCGATGAACTGCTGCTCGTCGGCCTCGTCGAGCTGGTTTTGCACGGGACGGAACCACTGCTCCAGGATGTCCCGACGAGCCTGCCAGCTGCCGTATGCACCCTCGGAGAGCCAGTAGCCCTTGAAGGAGGAGAAATCGCGCCACGGAGGCTTGAACTCGATCCCTTGCCTCTGGAGGACGAGACGGAGCGTCCTGAGGGCCGCTCTCGCTTCCTCCTCGGAGATACGTAGGCCAGCCGGCTCGGTGCCGAACGCCTCGAACTCTTCCCTCACGAACCGCGTGAGCGACAGGGCTGTCTCGAGAGGCTTGGGGTCAGGGGCCGTGCCCTGTGCCAGTTGGGTCAGCAGCTCAGCGTTGAGCTCGGTTTCTTGTGAGTCCCAGGGGTTCCCCGTGCCGGGCGACTCCTGGAAGAAGTCGTCGATGCGCATGAGTCCATCCTCGCTTGGACAACCCACAACCGGGCGTCGACGCGTAACGTATTGCGTACCTCAGTGCGTACATGCCCACTCTATGAAGGCGTGAAGAAGGCCCCTGATCAACGTTTCCGTCGATCAGGGGCCTTTCTTGGTGCCCGAGATAGGATTCGAACCTACGACTTCCTGCTCCGGAGGCAGGCGCTCTATCCCCTGAGCTACTCGGGCGGGGGTCGGTGCTCCGGCACGGATGCCGTGATCGACCCGACGACTCTATCACCACGGCCGCCCCGGGTCGCATCGGCGGGCAGCCCGTCGCGGCCCCGTCGGACGATCCGGTCGGCGGAGGCCCGCAGGTACACTGTCCCGGTGACTCCCGAAGAACTCTCCGCAGCCCTGTCCGCCAGCCTCGAGCAGGCCGTCGCCTCGGGGGAGCTCGCTCTCGCAGAGGATGCGCAGCTGCCCGAGCTGAAGGTTGAGCGTCCCAAGAGCCGAGAGCACGGGGACTGGGCCACGAACGTGGCCATGCAGCTGACCAAGAAGGTCGGGATGCCCCCGCGCGAGGTCGCCGCAGTGCTGAAGGCCCGCTTCGAGCAGATCGAGGGCGTGGCCTCCGTCGACATCGCCGGGCCCGGGTTCCTCAACATCGTCCTGGACGCCGCCGCAGCAGGCGAGCTCGCCCGCTCCATCGTGGAGGCGGGCCGGGAGTTCGGCCGTGGCACCGCCATGCAGGGCCGCAGCATCAACCTCGAGTTCGTCTCGGCCAATCCCACCGGCCCCATCCACCTGGGCGGCACCCGCTGGGCCGCCGTCGGCGACTCCCTGGCTCGCGTGTTCCAGGCTCAGGGCGCAGACGTCACCCGCGAGTACTACTTCAACGACCACGGCGCCCAGATCGACCGCTTCGCACGCTCCCTGCTGGCCCGGGCCCAGGGCCAGCCCGCCCCGGAGGACGGCTACGGCGGCGAGTACATCTCGGACATCGCCCAGCGCGTGCTGGAGGCAGAGCCCGGAGCGCTCGAGTCCGAGGACCCGCAGGAGGCCTTCCGCGCTGCCGGCGTCGAGTTCATGTTCGGCGACATCAAGCAGTCGCTGCACGAGTTCGGCGTGGACTTCGACGTCTGGTTCCACGAGGACTCGCTGTTCCGCGACGGCTCCGTGGAGGCCCTGCTCGAACAGCTGAAGGAGCAGGGAGCCCTCTACTTCGCCGACGGCGCGTGGTGGCTGCGCTCCACCGATCACGGCGACGACAAGGACCGCGTGGTCGTGAAGTCGGACGGCAAGGCCGCCTACATCGCCGGCGACATCGCCTACTACAAGGACAAGCGCGACCGCGGAGCGGACCTGTGCCTCTACCTTCTGGGCGCGGATCACCACGGATACGTGGCGCGCCTGAAGGCAGTGGCCGCCTCGCTGGGCGACTCCCCGGATCGGGTCGAGGTCATGATCGGGCAGATGGTCAACCTGGTGCGCAACGGGGCGGCGGTGCGGATGTCCAAGCGCGCCGGAACCGTGGTGACCATGGAGGACCTGGTCGAGGCCGTCGGCGTGGATGCCGCGCGCTACTCGCTGACCCGGTACTCGATCGACTCCAACATCGACATCGACCTGGACCTGCTGACCAAGCGCTCCAACGAGAACCCGGTCTTCTACGTCCAGTACGCCCACGCCCGCACCTGCGCGGTGGGGCGCAATGCCGCCGAGATCGGGGTCCGCCGCACCGCTGAGGACGGCGCGGCCGCCTTCGACGCCTCCCTGCTCTCCCACGAGACCGAGACCGAGCTGCTGGCAGGGCTGGGGCAGTACCCGCGGATCGTCGCCGAGGCCGCGCAGCTGCGCGAGCCGCACCGCGTGGCCCGCCACCTGGAGGCGCTGGCCGGGTCCTACCACCGCTGGTACGGCGCCTGCCGCGTGACCCCGCAGGGCGACGAGCAGATCACCGACACCCACCGCACCCGCCTGTGGCTCAACGACGCCACGCGCCAGGTCCTGGCCAACGGCCTCGAGCTGCTGGGCGTGAGCGCACCGGAGAGGATGTGAGCATGCCCCTGGACAGCGATCCGGCGCAGGAGCCGGCCGAGGACGTCGTGACCACCGGGTTCCGGCTGCAGCCGGTCCCGCTGCTGGAGCCCGCCCGGGGGGAGCAGATCCACACTGGCCCCAGTCCGCTGGCGCCCGAGTGGCTCGAGGTCCCGCAGGACTGGACCAGCCTGGATCCCAAGATCTGGCCGGAGCAGTTCGGCCGCGATGACGAGGGCACGCTCACCGTCTCGGGCATCCCCACCACCGCACTGGCCGAGCACTACGGCACCGCGCTCTACGTGGTCTCC
Organism: Kocuria palustris; assembly: GCF_016907795.1. NCBI lineage: Bacteria > Bacillati > Actinomycetota > Actinomycetes > Micrococcales > Micrococcaceae > Kocuria > Kocuria palustris. The sequence continues at coordinate 2,590,184 of NZ_JAFBCR010000001.1, forward strand.
GAGGACGCCTTCCGCCAGCGAGCAGCACAGTTCCGCACGGCCTTCCAGGACGCCTTCGCCGCGATCGGCGCGGAGGCCTCCGTCTACTACGCCGGCAAGGCCTTCCTGACCCCGGAGATCGCACGCTGGGTGCAGGAGGAGGGCCTCAACCTCGACACGGCCTCCGGCGGCGAGATGGCCGCAGGGCTGCGCGGCGGCATGCCGCCCGAGCGCATGGCGCTGCACGGCAACAACAAGTCCGCCGCGGAGATCACCATGGCGCTGGACGCCGGCGTGGGCCGCATCGTCGTGGACTCCCTGCAGGAGATCGAGCTCGTCGGGCGACTGGCCCGCACGCTCGGGGTGAAGGCGCCGGTGATGATCCGGGTGACCCCGGGCATCCATGCCGAGACCCACGAGTTCATCGCGACCGCGCACGAGGACCAGAAGTTCGGGCTCTCCATGGCCGCAGAGGACGGAGAGTCCCCGGCGCTGCACGCCATCAGCGGCTGCGTGGCGCACCCGGACATCGAGCTGATGGGCCTGCACTGCCACATCGGCTCGCAGATCTTCGCCGCCGGCGGCTTCGCCCAGGCCGCCGATCGCGTGCTCGGGCTCATGGGAGAGGTCGAGCGCCGCTTCGGCGTCACGCTGCCGCAGCTGGATCTCGGCGGCGGCTACGGCATCGGCTACACCGCCGCAGATGCTCCCCGCCCGGCCGCGGCCGTCGCCCAGGACATCGCCCGGGCCGTCCAGGAGTCCTGCCGGCGGCTGGGCCTGCAGATCCCGCACCTTTCCGTCGAGCCGGGCCGCTCGATCACCGGTCCCGCCGGGATCAGCCTCTACACCGTGGGGACCTGCAAGTCCGTCACGGTCCGGGACGGACTGCGCCGCCGGTACCTCTCGGTCGACGGCGGCATGTCGGACAATGCCCGCCCCGTGCTCTACGGCGCGGACTACTCGGTGGTCGTGGCCGACCGTGCCGAGGAGCATCGCGGGCAGGCCCCCGCGCTGTCCCGCGTGGTCGGCAAGCACTGCGAGTCCGGCGACATCCTGGTGCACAGCGCCTACCTGCCCGAGGGCGTGCGCGCCGGCGACCTGCTGGCCGTTCCCGCCACCGGCGCGTACTGCTGGGCGCTGTCCAGCAACTACAACTGGCTGCCGCGTCCGGGCGTGGTCGCGGTGCGCACTGTCGACGGCATCCCCGAGGCCCGGCTGATCGTGCGCGGCGAGACGGAGGAGGACCTCTTCGTCCGCGACGTCTCCCAGGACCCCGAGGCCTCCCGCCCGCTGCGCCTCGGCGAGCGCTGAAGTCCCGCAGCACCCGACCACCCGAACGCCCCGACCCCACCCGTCTGGAGCCTCCACGTGACCCACGCACCCGACACCCGTCCTGACGTCGTCCGGATCGCCCTGCTCGGCGCCGGCAATGTCGGCGCCGAGGTAGCCCGCGTCCTGCTCGAGCAGCCCGAGGAGCTGGCCCGTCGCATCGGTGCCCGACCCGAGCTGATCGGCATCGCCGTGCGCGACACCTCCGCCCAGCGCACCGTCGAGCTGCCGCAGCAGCTGCTGACCACCGACGCCGAGTCGCTGATCGACACCGCCGACGCGGTCGTCGAGCTGACCGGCGGCATCGAACCGGCCCGCACCCGGATCCTGCGCGCGCTGAATGCGGGCAAGCCCGTGGTCAGCGGCAACAAGGCGCTGCTGGCCCGGCACGGACAGGAGCTGCACGAGGCGGCCGAGGCCTCCGGGACCACCCTGAACTACGAGGCCGCCGTGGCCGGGGCCATCCCGATCGTGCGCCCGGTGCTCGAGTCGCTGTCCGGGGACCGCATCCGCCGCGTGCTCGGCATCATGAACGGCACGACCAACTACATCCTCGACCAGATGGACACCACCGGGGCCTCGTTCGACGACGCCCTGGCCGAGGCCCAGCGCCTGGGCTTCGCGGAGGCCGATCCCACAGCTGATGTGGAGGGCCATGACGCCGCCGCCAAGGTCGCGATCCTGGGCGGGCTGGCCTTCCACTCGTGGTACACGATCGACGACGTCTACTGCCGGGGCATCCGCGGGATCACCGCAGAGGACGTCGAGGCCGCGCGCTCCGCGGGCTTCGTGATCAAGCTGCTCGGCGTGGCCGAGCGGGTCTCCTCGGGCGTGAACCTGCGCGTGGTGCCGACCATGATCCCGCGCACCCACCCCCTGGCCAGCGTCCACGGCGGTTACAACGCGGTGTTCGTGGAGGCCGACGGCGCCGAGGAGCTCATGTTCTACGGCCCCGGTGCCGGCGGCGGGCCCACCGCCTCTGCCGTGCTCGGGGATCTGGTCTCGGCCCTGCGCCGCGTCGTGGCCGGAGGACCGGGCATCGGCCCGGTCGTGCACGCGGGCCTGCCGGCCACCGGCGTCGACGACGTCCAGACCAGCTTCTCCCTGACCCTGCTGTGCCCCGATCAGACCGGGGTGCTCGCGGCGGTGGCCGGGGTGTTCGCCGAGCACGGCGTCTCGGTCTCGACCATGCGCCAGGACGACGTCCGCGACGATCCCCGCCGCCCCGGGGAGGACCTGGCCGAGATCCGCATCGTGACGCACCGGGCCCGCAACGCGGACCTCGTGCGCACCGTCGAGGCCGTGCGCGGCCTGGACGTGGTCTACGACCTCTCCGGGCTCATCCGGGTCGAGGCCGACGACTGAGCACGGATTCGTCCGCAGCCGCACGGGCCGGCGGACCCGCGAGTCCGACGGGCCCCAGCGGCCCCGGCACGACAACGCAGTGACAACCCCGCGGCACCGCCCACCGGGCGAGGCAGCCGCAGCGAAGCGAGGAGCAGCAATGGCACATCAGTGGCAGGGCGTCATCAACGAGTACCGCGACCGCCTTCCGGTCACCGATTCCACCCCCGTCGTCTCGATGGGCGAGGGCGGCACCCCGCTGATCCGCGCCCGCGCGCTGTCCGAGCTGACCGGCTGCGAGGTCTGGGTCAAGTTCGAGGGCATGAACCCCACCGGCTCCTTCAAGGACCGCGGCATGACCATGGCCATCACCAAGGCCAAGGAGGAAGGCGCCAAGGCGGTCGTGTGCGCCTCGACCGGCAACACCTCCGCCTCCGCCGCGGCCTACGCCAAGCAGGCCGGCATGCGCTGCGCCGTGCTGGTGCCCGAGGGCAAGATCTCCATGGGCAAGATGGCCCAGGCCGTTGCCCACGGCGCCGACATCATCCAGATCAACGGCAACTTCGACAACTGCCTCGAGGTCGCGCGCAAGCTCTCTGAGTCCTACCCGGTCTTCCTGGTCAATTCCGTGAACCCGTACCGGATTCAGGGGCAGAAGACCGGCGCCTTCGAGGTCGTCGACGCCCTGGGCGATGCTCCGGACCTGCACATCCTGCCGGTCGGCAACGCGGGCAACATCACCGCGTACTGGAAGGGCTACCAGGAGTACGCCGCCGAGTTCACCAACGACCAGGGCGACGTCCTGCCGGCCGTGGCCACGAAGACCCCCACCATGTGGGGCTTCCAGGCCGAGGGCTCGGCGCCGCTGGTGGCCGGGCATCCGATCGATGACCCGGACACCGTGGCCACCGCGATCCGCATCGGCAACCCCGCCTCGTGGGACACCGCGATCGCCGCGCGCGACGACTCCGGAGGACTGATCGAGGCCGTCTCGGATACCGAGATCATCGCCGCTCAGCGCTTCCTGTCCTCGCGCGATGGCGTGTTCGTGGAGCCCGGCTCCGCCGCCGGCGTGGCGGGCCTGATCATGAAGCACGAGCAGGGCCAGGTCCCTGCCGGTGCGCGGATCGTCATCACGGTGACGGGCCACGGTCTCAAGGACCCGCAGTGGGCCGTGAAGGGCGCTGAGGCCGAGGACCCGCATGCCGCCGAGCCGGTGCGCGTGGACTTCGACGTCGTGTCCGTCGCCTCCGCTCTGGGCCTCGAGTGAGCCCCGTGGCGCGTCGCGACTGGCGCGAGGTCCTGGTCCCGGGGCGCTCCGTGGCCGTGAGCGTCCCGGCCTCGACCGGCAACGTGGGCCCCGGCTTCGACACCCTGGGCCTGGCCCTGGAGCACCGCGACGAGATCGAGCTCACCGTCCTGGAATCGGGCCTGGAGTTCGAGCTGCAGGGGGAGGGCTCCGAGTCCGTGCCCCGCACGGAGGACCACCTCCTGGTGCGCGCCGTCCGCGCCGCCTGGCGCGCGGCAGGCCTTCAGGAGCAGCCCGGCATGCGGATCGTGGCGCGCAACCGCGTCCCCCACGGCCGCGGCATGGGCTCCTCGGCCGCCTGCGCGGTGGCGGGAGTGGTGGCCGGCAACGCCCTGCTCGCCGAGCAGCAGCGCCTCGACGAGGACGCCGTCTTCCAGGTCTGCGCCGGCATGGAGGGTCATCCGGACAACGTGGCTCCGGCCCTCTACGGCGGCCTGACGATCTCGTGGGGCGAGCCCGGGGCCTGGCGGACGGCCCCCGTGGACGTGCTGCCGGAGATCGTGCCGATCGTGGCGATCCCCAACTACGAGGTCTCCACGGCGCTGGCGCGCTCGCTGCTGCCCCAGACGGTCGACCACCGCGAGGCGGCCCGCAACGCCGGGCGCTGCGCCCTGCTGATCGACGCCATGTCGCATCGCCCCGAGCACCTGATGCCCGCCACCGCCGACAGCCTGCACCAGCCCTTCCGCGCACCGGCCATGGAGCCCAGCGCGGCCCTGGTGGCCGCGCTGCGGGAGCAGGGGCACGCCGCGCTGATCTCGGGAGCCGGACCCACCGTTCTGGTGCTCTCCGATTCCGCGCCTTCCGCTGATGCCGCGGAGAAGGCCATCGGCGAGCTCGCCGCGCACCAGGGCCCGGGCAGCGAGCACGTCACCTGGCGTGTTCTGCGCCTGTCCGTGCCTCAGCAGGGTGCTAAGGTGAGCGAGCATCCATACAGCATCTAGGATGCGCACGGGCGTTCGAGCCCGCTCCAGCAGACCGAGGTCCGCCGGGGGTGCTCGTAGTCTCCGCCCGACCCGACGCAAGCCCCGCCTGCTCCGGCAGGAAGGCTCGTCCAGTCTCCATCGCGATATCGCCCTCGGCACGGCCTGCGTGCATGCCGTCGGGCGGGCATCTCATCGGATGGGGGCTCCGTCGGCGAGATCGTCGCCATCTGCAGCGCGATCAGGCCCGCAGCTAGCGGCCCGCCACCATGCACAAGAGGTCCGGCGTCTGAGTGCCGAGGCCTTCCACCGAGGGAGAAGGAAACCTTCGTGACCGAATCCACCGACCTGACCTCAGGTACGGATCAGAACTCCGAGCAGAACCAGGGCACCGGCCTCTCGGGCCTCAAGCTGGCTCAGCTGCAGGCCCTCGCCGCGCAGCTGGGCATCACCGGGGCTCGCCGCATGCGCAAGTCGCTGCTGGTCGACGCCATCCAAGCGCATCAGCGCGGCGGCGCCGTCGCCGAGCGCGATGTCGAGGTGGCCGAGAAGATCGAGAAGACCGCGCAGCGCGCCGCCGCCAAGGCCCAGGGCGATGACGCCTCCTCGGCCCAGGCGGGGGAGCCGGAGGTGGAGCCCGAGGCGGGCGATCTGCCGAAGGTCTCCGCGCGCACCGGCCGCGGCCGCCGCTCCTCGGGCTCCGAAGGCTCGCAGGGCGAGCAACAGGGCCAGGACCGCGAGAGCCAGTCCGGCTCGGAGTCCGGGCAGGACACCCCGTCGGGCGATGACTCCCAGCAGCGCTCCGAGGGCGGGCGCCCCTCCCGCTCCCAGCGACGCGGCCGGGGGCGTCAATCCGACTCGGACGATCAGGGCGCTCAGAACAGCGCCGGCCAGAGCAACGGCGGTCACGGCGGCGGCCACGACGACTCCGAGTCCTCGGACGAGGGCGGGCGCCGTCACAACGGCCAGAACGACGGCGGCGGCCGCGGCAGGGGCCGCGGCAAGGGCCAGGGCGGCCAGAACGACGGCGGCCAGCAGGGCGGCAAGGGCCAGAACAGCCAGAACGACGGCGGCAAGGGCCAGAACGGCCAGGGCGGCAAGCAGCAGTCCAAGCGCCAGGGCGGCAGCGACCAGAACGGCGACGACGATGGCGGCTCGCGCCGCAGCCGTCGCAACCGCGGCCGCAATGATCGCAACGACCGCAACGAGCGCCGGAACAACCGTCGCAACCGCGGCGGCAACGGCCCCGAGGTCGATGACACGGAGCTGACCGAGGACGACGTCCTGCTGCCCGTGGCCGGCATCCTGGATGTGCTGGACAACTACGCCTTCGTGCGGACCTCCGGCTACCTGCCCGGCCCGAACGACGTCTACGTCTCGCTGGCCCAGGTCAAGAAGAACAACCTGCGCAAGGGCGACGCCGTCGTCGGCGCCATCCGCGCCCCGCGCGAGGGCGAGGAGAACCAGCGCGGCCAGCGCCAGAAGTTCAACGCCCTGGTGCAGCTGACCAGCGTCAACGGCAAGAAGCCGGAGGATCAGGGCGATCGCACCGAGTTCTCCAAGCTCGTGCCGCTCTACCCGCAGGAGCGCCTGCGCCTGGAGACCGAGCCCAAGAAGGTCGGCCCGCGAGTGGTCGATCTGGTCTCGCCGATCGGCAAGGGCCAGCGCGGCCTGATCGTCTCCCCGCCCAAGGCGGGCAAGACGCTGATGCTGCAGTCGATCGCCAACGCGATCACCACGAACAACCCCGAGGTCCACCTCATGATGGTGCTCGTGGACGAGCGCCCCGAGGAGGTCACAGACATGCAGCGCACGGTGAAGGGCGAGGTCATCGCCTCGACCTTCGACCGTCCCGCGGACGACCACACCACCGTGGCCGAGCTGGCCATCGAGCGCGCCAAGCGCCTCGTGGAGCTGGGCATGGACGTGGTGGTGCTGCTGGATTCCATGACCCGCCTGGGCCGTGCGTACAACCTGTCGGCTCCGGCCTCCGGGCGCATCCTCTCCGGCGGCGTGGACTCGGCGGCGCTGTACCCGCCCAAGCGCTTCTTCGGCGCCGCGCGCAACATCGAGAACGGCGGCTCACTGACCATCCTCGCCACCGCGCTGGTGGAGACCGGGTCCAAGATGGACGAGGTCATCTTCGAGGAGTTCAAGGGCACCGGAAACATGGAGCTGCGCCTGTCCCGTCAGCTGGCGGACAAGCGCATCTTCCCCGCCGTGGACGTCAACTCCTCGGGCACCCGTCGCGAGGAGAACCTCATGGGCGCCGATGAGCTGAAGATCATGTGGAAGCTGCGTCGAGTGCTCTCGAGCCTGGATCAGCAGCAGGCCCTCGAGCTGCTGACCTCCAAGCTGCGCGACACCCAGTCGAACGCCGAGTTCCTCATGCAGGTCCAGAAGACCACGCTGAACGTCAAGGCGGACGACGACCGCTGAGGTCCCTCGCGACCAGCCCCGGGGTCCGCTCGACGAGCGGTCCTCGGGGTTGAGTCGTCCTGCGTCCGTCGACCGGTCGCATGCCATCCCCGCCCGGCGACCGCCGTCGCCCGGCCCGCAGCCCCTCAGGAGAGCGCGAACCCGTGACCGAGATCGAAGCCCGTGAGGGTACCGGGCCCTTGGAGGCGATCCTCCAGGAGCACGAGCAGCTGCAAAAGCGCCTTGCGGATCCGTCCGTGCATGCCGACCAGCTGCTGGCCCGTCGGCTCAATCGCCGCTATGCGGAGCTGGACCGGGTGGTGGGCGCCCATCGGGACCTGCAGGCCCTGCGCGAGGGCCTGGAGGCGGCCCGCGAGCTGGCACCTGAGGCCCCCGAATTCGCCGCGGAGGCCGAGCAGCTGCAGGGCCGGATCGACCCGGCCCGCGAGCGGCTGCGCCGGCTGCTGATCCCGCGGGACCCGGACGACGCCCGTGACGCCATCCTGGAGATCAAGGCGGGGGAGGGCGGTGCGGAGGCCGCGCTGTTCGCCGGCGATCTGCTGCGCATGTACCTGCGCTTCGCGGAGTCCCAGGGCTGGAAGACCGAGGTCCTCAGCGACACCCCCGCTGACCTGGGCGGGCACAAGGACGTCCAGATCGCGGTCAAGGGACGCTCCCAGGACCCGGCCGAGGGCGTGTGGGCCAAGCTCAAGTACGAGGGCGGCGTGCACCGCGTCCAGCGGGTCCCGGCCACCGAGTCGCAGGGCAGGATCCACACCTCCGCCGCCGGCGTGCTGGCCTTCCCCGAGGTCGATGCCCCGGAGGAGGTCGAGATCACCCAGAACGACCTGAAGATCGACGTCTACCGCTCCTCGGGCCCCGGCGGGCAGTCCGTGAACACGACCGACTCGGCGGTGCGGATCACCCATCTGCCCACGGGGATCGTCGTGGCCATGCAGAACGAGAAGTCCCAGCTGCAGAACAAGGAGGCGGCCATGCGCGTGCTGCGCGCGCGCATCCTGGCCCACCAGCAGGAGCAGCTCGACGCCGAGGCCTCCCAGGCCCGGCGCAGCCAGGTGCGCACGATGGACCGCTCCGAGCGGGTGCGCACGTACAACTTCCCCGAGAACCGCATCGCCGATCACCGCACCGGCTACAAGGCCTACAACCTCGACGCCGTCCTGGACGGAGCGCTCGGGCCCGTGATCGAATCCGCGATCGAGCTGGACGAGCAGCACCGGCTCCAGCAGATCGGCCAGGGCGCCGGCGCCCAGGACCTCGGCTGATGGCCGAGACGCTCGCCCAGGCGCTGCGCCGGGCCACGGCACGGCTCGAGCGGGCGGGGGTGCCCGCTGCGGAGGCCGATGCCGTGCAGCTGGCCGGGCACCTGCTGGGACTGCAGCGCGGGGAGGTCGCCGCGCGCGCCATCATCGGCGCGGACGCGCCCAAGGGCCTCGACGAGCTGGTCGAGAGGCGCGCGGCCCGCGAGCCGCTGCAGCACATCGTGGGCACGGCCCCCTTCCGCCGCCTGGCGATCCAGGTGGGGCCGGGGGTCTTCATCCCGCGCCCGGAGACCGAGCTGCTCGTCGAGCTGCTCGTCGAGCGCCTGCGCGAGGACCAGGCGGACGGGGAGGCGCGCCCGGTAGTCGTCGACCTGTGCACCGGTTCGGGGGCGATCGCCGCCGCCGTCGCCGACGAGGTGCCCCACGCCCGGGTGCACGCGATCGAGCTCGACCCGCAGGCCCTGCACTGGGCACAGCGCAATCTCGAGGGCACCCGGGTGGACCTGCGCGAGGGCGACGCCACGCATGCTCCCGAGGATCTGCGGGGGCGCTGCGCGGCCGTGGTGAGCAATCCCCCCTATGTTCCGGCCCGCGAGCCCATCACCCAGCCGGAGGTGCTCGAGCACGATCCCGCGGCAGCGCTGTGGGGCGGTGGAGACGACGGGATGGAGATGCCGCGTCGGATCATCGCCGCGGCGGCCCAGCTCCTGCGCCCCGCCGGCTGGTGCGTGCTCGAGCACGCCGAGTCGCAGGCTGAGGACATGCAGGAGCAGATGCGCAGCTCGGGATTCGAGCAGGTGCAGCTGCATCAGGACCTGACGGGTCGGCCCAGGGCCACCAGCGGGGTCCTCGCGTGATCGGGACCGCAGGGGCCGTCGGGGGTGGAGAGGGGCGGCGGAGTGCAACAATGAACGGCGTGAACGACACTTCCAGCGATCGCCCCCAGAACCCCGACGACCTCGCAGCGCAACCCCGGGACGCCATCCCGGCCGAGGACGCCGAGCAGTCCCTGGAGGAGGCCCCCGAGAACGTCGAGCCCGAGCAGGAGGCCGAGGAGCAGGCGGAGGCGCCTGTGCCCGCGGAGTTCTTCCGCATCAAGGACGAGCGCTCGCGCGGCGCCGCTGTCGATGCCGCCCGCCGCGAGCTGGCCCGCCACCAGGTCGTCGTGATGCCCACCGACACCGTCTACGGCATCGCGGCCAACGCGTTCTCGGCCGAGGCCGTGCAGCGCCTGCTCGAGGCCAAGGGCCGCGATCGCACCATGCCCCCGCCCGTGCTCATCGCCCACAGCGGCGTGCTCGACGGGCTCGCGGACTCCGTGTCGGAGGAGGCCCGCGCCCTGGCCGGAGCCTTCTGGCCTGGCGGACTGACGCTCATCTGCCACGCGCAGGCGTCCCTGCAGTGGGATCTGGGCGAGACCCGCGGCACGGTCGCGCTGCGCGTGCCCGACGATCCCGTGGCCCAGCAGCTGCTGCAGGAGACCGGGCCGCTGGCCGTGTCCTCGGCCAACCGCACCGGCATGACAGCCGCCGTGACCGCCGAGCAGGCCCGCGAGATGCTCGGCGACTCGGTGCGCGTCTACCTGGAGGACGGCCCGCGCACCGAGGGCATGGACCCCGCTGGGGAGGACACGGCCGACGCACAGCCCGTGGCCTCGACTATCGTCGACTGCACCGGCGGCGTTCCGGTCGTCGTGCGTGACGGCCGCATCTCCCTGACCCGCCTGCGCGAGGTCGTCCCCTCGGTGATCGCCCGCGACGGCAGCAGCGCCCCGAGCGATGCCGAGGAGGAGACGGCGCAGCCCGACGCCGTCTCCTCCGCGGACGGGGAAGCCGCCGACGAGTCGTCGGTGCAGGGCCCCGGTCAGCGCAGCCAGGATGCCTCCGGCGAGCAGACCGGTCCCGATCAGGACCCCGCCGGAGCCGACGAGCCGTCCGGGCCGCAGGGCAGACCCGAGGGCTCGGGCGGCAGCACCGTCGCCGACCCGGAGATCGGGATCGTGGAGCAGGCTCGCGCCGAGCAGGATTCCGCGGCACCTGGGCCCGAGGACTTCGCAGGGGCCAGCGCCGCCACAGGGGTCTCGGCCGCAGCCGCCGTCGTGGCTGCCGGCGGAGGAGGCGGGAGGCACGGTGCACCCGACCAGAACCGCACCCGTCCGCAGCGCAGGGATCCCGAGAGCACTCGCCCGCTCGGGGTGGCGCAGGCCAGCGCGCTCGTGGCCCGCGCCGTGCCGGAGGACCAGGCGGAGGCCTCCCTGCCGCAGGCCGGGGTGGACCAGCAGCGCTGAGGCACAGGGACTGCAGCGCGAAGGGCCCGTCGGGCAGAGGAGCCGATCCTCAGCCCGACGGGCCCTTCCGCGCTCAGCGGCGAGCGCCCAGCGGCGCAGGTGCCGGATGCGTGCCGGGGCTCAGTGGCCCTGGGCCGTGTGCACGGCGCGCAGCACGGGCGTGATGGCGGGGGCGGGGAGCATGTCGTGCTCCTGGACCCAGCCGGGCACCTGCTGCTGGCCGAACCACGTGACCTCGATCCGGCGCAGCGGGCCATGCCAGCGGGACCCGGCGGCCGAGGAGATCAGATAGCCCAGGCGCACTGCCGCCCGGCACAGGACGGTGGGCAGGTGCAGAGGCTCCCGACGGCCGGCATCGCGCAGGATCGAGGCGGTCGTGGCCCCCTCCCACGGCTGCAGCACGATCCGGGGCAGCTCGCCCTTGAAGGTGCCGAGACTGGCCACGAGCTCCGCCAGGGCCTCCGAGGAGGTCACCGGGGTGTGCGCGGTGCCGTCGCCGGCCACGGAGCTCAGCGGGGTCGCGGCGAACCTGGCCAGGCGCTGGGTGGTCGAGCGTCCTCGGCCCTGGACGGAGGTCGCGCGCAGCAGCACGAGCTCGGGCAGGCCCTCGCGGGTATCGGCCTCGCGGTCCAGCACGCGCAGCAGGGCGCGCTCGGCCAGGGCCTTGGAGAACGAGTAGGGGGAGAAGGGATCCGTCTGCGTGGTCTCGTCGAGGCACGGCGTGCTGCCCTGGACCGCCGCGGTGGACAGGTGGATCACGCGGGTGACGCTCGTGCGCTCGGCCGCGGCGAGGATCAGCAGCGGCAGGAGGGCGTTGGCGCCCACCAGGGCGTCCTGATCGGTGCCATCGGGGCGGGCGAGTCCCGCGGCGTTGACGACCACATCTGCACCGGCGAACGAGTCGGCCAGGTAGTCGATGACGGATTCCAGGTCCCGGGCGCGACCCATCAGGTGGTGGACGGTGCGCGCGCTGCTGGAGAGCCGCGGAGCGGAGACGGCCTGGACGGTGTGGCCTTCGGCATGCAGTCGGGCGGTGATCGCCGATCCTGCGAAGCCGGTCGCACCCACGACCCGCCAGTTCCTCGCCGTCATGAGAACTCTCCTGTCTGCAGACCCGCGGACCGCGGCGCCGCGGTCCATCGCTGCTCATCGTACAGAGGCCGCGGATCCGGCAAGTGGATGCAGGAACCGTCCAGGGGAGCCTCAGGCAGGCTCCTGGAGGATCACAGAACGGGCGAAGGCACCGGTGCTAATGTTCCGGAACCCGAGACAGGCTGCGCAGCCCCCGAGCCCCGCGCACCGGTCCTCGGACCCGAATCCTCGATTCCCGTCTGGAGCTGAAGCTGTGCCCGTCTCTGCGAGCGAGCCCGTAGTGGTCGCCGTCGTCGTGAGCTTCAATCGAGCTCGCCTGCTGACGACCACGCTGCAGGGCCTGGCCTCCGGCGAACGCGCACCGGAGACCATCGTGGTCGTGGACAACGCCTCGGACGACGACTCCGTGAGCGTCGTGGAGGACTTCGCCCGCCGCAGCGAGATCGGCGTGGACCTGATCCGCCTGCCGCGCAACGTCGGGGGAGCCGGAGGCTTCGCCGTGGGGATCGATCGAGCGGCCCATCACCACGGCGCGGACCTGATCTGGGTCATGGACGACGACACCGAGCCCCTTCCGCAGGCGCTGTCCGCGGCCGTGGGCGCCTGGCGGGCCTACGACCCCCGCGGCGGCCGCCGTCCCGCCTTCGTGGCCAGCCGCGTGCTGTGGACCGACGGCACCGAGCACCCCATGAACTCGATGATCGAGCGCATCGGAGCCGGTGCCGGGCGCCGTCGGCGGGCCGAGGCCGTGGGCGCCCGCACGATCCGCTCGGGCTCGTTCGTCGCGCTGCTGCTCGACGGCGATGCCGTGCGCGCGACCGCTGCGCCCATCGCCGACTTCTTCATCTGGAATGACGACTTCGAGTTCTCCACACGGCTGGCTCGATGGAGCGATGCCCTCCAGGTGCCGGCCTCCCAGGTCGTGCATCACACGGCCCGGCCGGTGACCACGGACTCGGATCCGGGCCCGCGCTTCTACTACGACGTCCGCAACAAGCTGTGGGTCTTCACCCGCTCGACCTCGCTGGCCCCGTGGGAGAAGGTGCTCTACGGCGGGGCGACCGCGCGGCTGTGGCTGCGGACCCTGCGCGGATCGCAGGAGCGCGGACAGGTCCTGCGGCGGTTGGCCGCAGGCGTTCGGGACTCCCTGAGCGCCCCCCGCAGCAATGCCGAGGTCCTGGACGGCGTGTGGCGGCTCGAAGGAGCGCAGTCGCAGTCGGAGGAGCCCGCCTCCGAGCAGGCCCTGCCCGAGTTCTCCGTGCTCCTGCCGGTCTACGCCGGGGACACCCCGGAGCGCTTCCGCCGTGCGGTGGCCTCCTCCACCCTCGAGCAGACCGTGCGCCCGAGCCAGGTCGTGATCGTGCGCGACGGCCCCGTGGCCCCCGAGATGGCCGCAGCGCTCGAGGAGATCACCGAGCAGCTGCGCTCGGCCGAGCCGCCGATCGACGTGGTGCGCGCCGACCTGCCCGAGAACCGAGGGCTGACGGCCGTGCTGCGCCACGGGCTGCGGCTGTGCACGCACGAGATCATCGCCCGCGCGGACGCCGACGACATCTCCTACCCGCAGCGCTTCGAGGAGCAGCTGCCCCTGATCCGCGACGGCGCCGACCTGGTGGGGGCGTCCATGAACGAGATCGGGGATCGGGAGGAGGTCCTGGCCCTGCGCCAGGCGCCCACGGATCCGGCGCGCATCGCGCGGATCTCCAGGCTGCGCAATCCCATATCCCATCCCGCAGCCGTCTTCCGCCGCGGCGCGGTCGAGGCCGTCGGCGGCTACCAGGAGCTGCCTCTGGCCGAGGACTACTGGCTGTGGGTGCGGATGATGCGCGCCGGGGCCCGGGTTCGCAACGTCGCGCAGCCGCTCGTGGGCTACCGCGTCTCCGACGGCGCCTACACCCGCCGCGGCGGCCTCCGGGTCTTCGCCGCCGAGATGCAGCTGCAGTCCCGGCTCTTCGGCCTGGGTCACGTGGGCCGGCTCGAGCTGGCGCGCAACGTGGTGGTGCGCGGCGGCTATCGGTTCATCCCGCGGCGACTGCGCGAGCGCAGCTTCCGCGCGTTGGTGAGCTCGCGCCGCGTGTGATCCGCCTCCCGCACAGGGGCGGCCTACCGGGTCGCGCGTCCGCCTGCCTCTAAGCTGGACGGACCGACTGCCGGGCCCGCGCACCTTCGGGCGCTCCGTCGCAGCCCCCGCGAGGGCTCTGCTCGGGCGGCCGGCACAGCGCTCCCGTACGTCTCCAGGAGGGACCGACCCCGATGCAGCCACCGCAGGACGGCGACGGAGCCGCATCCTCCACCGGTCTGACCGGCTCCGCCTCGCTCGCGCTGAGCCGAGCCGCGGCCGATGAGAAGCCCACCGCGTGGCTGTGGATCCAGATGATCCTGGACTCGCTGTCCTGGATCGTGGCCATGACCGTCGCCCTCGCGCTGCGCTACGAGCTCAACCTGGACTTCATCAGCCCGATCGGGATGTTCGCCGTGTGCGTCGTCGCTGTCGTCTCGCAGCTGGCCGTCGGCTATTCCTTCGCCCTCTATCGGGGCCGCTACTCCTTCGGCAGCTTCGACGAGGCCAAGCTGCTCGTGGTCGTCACCGTGATCGTGGCGGCGATCCTGCAGATCCTGCTGCTGATCACCGGCCCGTCGATCGGGGTGCCGCGCTCAGTCGCGCTGATCGCCTTCCCGTTCGCGTGCCTGCTGATGGCCGCCTTCCGCTACCTCAAGCGCATGTACCAGGAGTCCGCGTCCAAGCCCGGCGAGGCGGCCCAGCACGTGGTCGTCTACGGCGCGGGGCAGTCCGGCACGTTCATCATCCAGCGCATGATGCAGGACCCGGACTCGGAGTACGTGCCCGTCGGGATCATCGACGACGACCCCGCCAAGAAGCACCTGCGCATCTCCTCGGTCCCGGTGCTCGGCACGCTCGACGACGCCACCCAGGTGCTCGAGCAGACGCGCTCGCAGATCCTGCTCGTGGCCCTGTCGGGGGTCGACTCCAAGAAGCTGCAGCGGGTGGCGGACACGGTCGCCGGCACCGGCACGCGCGTGATGACCGTGCCGCCGCTGTCGTCCATGCTCACCGGCCCCGGCACCAGCGTGGACATCCGCGACGTCAACCTCGAGGACCTGATCGGGCGCAGCCCCGTGGACATCGACTCCAAGGAGATCTCCGGCTACATCACGGGTCGGCGGGTGCTGGTCACGGGTGCCGGCGGCTCCATCGGCTCGGAGCTGTGCCGCCAGCTGCTGGCCTTCGAGCCCGGCGAGCTGATGATGCTCGACCGCGACGAGACCAACCTGCAGTCCACGCAGATCTCCATCACGGGCCGCGGCCTGCTCGACGGCCGGGACACCGTCCTGGCCGATATCCGCGATGCCGAGGCGCTCGAGCAGCTGTTCCTCGAGCGCCGACCGGAGGTCGTCTTCCACGCGGCGGCGCTGAAGCACGTCTCGCTGCTGGAGACCTATCCCGACGAGGCATGGAAGACCAACGTGCTCGGCACCCTCAACGTGCTGGAGGCCGCACGGAAGGCGGACGTGGGCGTGTTCGTCAACGTCTCGACCGACAAGGCCGCCAACCCCACGACCGCACTGGGGCACTCCAAGCGCGTGGCCGAGAAGCTCACCGCCTGGATGGCCCAGGAGACCGGCAAGCGGTATGCCTCGGTGCGCTTCGGCAACGTGTTCGGCTCGCGCGGATCCATGCTCCCGCTGTTCACGGAGCAGATCCGCCAGGGCGGGCCCATCACGGTCACCGACGCACAGGCGACCCGCTACTTCATGACCATCCCGGAGGCCTGCCAGCTGGTGGTCCAGGCCGGGGCGATCGCCCGCGGCGGCGAGGTGCTCATCCTGGACATGGGCGAGCCGATCCGCATCATCGACATCGCCGAGCGGCTGCGGACCCTGTCGGGGCGCGAGTCGATCGAGATCGTGATCACCGGGCTGCGCCCGGGGGAGAAGCTGCACGAGGAGCTGATCGGTCTCGGCGAGTCGGACGAGCGCCCCTTCCACCCCAAGATCTCGCATGCCAAGGCGACGGCGCTGTCCCCGGAGGGCCTGGACCGGCACACCTGGAAGCTGCGCGGCAACATGCCCACGACCGGCATGATCCCCGTGGTGCGAACGCACTCCCAGCCTGCGCCCACGGAGTTCCGCGCCGCACGCCGGGCCTCCCTCTCCGCTCACGCGGAAGAGCCCGAGCACGGGACCGCTGCCGGTGGTGCGCGCCGCGGCGACGACGAGCTGCCGTACGACCAGGATCAGGACAGCGCCTCATGAGCACCGCCGCGATCCCCGCTCTGCAGCTCAGTGCCGAGAACAAGGACATCTCGGTGCTCGCCACCGATCCCGGCGCCTGGCCGACCGCCGAGGAGCTGCAGTCCCTGCTGCACCTGGGCCTGATCTTCGGCTCCGCGGCTCTGGTGCTGAGCCTGGCCATGCCGCTGGTGGTCAAGCCCGTGCTGCGCCGACTGGGCGTGGTGGACATCCCCAATGAGCGCTCCTCTCACACACGCACCGTGATCCGCGGCATGGGCCTGGCGGTGGCGGCCGCCGTGGTGGTCGTGCAGCTGCTGGCCCTGCTTCTCGGGGCCGTCGAGGTCGACCGCTCGATCGCCCTGGTCGTGCTGCTCGGCACGGCCCTGGCCGCCGGGCTCGGGTGGTGCGAGGACATCCGCGGGCTGTCGGTGCGCTGGCGCCTGGCCGGGCAGCTGCTGATCGGCCTGGTGTGCGCCGGGGCGCTGACCCTCATCCTGGGCACCGGGATCTGGTGGTGGCCGGTGTGCGCGATCGCCGTAGTCGCCTACATCAATGTCGCGAACTTCATGGACGGCCTCAACGGCATCTCCGGGATGCACGGCTTCGTGGTCGGCCTGGTCTACGCCTGGGCGGGGGCCTCCAACGACCTGGTGTGGATGATCGTGGCCGGGCTCGTGGTCGCCTTCGCCTTCCTGGGCTTCCTCCCCTGGAACTTCTCGCGCGACTCCGTCTTCCTGGGCGACGTCGGCTCCTACCTGCTGGGCGGATCGCTGATCATGATCGCGATCGCGGCCTTCCTGTCCGGGGTGTACGTCGAGTACCTGCTGCCCGCGCTGTCCGTGTACCTGGCGGACACGGGCTGGACCCTGCTGCGGCGCATCCGCCGCGGCGATCCATGGTGGCGCCCGCACCGCGAGCACGTCTACCAGCGGCTCACGGACATCGGGTTCTCGCATGCGGCTTCGTCCCTGACGGTCGCGGTCTTCACCGTGGTCGTCTCCCTGGTGGGGCTCACCGGCCTGTGGCTGAGCGGGCTGCCGGCCGTCGTGCCGGGCCTGGCCGTGCTGGCCGTGCTCGCGCTGTACCTGAGCCTGCCGCACCTGCTCGGCGCACGACGCACCGCCGAGGCCCAGGAGGCGCGCGCATGAGCGTCCGTCGAGACCCTCGCCGGCGCCTGAGCACCGTCGGGGGAAGCCCCTGGGCAGTGATGCTGCGCCACGGCCTGATCGCCGGTGCCGCGGCCTGCCTGGCGCTCGTGGTCGCGGCCGCGATCATCTCCGGGGGAGGTGCTGCCGCCTCGGCGGCGACGGCCTCGGCGGTCGTCGCCGTCCCGTTTGCGCTGTCCGGCCTGGCGCTGTGGTGGGCCAGCGGGCTGTCGGCCTACGCCCCTCCGCTGGTCATGCTCTTCGCCTACCTCGTGCTGGTGCTCGTCGGGGCCATGCTGATGGCCTCGGTCGAGGCCCCGGGCTGGCTGAGGCCCCACTGGCTGATGGCAGCGGCCGCTGTGGCCGTGGGGGCGTGGCTGGGCGGGATGGCCACCGGCCTGCGCCGAGCCCGCATGCCGATCTACGACGTCGCCGTGCCGGACGGCGATTCCGAGAGGACCTGACGATGGACCCCGTACAGCACCCAGACGATACGCCGAGAGCATCCGCGGGCAAGGACTCCCCGGAGGCTGGATCAGCCGCTGAGAAGAGCCCGCTGAGCACCGCGGGGGAGCTCGTGCAGGCCGGTGGGAACCGCGCCGCACTGGGGATCATGACCTATCTCGTGATTGGGACGGCCTTCTGGGGTCTGATAGGATTCCTGCTGGATTACCTGGTGGGAACACAGTGGATGGTCTATGCCGGTGCGGGCCTCGGGCTCGCGGCAGGCCTCGCTCTCTCCTACCTCCGCCTGCAGGCCGGGCTGCGGATCAGCGAGGACCCGCAGGATCATGGTGCCGCCCGGAAACGCCGAGACGCCCCGTATCACTCCGAGACTCACCGGAGCTGGGACGGCGGCAGCAGAAAGGACCGCCAGTGATTGTCGCGCCGCCCCTCGAGGGAACAGGCCTAGAGGTCCCCGGCGTGGAGGACATGCACCTCCCGCCGCTGTTCGAGATCGGGTCCTTCGCCTTCGGCAAGCAGATGCTTCTGATCCTGCTGTCGGTGGCACTGATCTCCTTCTTCTTCCTCTGGGCCATCCGGCGCCAGTCGCTCGTGCCGTCCAAGGGCCAGTACCTCGGTGAGGTCGCCTACGGCTTCGTCCGCAACTCGCTGGGCCGCGATCTGATCGGCGAGAAGGAGCTGCGCCCCTGGCTGCCGTGGCTGTTCACCTTCTTCTTCTTCATCCTGGTGAACAACTTCTTCGGGTCCATCCCCGTCCTCCAGCTGCCGACCATGTCGCACGCCGGCTCGGCCTACGTGCTGGCGATCATCGCCTACGTCGCCTGGGTGGGCGTGGGGATCAAGCGCCACGGCTTCGGGAAGTTCATGGCCAAGATGACCATGCCGGAGGGCGTCCCCAAGATCCTCTACGTCATCCTGATCCCGATCGAGTTCCTCTCGAACCTGATCATCCGCCCCGTGACCCACGCTCTGCGTGTGTTCGCCACCATGTTCGCCGGCCACATGGCCATCATGGTCTCGGCCGGCCTCATGTCCCACCTCTTCGTGAACGTGGGCGGCTTCGGGTTCCTCGGCGGACTGGGCGCCCTCGTGCTCGGCATCTTCATCTTCTTCCTGGAGGTGCTGATCCAGGTGCTCCAGGCCTACATCTTCGTGCTGCTGTTCGCGGTCTACGTCGACGGCGCACTGAAGGAAGGGCACTGACCCCACAGTCTTGGTTCGGCAGCGACCGAGCCACACGCGGAGTACCGCTCCGACCTGTCAATCGCCATTCGTGGCACACCGCTCGCACTGCGCGGGCAGTCTGAAAGGAATCTCCAAGAATGGATATCACTGGTTCGCTCTCCGCCATCGGCTACGGTCTCGCTGCCATCGGCGGCGGCATCGGCGTGGGTCTGATCTTCGCCGCCTACATGCAGGCCGTCTCCCGCCAGCCGGAGGCCCAGCGCGTCCTGCAGCCCATGCTGTTCATGGGCTTCGCCGTGGTCGAGGCCCTGGCCATCCTGGGCTTCGTCATGTTCTTCCTGTGATCCTCCGCGGTAGTGGAGATCTGACAGGAGCCGAAGAGAACAGGAACGACGTCCATGACCACTGACATCATGGCTGCCGAGGCGGCCAATCCGCTGATCCCCAATGGCTGGGAGATGCTGGTCACCGCCGTGGGGTTCTTCATCCTGCTGTTCGTCGCGATCAAGTGGATCGTCCCGATGTTCGAGCGCACCTACGCCGAGCGCAGCGAGGCGATCGAGGGCGGGCTCGCCAAGGCCGAGCAGGCCCAGGCCGAGGCCGACCGCGCTCGCGACGAGTACAACCAGCAGCTGGAGAGCGCCCGTCTCGAGGCCCAGAAGATCCGCGAGGAGGCTCGCCTCGAAGGCGAGAAGATCCTGGCTGACTTCAAGGACCGCGCGAACAGCGAGTCCGCTCGGATCACCGAGAACGCGCACAAGGCCATCGCCGCCGAGCGCTCCTCCGCGGCGCTGTCGCTGCGCACCGAGGTCGGCTCGCTGGCCACGCAGCTGGCGTCCAAGGTCGTCGGGGAGTCCCTTTCCGACGATGATCGCTCGCGTCGCGTCATCGATCGGTTCATCTCCGAGCTCGAGAGCGCGCCGGCCGATCAGGGTGCCCAGCAGTGAGCGCCGCACGGTCTGAGCTCGGACGCGTGGATGTCGCGTCGCTGCTGCGCCCGTGGGCGGAGCAGGCGCACTCGACCATCTCGCGCGAGCTGTTCGACGCGCTCGAGGCCGTGCAGGGCAATGATCTGCTGCGGCGCTCGCTGACCGACCCCTCTCGCTCCGGCGAGGAGCGCGGCGCCCTGGCGCGGCGCATCTTCTCCACGGCGCTGGGGGATGCGGCCACCGGGATCCTCGAACTGCTGAGCAGCCGCACGTGGGCCACCGAGGAGGCGTTCACTGAGGGCCTCGAGTCCTCGGCCGTCGTCCTGGCGGGGTTCGCGGCAGAGCGGCGCATGGGCCCCGAGGGCCTGGACGCGGTCGTCGACGACGCCCTGGGCATGCAGGCGGTCCTCGAGGAGGAGCCCGAGCTGCAGCAGGCGCTGACGGACGCACGAGCTCCGCGCGAGGCCAAGCTGCGTCTGCTGGATCGCGTGGCCCCGTCGCTGCGCGAGGAGGGTCGCCTGCTCGCCGAGCAGGCCATCCTGACCCCGCGGGCCCACCGCCCGCACCGGGTGCTGGCCGACTGGGCCGAGCTGCTCTCCGAGGTCCGAGAGGGCGGCATCGCCCGCGTCCGCTACGCCGGAGCTCTCGACGACGCACAGGTCGAGCGCCTGCGCGGCGCCCTCTCGCGGCTCTACGGCCGCGAGCTGAAGATCGTGCTCGACGAGGACCGCACGCTGGTCGGAGGTCTGCGGATCACCGTCGGCGACGAGGTGATCGAGGGCTCCGTGGCAGCACGGCTGAACGAGCTGCAGGAGCGCATCCGCGCCTGAGGCCGCCACCGGACGCCGCACCGCGCCCGCCGGTCGGGAAGATCCGACCGCACAGACGAAACAGCTGGTCATCGACACGATGATCACGAACGAGGAAGCAGGGACACGAGATGGCCGAAGTGACCATCAATGCCGATGAGGTCCGCAGCGCGCTCCAGGAGTTCGCGGCGTCCTACGAGCCCGGCACCACCGAACGCACCGAGACCGGCCGCGTCACCAGCGCCGCCGACGGCATCGCCCGAGTCGAGGGCCTGCCCTCGGTCATGGCCAACGAGCTGCTGCGCTTCGAGAACGGCGAGCTGGGCCTGGCCCAGGACCTGGACGTGCGCGATCTCGGTGTGGTCGTCCTGGGCGACTTCCGCGAGATCGAGGAGGGCCAGACCGTCGAGCGCACCGGGGAGATCCTCTCCGTTCCGGTCGGCGACGCCTTCCTCGGCCGCGTGGTCGACACCCTGGGCAACCCGCTCGACGATCTGGGCCCCATCGAGGCCGAGGGCCGTCGCGCCCTCGAGCTGCAGGCCCCGGGCGTGACCATGCGCAAGTCGGTCCACGAGCCCATGCAGACCGGCCTGAAGGCCATCGACGCCATGGTCCCGATCGGGCGCGGTCAGCGCCAGCTGATCATCGGCGACCGCCAGACGGGCAAGACCGTGATCGGCATCGACACGATCCTGAACCAGCGCGAGAACTGGGAGACCGGCGATCCGGACAAGCAGGTCCGCTGCATCTACGTCGCCATCGGCCAGAAGGCCTCGACGGTCGCGGGCATCCGCAAGACCCTCGAGGACAACAACGCGCTCGAGTACACGACCATCGTGACGGCCTCGGCCTCGGACTCGGCCGGTCTCAAGTACCTCGCTCCGTACGCCGGCTCGGCCATCGGCCAGCACTGGATGTACGGCGGCAAGCACGTCCTGATCATCTTCGATGACCTCTCCAAGCAGGCCGAGGCCTATCGCGCCACGTCGCTGCTGCTGCGCCGCCCGCCGGGACGCGAGGCCTACCCCGGCGACGTCTTCTACCTGCACTCCCGCCTGCTCGAGCGCTGCGCCAAGCTCTCGGACGAGCTGGGCGCAGGCTCCATGACCGGCCTGCCGATCGTGGAGACCAAGGCGAACGACGTCTCGGCTTTCATCCCCACCAACGTCATCTCCATCACCGACGGCCAGATCTTCCTGCAGTCGGACCTGTTCAACGCGGATCAGCGTCCCGCGGTCGACGTCGGCATCTCGGTGTCGCGCGTCGGCGGCGCCGCGCAGATCAAGGCCATGAAGAAGGTCTCCGGAACGCTGAAGCTGGACCTGGCGGCCTACCGCTCCATGCAGGCCTTCGCCATGTTCGCCTCGGACCTGGATGCGGCTTCGCGCCAGCAGCTGACCCGCGGCGCCCGCCTGATGGAGCTGCTGCGCCAGAAGCAGTACTCGCCGTACCGCGTCGAGGACCAGGTCGTCTCGATCTGGGCCGGTGCCAACGGCCACCTGGACGACATCGAGGTCGCCGACGTCCTGGACTTCGAGCGCGCTCTGATCGATCAGGTCCGCCGCACCACCAACGTCACCGACTCGATCGTCTCGAGCGGCAAGCTCGAAAGCGACGCCGTCGAGGCGCTGGAGACCGCCGTGGCCGAGGTCAAGCGCGACTTCCGCGGCACGAACAGGGACAACCACGCCCCGGGCCACGAGGAGAGCCAGCCGCTGTCCGACGACGAGGTCGGCCAGGAGCAGATCTCCGCCAGCGGCAGCACCCGCGCCAACTGACGCCCTCCGCTGCGGTGCGCCGCGCTTGAGGGCGGCGCACCGCAGCGGCACAGAAAGGAAGCTTCATGGGAGCCCAGATCCGGGTCTACCGCCAGAAGATCTCCTCCACGCAGTCCATGAAGAAGATCTTCAAGGCGATGGAGATGATCGCGACTTCGCGCATCAGCAAGTCGCGTCAGCGCCTGGCCGCGGCCTCGCCGTACGCCAATGCGCTGACCCGTGCTCTGTCGCAGGTGCTGTCCCAGTCCGGGACCTCGAGCCACCCGATGCTCAACCAGCGCACGGAGACCTCGCGCCGCTCGGCCGTCGTCGTGTTCAGCTCGGACCGCGGCCTCGCCGGTTCCTACTCGGCCAACGTCCTGAAGAAGACCGACAAGCTGCTGGCTCGCTTCGACGAGCAGGGCACCGAGGCGAAGGTCTACCTGATCGGGCGCAAGGCCAAGCAGAACTTCGACTTCCGGGGCCGTGCCTACGAGCAGGCCTTCGAGGGGGACACCGACAGCCCCAAGGCGGAGCGGGCCGAGGAGCTGGCCGAGCTGCTGGTCGATCTCTACACGACGGAGTACGACGAGGGCGGCATCGACGAGATCCACCTGGTGTACACGCGCTTCGAGTCGCTGGTGAAGCAGGAGCCGTCGGTCCTCCGCCTGCTGCCGCTGGAGGTCGTGGACGCCAACGAGATCCATGACGACGTCGCCGATAGCTACGGCGAGGTCTCCACGGCGGACACCGGCTTCGATTTCGAGCCCTCTCCGGAGGACTTCCTGGACATCGCGCTGCCGCGCTACATCCGGGCGCGCATCTACTCGAGCATGTGCCATTCGGCCGCTTCTGAGCTGGCTTCGCGCCAGCGCGCCATGAAGTCGGCCGGGGACAACGCCGGCGAGCTGATCAACAAGTACACGCGCCAGATGAACAACGCCCGCCAGGCCGAGGTCACCACGGAGCTCACGGAGATCGTCTCGGCCACCGAGGCCCTGTGATCCATCGGCGCCTCGGCGCCGCCGCATTTCCCCACGCCACCCACGAACAGTGAAGTGAGAGACATGACTTCCACCATCAACGAGCAGGACACCACGCCTGTCGCTGGCGCCGTCGGTCGCGTCGCCCGCGTCAAGGGCTCGGTCGTCGACATCGAGTTCCCCGAGAACCAGATGCCGGCGATCTACAACGCGCTGACCACCGAGCTGGTGTTCGAGGGCGAGACCAAGACGATCAACCTCGAGACCGCTCAGCACCTGGGCGGCAACATGGTCCGCGCGATCTCGCTGCAGCTCACCGACGGTCTGGTCCGCGGCACCGAGGTGCATGACACCGGCGCCCCCATCTCCGTCCCGGTCGGCGATGTGGTCAAGGGCCACATCTTCAACGTGGTCGGCGACTCGCTGGACGTCGCCTCGGACCAGCTCGAGATCAAGGACCGCTGGTCGATCCACCGCGACCCGCCCCCCTTCTCCGAGCTCGAGGGCGCGACCGAGATGCTGGAGACCGGCATCAAGTCGATCGACCTGCTGACCCCCTACATCCAGGGCGGCAAGATCGGCCTGTTCGGCGGCGCCGGCGTGGGCAAGACCGTGCTCATCCAGGAGATGATCACCCGTGTGGCCCGCAACTTCGGCGGCACCTCGGTGTTCGCCGGCGTGGGCGAGCGCACCCGTGAGGGCAACGACCTCTGGGTCGAGATGGACGAGGCCGGGGTGCTCAAGGACACCGCCCTGGTGTTCGGCCAGATGGATGAGCCGCCCGGAACGCGTCTGCGCATCGCGCTGACCGGCCTGACCATGGCCGAGTACTTCCGCGACGTGCAGAACCAGGACGTGCTGCTGTTCATCGACAACATCTTCCGCTTCACGCAGGCGGGCATGGAGGTCTCGACCCTGCTGGGCCGCATCCCCTCGGCCGTGGGCTACCAGCCCACGCTGGCCGATGAGATGGGCGTCCTGCAGGAGCGCATCACCTCCACGCGCGGACACTCGATCACCTCCATGCAGGCGATCTACGTCCCCGCCGATGACTACACGGACCCGGCTCCGGCGACCACGTTCGCCCACCTGGACGCGACCACGAACCTGTCTCGTGAGATCGCATCCCGCGGTCTCTACCCGGCGATCGACCCGCTGGCCTCGACCTCGCGCATCCTCGACCCGCAGTACGTGGGCCAGGAGCACTACGACGTCGCGACCCGCGTGAAGTCGATCCTGCAGGAGAACAAGGAGCTGCAGGACATCATCGCGATCCTCGGTGTGGACGAGCTGTCCGAGGAGCAGAAGGTCGTCGTCTCGCGCGCCCGTCGCATCGAGCAGTTCCTGTCGCAGAACACCTACACCGCCAAGCAGTTCACCGGCGTGGAGGGCTCCACGGTCCCGCTCAAGGAGACCATCGAGTCCTTCAAGAAGATCTGCGACGGCGAGCTCGACCACGTTCCGGAGCAGGCGTTCTACAACGTCGGCGGCCTGGACGATGTCATGGAGCAGTGGGACGAGATCAAGCGCTCCACCGGAGAGAAGTGACATGGCTGATCCGCTGATCGTCGAAGTCGTCGAGGTCGACCAGTCCGTGTGGAACGGCGAGGCCCGTCAGGTCATCGTCAACACCATGGAGGGCGAGATCGGCATCCTCGCGGGACACGTCCCGGTCGCGGGTGTGCTGCAGGAGGGTCGTGTGATCATCGACCCGACCAGCGGCTCGCGCGTGGAGGGCCGCGTCGACGGCGGAATCGTCACCGTCGACAACAACCGCGTGACCATCGTCGCCGATCACTTCCGCGAAGGCGCAGCCGCGCAGAAGTGATCGGCCGGACCGCCCGTCCCCGCGCGCAGCAGCGCCTGCGGGGGCGGGCGGCTTCATGCCGTCGTCGTGTCGGCGCATCGCCGCCGCCCCGAGGGATGCGGGCCAGCAGACCAGGAAGAGCCAGAACATGGAAGACAAGATCGTCGTCCGCGGCCGCACGTCCGTGAACGGGACGCTGCCGGTGCACGGCGCCAAGAACAGCGTCCTCAAGCTGATGGCGGCCACGCTGCTGGCCGAGGGCCGCTCCACGATCACCAACGTCCCGGAGATCCAGGACGTCTCGATCATGGCGGAGCTGCTGCGGCGCCTGGGCTGCCAGGTCGACTACGACCGCGCCGGGCACACCGTGGCCATCGACGTTCCTGAGGCCCTGCACCACCAGGCCGACTACGACCTGGTCCGGGCCATGCGCGCCTCGATCTCGGTGCTGGGCCCGCTGACGGTGCGCAGCGGCGCGGCCGAGGTGGCCGTGCCCGGAGGCGACGCCATCGGCACCCGCGGCCTGGACATGCACCGCGCCGGGCTGGAGGCCATGGGCGCGCACCTGCGCACCGAGGGCGGCTACCTCAAGACCTCGGTCGACGGGCGGCTGCACGGCGCCCACTACCGCCTGCCGTACCCCTCGGTGGGGGCCACCGAGAACCTCATGACCGCAGCGACCCTGGCCGACGGCGTCACGGTGCTGGACAACGTGGCCCGCGAGCCGGAGATCGTGGACATCTGCCGCATGCTGGTGGACATGGGCGCTCAGATCGAGGGGATCGGCACCGGCACGCTCACGATCACAGGCGTGGAGCGGCTGCAACCGGTCATCCACCGCACCGTTCCGGATCGGATCGTGGCCGGCACCTGGGCCTTCGCCGCGGCGATCACCGGGGGAGAGGTCGTTGTGCAGGGCGCCGAGGCCGAGCACATGGAGGTCGTGCTCGACAAGCTGCGCGACGCCGGCTGCGAGATCGAGGTGCTCGACGACGGCTTCCGCGTCCGCGGGCCGCAGCGACCCAGCCCGGTGAACTTCTCGACCTTCCCGTACCCGGGCTTCCCCACGGACCTGCAGCCGTTCGCCGTCGCCCTCAACGCGGTGGCCGACGGGCCCGGCATGATCACCGAGAACGTCTTCGAGGCGCGCTGGGGCTTCACCGCCGAGCTCGAGCGGCTGGGCGCGGTCGTGCGCCTGGACGGTCACCACGCCTGGCTCAACGGTGTGGACGAGCTCTCCGGTGCGCCCGTCGAGGCCATGGACATCCGCGCCGGCGCCGCACTGGTCATCGCCGGCATGCGCGCCGACGGCGAGACGATCGTGGGCGGAGTGGAGCACATCGACCGCGGCTACGAGCACTTCGTGGAGAACCTGACGGCAGCGGGCGCAGCCGTGGATCGCCGACTGCAGGGCGGCTTCTGAGCCGAGAGATCGCGGACGGATCGGGCGTCGGCAGCACCGACGGGTGCCGCCTGCCCCCGATCCATCAGAAGAGCCGCGAGTCGACGTCGTCCACGCCGCGCATGGCGTCGTAGTCGAGGGTGAGGCAGTCGATGCCGCGATCGGCGGCCAGGGTCCGCGCCTGCGGCTTGATCTGCTGCGCGGCGAAGATGCCGCGCACCGGGGCCAGGCGGGGGTCGCGGTTGAGCAGCTCGAGGTAGCGGGTCAGCTGCTCCACGCCGTCGATGTCACCGCGGCGCTTGAGCTCGATCGCGATCGTGGCGCCGGAGGTATCTCGGGCCAGGATGTCCACCGGTCCGATGGCCGTGGGGAACTCTCGGCGCACCAGCGTGGTGCCCGTGGACACCAGGTCCAGCTGCTCGGCAAGAAGGCGCTGCAGGTCGGCTTCCACGCCGTCCTTGATCAGCCCCGGGTCGACACCCAGGTCGTGGGAGAGCTCCTCATGGCGGGCGTGGATCAGCACGCGCAGGACATCGTCGGACTTGGCGGCGCTGACGGTCCACACCTCGGTGACGCCGGCGGCAACCTGGTCCTCATCCGGGGCGGTCTCGACCAGCCGAGCCGGAGGGGACATCCAGTTCAGGGGCTTGTAGCTGCCGCCGTCGGAGTGCACGAGCACGGAGCCGTCGGCCTTCACCAGGAGGAGGCGACGGGCCAGGGGCAGGTGGGCCTTGAGGCGGCCCTCGTAGTCGACGGAGCAGTCAGCGATCACACAGCGCACGGCCGACAGTCTCCCACAGCGGCCCCGCTCGAGCGGACACGGCCATCCCTCAGCGAGGGTCGCCAGCCCTGTCCCGCGCTGCTGCGGAGGCTCTCGCGCCGGGCCTCCGTCTGCGCGGACGACGCGCCCGTGCGCTGACAGCGAGCGCCGCAGCAACGATGGGCAGAGGCGGCGATGCCGTCGCTAGACTCGCAGGCATGAGCATTCCTAGCGATCCCCGTATCCCCGCAGGCGCCGGCGCGGCCGAGTCCGCGCCGCAGGACGACCAGGCCCAGCAGCTGCCGGCCTCGGTGCGCGGAGCCGTCGACCTGGGCCAGGAGGCAGCCGCCCCGTCGGCAGGCGGCGAGCAGGGCCAGACGCAGGGCGGCGGCTACCGCCGGGACATCGAGACCGTCGAGCAGTTCCAGGACGTCGCCGAGCTCTCGGCCACGGTGCCGGTCGTGCTCGTGCTGTGGGCCGCGTACTCCGAGGGCTCCCGCACGTTCGTGGACGAGGTCGCCGCGCAGATCGACCGTCGCGCCGGTCGCCTGGTGCTGGGCGCGGTGGACATCGAGAAGCTGCCGCAGATCGCCGAGGCGCTGCAGGCCCAGTCGGTGCCCACCACCGTTGCCATGATCGGCGGGCGCCCCGTGCCGATCGGACAGTCGGCGATCCCCATGGACCAGCTGAGCTCGCTGTTCGACGAGCTGCTGCAGCTGGCCGAGCAGAACGGCGTCTCCGGCACCGCCGAGCCGACCGCGGGGCAGGAGGAGCAGAAGCCGCTCCCGCCGCTGCACCAGGAGGCCATGGACCGCATGGAGGCCGGCGACCTCGACGGCGCCAAGGCCAGCTACGAGCAGGCCCTGAAGGAGAACCCGGGCGATCACGAGGCCAAGCTCGCCCTGGCCCAGGTCGAGCTGCTGCGCCGCGTCACCGCCATGGATGCCGCCGCGGTGCGCCAGGCCGCGGCACAGGACCCGCAGGACATCCCCGCCCAGCTGGACGTGGCGGATCTGGATGTCTCGGGCGGTCACGTGGAGGACGCCTTCACTCGACTGCTGCAGCTCGTGCGGCGCACGGCCGGAGAGGAGCGGGAGACCGTCCGACAGCGGCTCGTCGAGCTCTTCGATGTGGTGGGCTCGGAGGACCCCCGCGTCGTGGCGGCACGGGGGCAGCTGATGCGCGCCCTCTTCTGAGCAGAGCCTCTCCGCCGGCCCCTCCTCTCCTCGGGGGGGGGGGGGGGGGGCGGTGCGCGCCCCGGCGATCCTCCTCCCAGCGGGGGAGGCGACCGGGGCGCTGTCGTGCCTATCGTGGATCCATGACGCAGATCCCCATCCCGCCCTCCGAATCCGCGGTGAGCCTGCGCGGGCTCACGAAGGTCTTCGGGTCCTCGAAGAGCCCGTCCGTGGCCGTCGACCGGCTGAGCCTGGACGTTCCGCGCGGGGCCTTCTACGGCCTGGTGGGCCGCAACGGCGCCGGCAAGACCACTGCGCTGTCCATGCTCACGGGGCTGCTGCGCCCCACGGAGGGACAGGCCTTCGTCTCCGGGATCGACGTCTGGGCGGATCCTCGAGCCGCGAAGGCCAGGATGGGGGTGCTTCCGGACGGGGTGCGGCAGTTCGACCGCCTGGCCGGTCGCCAGCTCGTGACCTACTCGGGCCTGCTGCGCGGCATGGATCGGGAGACGGTCGCCCAGCGCACCGAGGATCTGCTGCGGGCCATGGATCTCGTGGAGGCCGCGGGCACCGCTGTGCAGGACTACTCGGCGGGCATGACCAAGAAGATCGCCCTGGCGGCGGCCATGATCCACGCACCTGATCTGCTGGTGCTCGACGAGCCGTTCGAGGCCGTCGACCCCGTCTCGGCGGCGCGGATCCGCGAGCTGCTGCACGGCTTCGCCCAGGCTGGCGGCACGGTGATCGTCTCCAGCCACGTGATGGACCTGGTCCAGCGGATGTGCGACCACGTGGCGATCATGGACGGCGGCGTGCTGAAGGCCGCCGGGACCGTCGACGAGGTCCGCGGCGAGCGCTCCCTCGAGGAGGTCTTCGTGGACACCGTCGGCGGCGTCCAGGGCGCAGGGGAGGAGCTGACGTGGCTGAAGCCCCGATGACCCCGCAGGGACCCGCCTCCGAGACCTCCGTGCAAGATGCCGGGACCGGGGAAGCCGCACCGCAGGATCTGACCGCTCGGCAGGCGGCGACTTCCCTGCCCGCCCCTGGCGGGAGCGCGAGCGTGAAGGGCCCGTCGGCCGCAGCCACGGCGCGGCTGGTCGTCGGCCTCAAGGCGCGACTGACCGCGGCGGCCATGCGCCGCAGCACCTGGACCCTGGTGGGCACGATCCTGGGCGGGCTCTACCTGCTCGGCCTCGTGGTCTTCTGGGGCGGCATGGCCTGGGTCGGCGGAAGCGGCGCCGAGCCCCGAGCGGTCGCGGTGCCGGTCGTGCTGGTCGGTGCGGCCGCCACGGTCGGCTGGTGGGTCGCCTCCCTGGTCACCGGGCGGGCCGATGCCACGGTGCACGCCGGTCGCTTCGCCCTGTATCCCGTCCCGCGCTCCGGACTGGCCCTGGGCCAGCTGCTCAGCGCGGCCGTGGGGCTGGCGGGGCCGTTCACGCTGCTGGGGCTCCTGGCGCTGAGCCTGGCCTGGCGCGCCACCCCGATCGCACTGATCAGCTCCCTCGTGCTGATCCCCGTCGCCTGGGGGCTCATGGTCCTGGGCAACCGGTGCCTGGCTGCCGGGCTGGAGGGCCTGCAGCGCAGCCGGCTGCTCGGCGATGCCGCCTCCGTGCTGGGACTGGCCTTGCTGGTCCTGATGGGGCCGGTGATCGGCGGTCTGACCGGTCTGCTGGCAGGTGGCGGGCTCGACCTCGAGCGGATCGCCGCGGGGGTGTCGTGGACCCCCTGGGGAGCACTGTGGGCGATCCCCGCCGACATGGCCGAAGGCTTCCTGCTGCACGCTGCGGGTCGGCTCGCCGTGGTCGCTGCGACGGGCATCGTCGTGTGGCTGCTCTGGGCTCGTCTGCTCGAGCGCTCGCTGGAGCATTCGACGGCACCGGTGCGGGGCACGGCCTCTCGCGTGCGCGGCGCCGGGCTGCTGGGCCGAGTGCCCGCGACCCCGTGGGCCGCCGTGGCGGCGCGCAGCATCATCTACTGGCTCAAGGACCCGCGCTACGCGGCCTCGATCGTGCTGATCCCCGTGATGCTGGGCCTGCTGTGGTTCAACTCGGGCCCAGGGGAGGGCGGGCCTCTGCTGTTCGCGGGACCGCTCGTGGCCGCCATGATGGGCTTCACGATCTCGGCCGATGTGGCCTACGACCACTCGGCGTTCAGCCTGCACGTGCTCAGCGGGATCCGAGGCCGCGACGACCGCCTGGGCAGGCTGATCTCGCTGTGCGTCGTGGGAGGGGCGCTGAGCATCGCGGCCCTGCTGTTCGGCGCGGCGATGACCCAGACCTGGCACCTGCTTCCCGGTGTGATCGGCATGAGCCTGCTCGGGCTTCTCGGCGGGGGCGGCATCAGCTCCGTGCTCTCGGCGCGCTACACCTATCCCGTGCCGCTGCCGGGCGATTCGCCCCTGAAGACGCCGCCGGGCTTCACCTTCCTCAACGTGCTGGTGCAGATGGCCGTCATGGTCCTGATCGGAGCCGTGACGATGCTGGCCGGCATCCCGCTGGTGGTCCAGATGATCACCGGACAGGATCTGTGGGGCT
Source organism: Kocuria palustris (assembly GCF_016907795.1). Lineage (NCBI taxonomy): Bacteria > Bacillati > Actinomycetota > Actinomycetes > Micrococcales > Micrococcaceae > Kocuria > Kocuria palustris. Next base: position 2,621,353 of record NZ_JAFBCR010000001.1, read on the forward strand.
GGCTCGGCCTCGCCGTCGGTGTCATCGGCGGGCTGGGCCTGGCCTGGGGCGGCGTCGTCCTCGGCGGCAGGTGGCTCGAGGCCCGGGCGCCGGAGCTGTACCAGCAGGTCTCGTCCTACCGCTCCTGAGCCGCGCCGTGAGGGTGGCCGGACGCACAGGCCCGCAAGGCCCTGAGCTGGGGAGAGGCGTCGGGCGCGCGGAGTACACTGGCCGTCATGAGCTTCCACGACGAAACCCTCCCCGTGGCGGGTCCCTGGCCCTTCGGCGGGGGAACCTCGAACGAGCCCGTCGGCGGCACCTCGACCCTCGAGCGGGAGGAGACCCGCACCTTCGAGGAGCCTGGCGATCACGAGCGCTTCGCCCACTACGTCCGCAAGGAGAAGATCACGGAGTCGGCCGTCACCGGCGATCCCGTGATCGCACTGTGCGGCAAGGTCTGGGTCCCGGGCCGCGATCCGGAGAAGTTCCCGGTCTGCCCCACCTGCAAGGAGATCTACGACGGCCTGCGCGCTCCGCAGGACGGCGGCAAGTGATCTGAGACCGCGTGCGCTCGGCCCCGTCGGGATCGACGGGGCCTTGCTCGTGCGCCCCCGCGCGCCCTCAGCTCGGCCCGCGCCACCCCCGCCCCCGCAGCGATTGCGGGGCGCCCCCCGCGGCGCGTCCGCACGACGCCCGCCACGCGATCCGCGAAAGGACCTGCCCAGCCCGTGTCCGATGACTCCCAGCCCTCACTGTTCGGCGGCCCGGCCGCCGAGATGCCTCCCGCCTACCCCGAGCGCGCCGCCTGGGGCACAGCGGGGAAGCTGCGCGCCTGGCAGGCAGAGGCCCTGGAGAAGTACTTCGCCGCCGAGCCGCGCGACTTCATGGCCGTGGCCACGCCCGGCGCCGGCAAGACGACGTTCGCGCTGCGCCTGGCCCGGGAGCTCGTGGACCGCGGGACCATCAACCGGATCACCGTGGTGTGCCCCACCGAGCACCTCAAGCGGCAGTGGGCGGATGCCGCCGCGCGCGTGAACCTGGCGATCGACCCCAATTTCAAGAACGCCGACGGCAGCCATGCCCGCGGGTTCATCGGAGTCGCGCTGACCTACGCGCAGGTCGGCATGAAGCCGCTGCTGCACCGGGCGCGCACCGAGCAGGGCCGCACGCTGGTGATCATGGACGAGATCCACCACGCCGGCGACTCCCGCTCCTGGGGCGACGGCCTCAAGGAGGCCTTCGAGCCCGCCGCGCGCCGTCTGGCTCTGACCGGCACGCCCTTCCGCTCGGACACCTCGCCGATCCCGTTCGTCACGTACCAGGAGGACAAGGACGGCATCCGCCGCTCGAAGGCCGACTACACCTACGGCTACGGCGACGCCCTCAAGGACCACGTGGTCAGGCCCGTGATCTTCATGGCGTACTCGGGACAGATGCGCTGGCGCACCTCGGCAGGCGAGGAGATGGCCGCCGAGCTCGGCGAGGGCTTCACCAAGTCGATCACCGCTCATGCCTGGCGCACGGCCCTGGCTCCCGACGGCGCCTGGATCCCCTCCGTGCTCCAGGGCGCCGACCGCCGCCTGACCGAGGTCCGGCGCACGGTCCCCGATGCCGGGGCGCTGGTGATCGCCACGGATCACCAGGACGCCAAGGCCTACGCCGCTCTGCTCGAGCGGATCACGGGCGAGAAGCCCACCGTCGTGCTCTCGGACGACAAGGGCGCCTCCGAGCGGATCGAGGCCTTCGCGGAGGGGGATCAGCGCTGGATGGTGGCCGTGCGCATGGTCTCCGAGGGCGTCGACGTCCCCCGCCTGGCCGTGGGCGTGTACGCCACCTCCACGTCCACCCCGCTGTTCTTCGCCCAGGCGGTCGGGCGCTTCGTGCGCTCGCGCAAGCGCGGGGAGACCGCCTCGATCTTCCTGCCCTCGGTGCCGCTGCTGATGGCGCACGCCAACGAGATGGAGCTCGAGCGCGATCACGCCCTGGACCGTCCCGTGGCGCAGGGCCCGGACTTCGTGGACCTCTCGGAACAGGGGTGGGACGACGACGAGCTCGCGGCCGCCAATCGCGAGGAGAAGGCCTCCTCGCAGCTGGCCGGCGGCGAGTTCAAGGCCCTGGAATCGGACGCGTCGTTCCATGGCGTGCTCTTCGACGGCGGCGAGTTCGGCGGCGGCGTGGCCGCCGGCACCGACGAGGAGGCCGACTACCTCGGCATCCCGGGTCTGCTGGATGCCGAGCAGGTCACCACGCTGCTGCGCGAGCGGCAGTCCGAGCACGCCCGTCGGCGCTCGCAGTCGACAGCCGATCAGTCGCAGCAGGCGTCGTCCGTTCCGGATCACCGCCGGCTCAAGGAGCTGCGCAAGAAGCTGTCGCAGAACGTCTCGGCCTGGTCCGCGCGTACGGGCACGCCGCACGGCGTGATCCACAACGACCTGCGCCGCGAGTGCGGGGGACCGGCCGTGGCCCAGGCCACCGAGGAGCAGATCGAGGCGCGGATCGCCAAGATGCAGAACTGGTTCGTGGGGCGGAAGTAGGAGGCACCGGGGCGAGACGCTTCGATGCGGAAAGTCCCGCCGCAGCAGGCGCAGCGCGTCGGTGCGAGGCGGGCCCCGTCAGCCGCGCACGACCTCCACGCCTGCGTCGTCGAGCTCGTCGATGACGTCCTCGAGGGAATCGGGGGAGACGGCGGCGCTCAGGCTCAGCAGCACCCGGGTCTCGTAGCCGGCGTCGGCGGCGTCCAGGGCGGTGGCGCGCACGCAGTGATCGGCGGCCAGGCCCACGATGTCCACGGCCTCGATCTCCCGATCGCGCAGCCAGTCGTCCAGGCCGATCGGCTCCTCGTCCTCGGCCTCGTCGTCCTCCTCCACCGCCCCCAGGGGCGTGGAGGTCTCCGGGGCCAGGACGCCCTCGAAGCCCGAGTAGGCGGCTTCGTATTCGCCCTTGCGGAACCAGGCCTCGATGCGGTCGGTCTCGAACTCGTCGTGGGTGTCGGCGCCCTCGGTCTCGGCCACGCAGTGCACGGGCCACGAGGTCCGGAAATCAGGGTCCTCGGAGAAGTGCGAGCCCGGCGAGATGTGCCAGTCCAGGGTCCCCACGATCGCCTCGTAGTCCCCGTGGTGCTGCTCGATGTGCTCGGAGATCGCCGCCGCGACGTCCGAGCCGCCGTCGACGGCCAGGGAGCCGCCCTCGCAGAAGTCGTTCTGGACGTCCACGACGATCAGTGCAGTGCGCATGAGGAGGGTTCCCTTCAGTTCTCGAGCACGGTGGGGATCGCGGCCTCGCCCTCGGAGAGGCGGGTGGCCGAGCGCGGGAGCTCCCGCACGGAGTCGGCGTGGCGCTGCCGGGCGCGCTGGACGCCCTGGGGGCCGGTCCAGCCGTCGACCAGCTCGCCTCCGCGCACGAAGTCCTGCATCAGGGGGCGGTCGTCGCCGTCGTCGGCGGGATCGTGGCCCACCCCCACGATCTCGTGGGTCGCGGTGCCGCGCGGATCCAGGCGGCGCAGCGCCGACTTGCGCCCGCCGACGGAGGTTTTGCCGGACGAGGCCTTGGCCACGGAGACGAGCTGCCCATCGGTGCCCTCGCGGGCCACGAGCTTGTAGACCATGGAGGACGTGGGGGCCCCGGAGCCGGTGACCAGTCTGGTGCCCACGCCGTAGGAGTCCACGGGGGCAGCGGCCAGCGCGGCGATCGCGTACTCATCGAGATCGGAGGTCACGGTGATGCGCGTGTCGCGGTTTCCCAAGCTGTCGAGCAGGGCGCGCACGCGACCGGCCTGACCCACCAGGTCCCCGGAGTCCACGCGCACGGCCCCTAGCTGCGGACCGGCGAGCTCGACGGCCAGGCGCACCGCCTTCTCGACGTCGTAGGTGTCCACCAGCAGCGTGGTCCCCACGCCCATGGTCTCGAGCTGGGAGCGGAAGGCCGCCTCCTCGTCGTCGTGCAGCAGCGTGAACGCATGCGCCGAGGTGCCGACGGTCTTCAGGTCATAGCGGTAGCCGGCCTCGAGGTTGGAGGTCCCTGCGAAGCCCGCGATCACGGCCGCACGGGCGGCGGCCACGGCGGACTCCTCGGAGGCGCGGCGCGAGCCCATCTCCAGGCACGGGCGCTCGCCCGCGGCGGTGACCATGCGGGAGGCGGCGGAGGCCACGGCGGAGTCGTAGTTGAGCACCGAGAGCAGGTAGGTCTCCAGGATGCAGGCCTCGGCGAACGTGGACTCCACGCGCAGGATCGGCGAGTGCGGGAACCAGAGGTCGCCCTCGGCATAGCCGCTGATGTCGCCGGTGAAGCGGAAGTCCGCGAGCCACTCGAGAGTGGCGGCATCCACCACGCCGGTGCGCTCCAGGAAGGCCAGGCGGTCCTCGTCGAAGCGGAAGCTCGCCAGTCCCTCGAGGAAGCGCCCCGTGCCGGCCACGACGCCGTAGCGGCGTCCGGCGGGCAGGCGGCGGGAGAAGACCTCGAAGACGCTGCGCCGCTGCGCGGTGCCGTCGCGCAGGGCGGCCTGCAGCATGGTCAGCTCGTAGTGATCCGTCATCAGCGACGTCGGGGCGGGGGACCAGGTCCGGTTGCTCGATTCCACGCAGCCCACTGTACTGGCCGCCCGCCGTGCGGTCCCGTCCCCGGGCATGGTCCTCATGATGCGCTGTCGGGACCGGTGCCTACGATGGGGCACATCATGGAGCTCAGCACGAGAACCCGCACGCCTCTGACCAGCCTCGGACCGGATCTGGACGAGCGCCCGGAGGTCGACACCGCCCAGCGCACCGCCCTGGAGATCCCGTGGCACGTGGTGGTCTGGGACGATCCCGTGAATCTCATGTCGTGGGTGACCTGGGTCTTCCGCACGCACTTCGGCTTCTCGCAGGCCAAGTCCCACGCGCTGATGCTCGAGGTCCACGAGCGGGGCCGGGCGATCGTGGCCGAGGGCACTCTGGAGGAGGCCGAGCGCCATGTCGCCGCCCTGCACGGCTATGGCCTGATGGCCACCTACGAGCGCGCAGGCGGAGGCCAGGACGCGGATGGGGTGCGCAGCTGATGGCGCACGGATTCCGCTCGGGGGCCCACGGCCTCTCCGCCCGGCTCTCCGCGGATGAGCGAGGGCTGCTGGTCAGGCTGTGCCAGGACATCATCGGCCTGCTCGAGCTCGAGCAGGCCGCTCCGGAGGCAGATCCGCTGGAGGCCCTGCTCGGCGGCGACGGTCCCGTCGAGGCGCCGCAGGATCCGGCGGTGGCGCGCCTGCTGCCTGCCGGCAGCCAGGATCCGGAGCAGGCGGAGGAGTTCCGCCGCTTCACCGACCGGTCCCTGCGCGAGCAGAAGGTCGCCTCGCTGCGCGCTGCGGCACTCGCCTTCGAGTCCGATCCCGTGCGCCTGAGCCCCGCGGCGGCCAGCGACGTCTCCCGGGCGCTCAACGACATCCGTCTGGTGCTCTCGACCCGGCTGGGGATCGACTCGGAGGCGGACGCCCGTCGGGTGGAGAAGGCCTCCGGGAAGAAGCCCAAGGACACCGAGACCTACATGGCCGTCGTCTACGGCTTCGTCTCGTGGCTGCAGGACTCGCTGATCCAGGCCATGCTGGTGGAGCTGCCGGAGGATGACGGGACGGACGATCAGCCGCCGCAGGGCCTCTGACCAGGGTGAGGACCCCGCATGAGTCATCGTGTGAAGTGATCTGCGTGACCTCGTCGGCGCGCGGTTCAGGCTGCTGAGCGGCACCGGTCTACCCTGGGTGCCCTATGCGCGAGATTCCGGGGAGCACAGAAGCGGCAGACGGACCCGTCGAGGGTCCGTCGCCCGATGCTCCCATCGGCGTGTTCGATTCCGGCGTGGGCGGGCTGACGGTCGCCCGGGCGATCATCGACCAGCTGCCGGATGAGCGGATCGTCTACGTGGGCGACACCCTCAACGGCCCCTACGGTCCGCTGCCGATCGCCGAGGTCCGCGCCCACGCGCTGCGGATCATGGACGAGCTGGTGGACTCCGGGGTCAAGGTGCTGGTGATCGCCTGCAACACCGCCTCGGCGGCCGTCCTGCGCGATGCCCGGGAGCGCTACACGCGCGCCTACGGCATCCCCGTGGTGGAGGTCATCCAGCCGGCCGTGCGCCGGGCCGTGTCCTCCACGCGCAACGGCCGCATCGGCGTGATCGCCACCCAGGCCACCGTGGGCTCGCGGGCCTACGAGGACACCTTCGCGGCCGCTCCGCAGCTTGAGGTGCGCTCCGTGGCCTGCCCCCGGTTCGTGCCGTTCGTCGAGGCCGGGGTGACCACCGGTCCCGAGGTCCTCGAGACCGCTCAGGAGTACCTGCGTCCGCTGCAGGACTCCGGGGTGGACACCCTCGTGCTCGGCTGCACGCACTACCCGCTGCTCACCGGTGTGATCTCCTACGTCATGGGGGAGGCGGTCACGCTGGTCTCCTCTGCGGAGGAGACCGCCAAGGACGTCTACCGCGCACTGGTGCGCCATGACCTGGCGCGCGTCCAGCCGCCGCAGGAGCCCCACGAGTTCCTGGCCACGGGAGATCCGGAGCCCTTCCAGATCCTGGCCCGGCGCTTCCTGGGCCCGGAGGTCACGGCCGTGCGCCACGTGGGCTCGGTGGCCGAGCAGTTCCCCACGGGCTCGCTGTCCCAGGTGAGCTCGCAGATGCTCGCCGAGCACGCCGCCATGAAGGACCGCGCCTCCGCCGGTCCGTCCCCTGTCCGCGCCTCCGACGATGAAGGCCCCGTCTCATGATCCTGACCGTGATCGGCTGCACCGGCTCGTTCGCCGGCCCCGATTCCCCTGCCTCCTGTTACCTGCTCACCGGAACCGATCATGAGGGTCGGACCTGGCGGGTGCTCATGGACCTCGGCAACGGGTCGCTGGGCGCGCTGCAGCGCCACATCGAGCTCTCGGAGATCGATGCCGTCCTGATCAGCCACCTTCACCCGGATCACTGCGTCGACCTGGCGGGGCTGCACGTGGCGGTGAAGTGGGATCCGCGCGGCTGGGAGGCCGGCCCGGTCCCGGTCTGGGGCCCGGCCGGGATGATGGACTACATGGAGGCCGCCCACGTCCTGGACTCCGCGGAGACGATCGAGAACGAGTTCACGATCGGGCAGTGGGAGGACGGCCGGGCCGTGGAGATCGGCCCGTTCCGCGTCACCCCGCACCGGGTCGAGCACCCGGTCGAGGATCCGTTCGCGCTGCGCATCGAGTACGACGGAGCCGACGGCAACAGCGTGCTGACCTACTCCGGGGACAGCGACGCCTGCGAGGGCCTCACCGAGGCTGCCCGCAATGCCGATCTCTTCCTGTGCGAGGCCGCCTACCACGAGGGCCGCGACGCCTACCGGGGGATCCACCTCACGGGCCTGCGCGCCGGGCAGACCGCCGACGACGCCGATGCCGATGAGCTGATGCTCACGCACCTGCCCGTGTGGAACTCGCCGACCCGTGCCGTCAGGGAGGCTGCCGAGGCCTTCACGGGTCCGATCTCGCTGGCTCAGCCGTCGACCTCGTACCGGATCGTGGCCGACATGGACCGCACCGCCGGTCGCGTCCTGGCCAGGGGCCGCTCGGTGCCGAGCACCACGACCACCATGCGCGTGATCGACCCCAACACGCGCTGAGCTCCGCCACGGCTCGCCCGCCGAGCCGTTGGCCGCCGCCGCCCGCGCGCGGCTAGGCTGGGCGCCATGACTTCCGAGGCTGAGACCCCCGCCGCATCCTCGTCCCCGAGCGGACCCCGAGCGGACGGACGCGCCGTCGACGAGCTGCGTCCCATCACCATCACGCGCGGCTGGTCCGCGCAGGCCGAGGGCTCGGCGCTGATCGAGTTCGGGCAGACTCGCGTGCTGTGCACCGCCTCGGTCACCGAGGGCGTTCCGCGCTGGCTGCGCGGCGAGGGCCGCGGCTGGGTCACCGCCGAGTACGCGATGCTTCCCCGGGCCACCGGCACGCGCTCGCAGCGCGAGTCGGTCAAGGGCAGGATCGGCGGCCGCACCCACGAGATCTCCCGGCTCATCGGCCGGTCGCTGCGCTCCGTGATCGACCTGAAGGCGCTCGGCGAGAACACCGTGGTCCTGGACTGCGATGTCCTCCAGGCGGACGGCGGCACCCGCACGGCATCGATCACCGGTGCCTATGTGGCGCTGAGCGAGGCCATGGGGTGGGCCCGGCGCCAGGGCCTGGTCACCGGCGATCCGCTCACCGACTCCGTGGCCGCGGTCTCGGTCGGCATCATCGACGGCGTCCCCATGCTGGATCTGCCCTATGTCGAGGACGTCCGCGCCGAGACCGACATGAACGTGGTCGTCACCGGCTCCGGGACCTTCGTGGAGGTCCAGGGCACTGCCGAGGGCGCCCCGTTCGATCGCAGCGAGCTCGACGGCCTCCTGGACCTGGCGGTTGCCGGATGCGCCGATCTGGCGAGGATCCAGACGGCCACGCTCGCGGAGGGCCGCGATGCCTGAGCAGCACGACCCCTCCCAGGCCACCGCATCGACCGCCCCCAGTGCGGCCGTGGAATCCGCATCGGAGGACCCCGAGCCAGATCCGGACGCGTCCGCGGTATCCATCCCATCGGGCGCCCGCCTGGTCCTGGCCACGCACAACGCCGGCAAGCTCGCTGAGCTGCGGGCCATGATCGCAGCCGAGCTGCCCGGTCTGGACGTCGAGCGCGCCGTGGTGGACGCAGGCTCCCTGGGCCTGCCCGACGTCCGTGAGACCGGCACGACCTTCCAGGCCAACGCGCTGCTCAAGGCGCACGCGGCCGCCGAGGCCTCCGGCCTGCCTGCCGTGGCCGATGACTCCGGACTGGCCGTCGACGTCCTGCACGGCGCCCCGGGCATCTTCTCGGCACGCTGGGCGGGGCGCCACGGCGACGACACCGCCAATCTCGAGCTCCTGCTGGCCCAGCTGGGCGATATCCCCGATGAGCACCGTGCCGCGGGCTTCGTGTGCGCCGCAGCTCTGGTGACCCCGGAGGGAGCCGAGCACCTCGAGTTCGGGCACCTGCGCGGCACGCTGCTGCACGAGCCGGTCGGCGACGGCGGCTTCGGCTACGACCCCGTCCTGCGCCCCGACGGCCTGGACGTCTCGTGCGCCCAGCTCGATCCGGAGCACAAGAACCGGATCAGCCACCGGGGACAGGCCATGGCCGCCCTGGCGCCGCACCTGGTCGCCCTGCTCTCCCAGGGCGCTCCCGCAGCGGAGCCCGGAGAGGAGCGCTGAGGTGGTCGCCCTGAGCATGAAGCGCATGCTCCCGTACGCCGATGTGGTGGATGCCGCGCTGCGCGAGATCGGAGAGCACCCGGATCCGAGCACGTGGCGGATCATCACGAGCGGGTCCGCGCACGTGGTCGTCGGGATCGACGACCGGCTGTGCGTGCGCATCGCCAAGAACCCGGCCGCCAAGCGCAGCCTGGCACGGCGCACCGAGGTCCTCTCCAGGCTGCCCGAGTACTCCTTCGCCACGCCGCGGCCGCTGAGCCGCGTGCACGGCAGCCGAGGCCACGGCGCGGTCGCCCTATCCTGGGTGCACGGCGAGCACCGCTGGGGCAGGGTGGACACCGCGGAGCTGATCTCGCTGCTCGAGCAGCTGTGGGCCACCGACACCGCACCGCTGGAGGCCTATCTGGACCGCCCTGGTCAGCATTGGGGCGGTCATCGTCGGCGTCGGATCATGCTCGACGACGTCGTGCCGCGGCTGCTGCCGCGCAACCGCGAGCTGGCCCGGCACGCGATCCGGGATCTGGCCGAGCTGGAGACGGTGACTCCTCACCTCGTGCACTCGGACCTGATGGGCCAGAACATGATCTGGTCCGGTGACGCGCTGGCCGGGGTGATCGACTGGGATCACGCGAGCCTGGGCGATCCGGCGCAGGACGTGGCCGCACTGGCCTGCTCGTACGGCTGGCCCACCCTCGACGGCGCCCTGCCGCCCGAGATCCTGCACCGAGCCCGACTGCACGCACGGATCATGCCCATGCAGTCGGTGGCCTACACGCTGGTCCAGGATCTGGACACGGCGCAGGTCAATCAGGCCGTGGCTCGGGCCGATGAATGGATCGACACTCGTCTGCGAGCCCTGCTGCGCCGCTGAGCCGGGTTGCGAGCCCAGCGGCGATCGCTCAGCCGGTCAGGCCGAGCAGCTGCACCCACCGCTGGCAGGCCTCTTCGATGACCTCCCGGGCCTCCAGCCGCCCGATCTGCTGAGCCTCCAGCGACGCACCGCCATGCGCGGCGGCGATCAAGGCCGCCGCCAGCGGTGCGCTGCCGCGGGCGTCCGAGCCCTGCTCCCGCTGGGCCGCGGCCACGGCCGTCTTCCAGAGCTCAGGCGCCGAGGCACCTGTCTGCTCGGCCTCCAGGGCGCAGCGCAGGCCGATGGCCAGCGTTCTGGACGACGTGTCCCGGTCCGGCCCGGCGCTGCTGCCAGCGGCGCCGGAGTCTGCCTGCCCCTGCGGGGTGTCGACGTCCTGTGCCACGCCCGCGGCGGTGTCCGGATCGCCTCCGTCGAGGACGGCCCGGAGCAGCTCGGAGGTGCCGCGGGTGGGACGGGTGAGCCGGCCCAGCACGTCCAGGGCGGACTCGGCGGCAGTGCGCACGGGCTCCTCCGAGCCCCGGCAGCCCTCGACCTGCGCGGCTTGGAGCATGAGCGCCAGCGCGGTCGCGGCCGTCTGCGCCTCGGCCCGTCCGTGGGTGATCGCGGCGGCATCGATGCTCAGCGGGGCGATCGAGCGCCAGCCCACGGGAAGCAGGCCGTAAGGGATCGAGCGGATCACCGCAGTCCGGTCCTGGGCCTCTGGGAGCACGGGGCGCTCGACCAGGCCCATGCTGCCGGTGAGCAGCGCTTCCAGCGTCTGGCCCTGGTGGCCGTGATCTGCGTGAAGCACCTGGTGGGCGTCGATCCAGCGCGGCAGCGGGGAGGGTGCGGACTCCGGCCATTCGACGTCCTGGGTGCGCAGCCAGCGCAGCTGCGCCAACCACTGGCAGGCGGTTTCATCGGCGGCCTCACCGGCCGAGGCCCATTCGATCGACTCGAGCAGCCCGTCCATCGTGTAGAGGCTCAGCTGGGTGTCGGCGCTGATCCGCAGCGGCTGAAGCTGGAGCGTCGTGGGACCGGAGACGGCTGCGGCGTCCGCGATGGTCGCCGCCGCTCCTCCAGAGGCCGCACCCGCACCGGGCGAGCCGCCCTGCGCGACGCCGGGCGACGGGATGCCGAGGACCTGGCCTCCTGCTGCGGTGCTGACGCCCTCGGGCGGGGCCGCAGGGGCCTGCGCGGGCTCGGGCTGCGCCGTCAGGGCGTCCCCCAGTGCCCCTGCGAGCATGATCGCGCGGACCCGATCGGCGATCCCGGGGAGATCTGCCGGGGTGCCCTGATCGGGCGAGAGCGCGGGCGAGGACGAGGATGCGGTCATGGCCCCATCCTAGAAGCGCTGGGACGCGCCCCGGCACGAGGCCCGCGGGGCCGCCCCGACGCTCGGCGCTAGGCTGGGCGCCGAGCACCGCGCAGAGCCGGTGCCGTGAATCCGTCCGCACGACAGCCAGGAGCGCCATGAGCGACAGGGCCAGGCTCGGCACCGGCCGCGAACCCGCAGCCGACCATGCCGCCGGCGGCTCGTGGTCGGGATCCCGCAGCAGCACCGGCGAGGGACGGGCAGACGCGCCGACCGGCTCCGGGCCTAGCGGTGCCGCCGCGGGCTCCGGCGAGTCCGGTGCGGGAGAGCTGGCCACGCCGCTGCCGGACCGGGGCCACCGCGCGCTGGCGATCGGCGGCATCGCCAGCGCGGGCACGGCGGGACGCGGCCCGGAGCTCGGTGCTGCGGGGTACAGCGGCGCCGTCGCAGGGGACGGCGCCGCGCCTGCGGATCCTTCTCCCGGCGCCTCGTCGGAAGCCGACGTCCAGGCCGGCGATCTCACCTCGGACACGACGGCCGAGGACGGCTCTGCCCCGCAGGAGGGAAGCGGCCGCGATCGGCGCACCCGACGGGCGCAGCTGCGCACCCTGATGGTGGGTGACTACCCCGCCCTGCGAGGCGTGGTCTCCAACTGGTACCTCCTACTGACCCTGATCGTGCGGCTTCCGTCGGTCATCCTGCCGCTGACGGTGCTGACCTACGTCACCGCCGTGTCCGGGCAGGAGCTGTGGGGTGCCGCCTGCGCGGGCGCGGTGCACTTGGGTCAGGCGGTCTCGGTTCTGGCCCTGGTGCGCGGCGACCGGATCCGCCGCCGGCAGTGGATCCTGCTGCTGCACACGCTGCTGCACGTGGGTGTGATCTGCTGGCTCGTCTTCCGCTTCTCGGAGCAGGCGCAGGACGCGCCCACCGCGCCCTGGCCGTGGCTGCTGTGCCTGCTGGCGGGGCTGTCCGCACCGCAGCTGGGCAACGCGACCCGGCTGCGCTGGCGCACCATCCTGGAGCAGCGCCGCAGCCTCGACCTGATCCTGCCGAGCATGCGCCATGACGCTGTCATGGACGCCGTTTCCCTGGTGCTCGGCGCGCTGATCGTGGGCGTCCTGGCGATCACGCTGGGGCCGCTGCTGGGGATCATGGCCGCCGCCGGGCTGCTCGTGCTGTGCACGACCGCCCTGCTGCTGCACCCCACCGCCGACATCCTGGGCGAGGATGCCCAGAACCATCTGGTTGATCCGACTCATCAGCCGCTCAACTCCGCCATGCGACGCAGGCTGCGCACGCAGCGGCGCATGCGCTTCCTGCCGGTGGTGGGCGTCGGGTGCATCGGGCTGATGCTGGGCTCGATCCAGATGTGCTTGGTCTACTTCACGGCCTCGGTCGAGGCCATCGAGACGATCGGGGCCCAGTTCGCGGCCCTGGGCCTCACCGCTGGGGCGGCGGCGGTGATCACCGCAGGCGCGCGCCCGCGTCGTCCCTGGAACCTGTGGGTGCTCTTCGGGGCGGTGACGGTGCTCGCCACGCTGCTGATGTCTCTGCCGTCGCGGCCGCTGGGAATGGTCCTCATCCTGGCGGTCCTGGGCGCTGCGATCGGTCCCACGCTGGTGGCCGTGTTCTCCACGGTCCCGCTGATCACCCCGCTGAGCGAGGTCAGGGGTCTCACTGCTGCCACGAGCGTCCTCATCCAGGTGGGGATGGGCCTGGGCGTGGGCCTTGCCGGTGTCATGGGCGACCTGGCCGGCTATGAGACGGCCGCCCTGCTGCCCGTCCTGGCGGCGGCGGCGCTTCTGGCGACCGTTTTCGTGCTCATGGCGCGACGCAGCCGCGTGCCCCTGGACCTGGTGGGGGAACGGCCGATCCCGGGCACCGAGTCCGTTCCGAGGATGCTCTCGGAGGACTGAGGCCCGGGATCGGCGCGATCGATCAGCGTCCGCGGATCAGTGGCCGCGGTCGAGCCACTCCTGGACATGCGGGGCCTCGGCCCCGATCGTGGTGGAGTCCCCATGCCCGGTGAGCACCGCCGTGGAATCGGGCAGGGTGAGCAGGCGCTCGCGGATGGACTCGACGATGGTGGGGAAATCCGAGTACGAGCGCCCCGTGGCTCCGGGACCGCCCTGGAAGAGGGTGTCTCCGGAGAACACCACGCCGCTCAGGGGCTCGACGGGGGAGCCCTGGTCGTCCACGACGCCCAGCTCCGGGGCGTAGAGGCACACCGAGCCGGGCGCGTGGCCCGGAGTGTGCAGCGCGCGCAGGCTCAGGGAGCCGATCTGGAACTGCGTGCCCTCGGCGATCTCGTGATCGGGGGCGGTCTGCGGGTGGGTCTGGTCCCACAGCACGCGATCCTCCGGATGCAGCCAGGTCTGCGCCCCGAGCATCTGGGCCACCTGCGGGGCCACGCCCACGTGGTCGTCGTGGCCGTGGGTCAGCACGACCGCTACGACCTCTCGGCCAGCCACCGCCTCCCGCACGGCCTCCGGGGAGTGCGCGGGATCGATCACCAGGCAGCGCTGGCCGTCCCCGACGATCCAGACGTTGTTCTCCACCTCCCACGTGCCTCCGTCGAGGGAGAAGGTCCCGCTGGTCACCACGCGCTCGACGCGCACGGAGCCGTCGGCGGCGGCGGCGACGGTCAGTGGCGCGGTGCTCATTCGCCCACCTCCACGACCGAGCGCAGGACGCGGCCCTGCTTCATCTTCTCGAAAGCGGACTGGACGTCATCCATGGTGATGCGCTCGGAGACGAAGCTGTCAAGGTCCAGTCGACCCAGGCGGTACTGGTCCACGAACATGGGGAAGTCGCGCTCGGGCAGGGTGTCGCCGTACCAGGCGGACTTGATGGAGCCGCCGTGGCTGAAGACCTCGGCCAGGTCGATGTCGGTGACCGTGCCCGGGTTCGGGACGCCCACCAGCACCATGCGACCGGCCAGGTCACGGGCCTCGAAGGCCTGGCGGAAGGTGGGAGCGATGCCCACGGCATCGATCACCAGGTCTGCGCCGTGGCCGCCGGTGATCTCGCGGATGGCCTCGACGGGGTCCTTCTCCTTGGAGTTGACCTTGTGCGTGGCGCCGAAGGACTCGGCGGTGGCCAGCTTCTCGTCGTCGAGGTCCACGGCGATGATCCGCGTGGCTCCACCCAGCTGAGCGCCGGCGATCGCCGCGGTGCCCACGCCGCCGCAGCCGATCACGGCCACGGACTCGCCGCGCTTCACGGCACCGGTGTTGAGCACCGCGCCCAGGCCGGCGGTCACGCCGCAGCCGAGCAGCCCGACGGCCGCGCGCTGCTGCGGCTCGAGGGCACCGCCCGGGATTCGAGTGCACTGACCGGCTGCGACCAGGGTCTTCTCCGCGAAGGCGCCGATGCCCAGGGCGGGCTCGAGCGGGGTGCCGTCCTGCAGGGTCATCTTCTGTGTGGCGTTGAGGGTGTCGAAGCAGTACCAGGGCTCGCCGCGGTGGCAGGCGCGGCACTGGCCGCACACGGCGCGCCAGTTGAGGATGACCTCGTCGCCGACGGCGATGTCCGTGACGCCCTCGCCGATGGCGGCCACGCGGCCGGTGGCCTCGTGTCCGAGCAGGAACGGGAAGTCGTCCGAGACGCCGCCGACCTGGTAGTGCATGTCGGTCTGGCAGACCCCGCAGGTCAGGATGTCCACCAGGGCCTCCCCGGGGCCCGGATCCGGGACCAGGATGGTCTCCACGACGGGGGCCTCGTCCTTGGCCTTGACGACGACGGCCTTGACTTCATGCATGCTGGATCGCTCCTCGTGCGTGTTCGGGACAGATGCTCGCCGCCGACCCTGGACAAGACGGCGGGAGGCGCCGCGGCACCAGGGCCGCGGCGCCTCCCGCCACTGTAGCGAACAGCACAGACGTCGTGCCTGGCCCGCCTGTCTCAGACCTCGCGCTGGCGCTGCTCGTCGAGCACGGAGCGGGCCTCGTCGTCGAAGTGGGCGACCTCGTCGCCGTCCTCCGCGCCGGAGTCCTTACCGCGCCGGGAGTAGTCCATGCCGGAGTTCGACTCCAGACGCAGCTGGCGGCCCTGGTCGATGAGCTTGTCCTGCTTCTCGATCTTCGTCACGACGGTTCTGACGTCGCGCGGGGGCAGCTGCAGCGTGTCCTCGGCGGGGATGCCGGCCTGCAGCTCGCGCACCCGCTCGACCTCGGCGTCGATCTCGGCACCCAGCAGGAGCACGTTGTTGATGATCCACACGCCCAGCAGGCCCAGGATCACGGCGCCGATGACGCCGTAGGTGGCGGTCTGCGTGGCGAACTGCGTGGCGTAGACGGAGAAAGCGCCGGCGGCCAGGATCGCGCCCAGGATTGCGAAGACCGCACCGGGGGAGATCCAGCGCATCTTGGGCTGGCGGACGTTGGGGGTCCGGTAGTACAGGACGGCCACGAGCAGCATGAGCAGCACGAGGATGACGGGCCACTTGGCGATGTTCCACACGGTCACGGCGGTCGAGCCCAGGCCGATGGCATCGCCCAGGGTCTCCGCGATGCCGCCGGAGAGCAGGATCATCAGGAAGATCAGCACCACGGTGATCACGACCGTCAGCGTGGTCAGCAGCATGGACAGCTTGAGCTTGACGAAGCCGCGGCCCTCCTCGACCTCGTAGATCCGGTTCATGGCCCGGGAGAACGCACCGACGTAGCCGGAGGCCGTCCACAGTCCGGTGGCCACACCGATGATCAGGGCGATGATGCCGCCGCCGGTCGAGCTGGTGAGGTTGTTGATCGGCTCGGAGAGCAGCTCGTTGAGCTCCGGCGGGACGCGTCCGTCCAGGAAGCCGGTGATCGCCTGCGTGGTCTGCTCGCCCTGGCCGAACACGCCCAGCAGGGAGACGACGGCCAGCAGGCCGGGGAAGATCGCCGAGACCGTGAAGTAGGTCAGCGCTGCGGCCAGGTCCGTGCAGCCGTCCTGCGTGAACTCCGCGAACGACCGCTTGAGGACATAGCCCCACTTTATCTTGGTCGGCGAGTCCGGCTTCGAGCTGCTCTCGGCCGCGGGGGCCTTGGCGCGCTCCAGGGTCTCGCGAAGGTTGTTCTTCGCCACGTGGGGCTCCTTGCTGAGGGTCGAGGGGGAACTAGGATCGCTCGTGAGCTCGGGCGGCCGTCGCGATCCGGAAGTTCAGTGTACTGAGATCCGGCCCGCGGACCCGGGAGCCGGCGCCCCCCCCCGTCGCTCCGACGCGCCGGGCAGGGCGGGTCGAGGCGGCAGGGTCCGCATGGTGCAGGGCGCGGACCGGGGAGGTCCGTGCGGGGATCAGTCGGTCAGGCTGTGGCGCAGCCGATCGGAGAGCCGGGTCAGGATGCGCAGCTCCTCCGAGTCCAGCCCGGCGACCATGAGCTCGTGCACGTGGCGGTCGAAGTGCTCCGCGATGCGCTGCTGCAGGTCCTTGCCGTCCTCGGTGAGCCTGATGCGCAGGCCGCGCAGGTCCTGGGGATCCTGCCAGCGGTGGACGAGGCCCTTGGCCTCGAGCCTCTCGAGCATGCGGGAGAGGCTGGACTGCGTGAGGAGGACATACTCGTTGAGCTCGTTCAGGCGGATGCCGCGGGCGTCGGAGCGGGCCAGGTTGAACAGGACGTCGTATTCGCGCATGGACAGATCCGCGAACTCCTCCTGTCGCTGGAGCTTGCGCATGACGGTGACCTGGGCTCGGTACAGGGCCTCCCATGCAGTGGTGGAGGTCTCTACGGGGTCGTTGTCAGATTCTCTGGTGGGCACGAGCCAGATCATATGTCATCCAAGTCGAATGCATGATTCTTCCGTGTCCACCGAAAGGCGCCTGTGTCCGGAGAAAAGGTCGGGGACAGTTCCGACGGCGGTCTCCGTCCGTGTCTGTGGCCTGCAACGTCACGGAAGGACGGGCCGGGACGACGACGGCCTCCCATGCATATGCATGGGAGGCCGTCGTTCAGGCGTGCGTCATGAAAGCGCTCGCAGGCTATCTGCTCATCGGATTCCGAGGGTCTTTGCGGTGTGGCCCATGATCTCGTCGGCCAGCGCCGGGTTCTCATCGAGCTGCTGACCCAGCGAGGGGATCAGGTCGGTGAGGCGGGACTTCCAGGCCGCGGAGTGGTTCGGGAAGCAGCGTCCCAGCAGGTCGATCATGATCGGGACCGCGGTCGAGGCGCCCGGGGAGGCGCCCAGGAGGCCTGCGATCGAGCCGTCGTCGGCGGTGATCAGCTCCGTGCCGAACTGCAGCACGCCGCCCTTCTTCTTGTCCTTGCGCATGACCTGCACGCGCTGGCCGGCGTGGACGAGCTCCCACTCCTCGGCCTGGGCCTGCGGGTAGAACTCGCGCAGGGCCTCCATGCGCTGGTCCTTGTTCTTGGCCAGCTCGGAGAGCAGGTACTTGACCAGGTCCAGGTTGGCCAGGCCTGCGCGGGCCATGGGGTAGATGTTGTCGGGGCGCACGGACTTGGGCAGGTCCAGCAGGGAGCCCTGCTTGAGGAAGTTCGGCTTGAAGCCGCCGTAGGGGCCGAACAGCAGCGACTTCTTCCCGTTCTCGTAGCGGGTGTCCAGGTGCGGCACCGACATGGGCGGGGCGCCGACGGCCGCCTGGCCGTAGACCTTGGCGTCGTGGCGCTCGGCGGTGCTGGGGTTGGAATTGCGCAGCCACAGCCCGGAGACCGGGAAGCCGCCGAAGCCCTTGATCTCCGGGATCCCCGACTTCTGCAGCAGCGGCAGGGCTCCGCCGCCGGCGCCGACGAACACGAACTTGGCGCGGATCTCGCGGGAGTCCTCCGAGTTCAGGCGGTTCTGGGTGCGCACGATCCAGGTGCCGTCCGGCTGGCGGTCCAGGTTCTGCACCTGGACGCCGGTGCGGATCTCGGCGCCGTTGGCCTCCATGTGCCGGATCAGCTGGCGGGTCAGCTCGCCGAAGTTGACGTCGGTGCCTTCCGGGGCGAAGGAAGCGGCCACGGGGCCGGCGCCGCGGCCCTCCTGGGTCAGCGGGGCCCACTGGGCGATCTGGTCGCGGTCCTCGGAGAGCTCGAGGCGCTCGAAGAGCTTGTGCTGCGAGAAGGACTCGTGGCGGGCCCGCAGGTACTCCACGTGGTCCGCGTTGAAGACCATGGAGATGTGCGGGACCGGGTTGATGAACGAGCCCGGCTCGCCGAGCTTGCCCTCGCTGACGAGCGTGGACCAGAACTGGCGCGAGACCTGGAACTGCTCGTTGATCTTCACGGCCTTGGTGGCATCGACCGTGCCGTCCGCGGCGCGCGGGGCGTAGTTGAGCTCGCACAGGGCGGAGTGCCCGGTGCCGGCGTTGTTCCACACCGCCGAGCTCTCCTGGCCCACGTGGTCGAGGCGCTCGAGCAGGGTGATGCTCCAGCTCGGCTCGAGTTCCGTGAGCATGGCGCCCAGGGTCGCGGACATGATGCCGCCGCCCACCAGGACGACGTCGGTGGATTCCATGGTCTTGGTCACGTGAAGAGGCCTCCGTCTGCTCGGGCGCGGAGATCAGCTGCCCTGGACCCGGGCCTCCGCGCGCGTGGTCGCCCCCAGGCTACTCCGTCGTGGGCCGTGCCTGCGGTCACGACTGGGTGAGCTCGACCTCGCGGAAGGGCTCGAAGCCCGTGGAGGACAGGGGGAAGGACGCCGTGCGCTGATTCACGGCCACGGCAGTGATGGGGAAGGCCAGGGGCAGCGCGGCGCGGTGCTGGGCGACCTGGTCGCCGACTCTGCTGTAGAGCTCCTGGCGCTGCTCGCCGTCCGGGACCTCCGCGGCCTCCTCGATGAGCTCGTGGAGGCTCTCGGATCGCAGGTCGAGCTCCGGGGTGGTCGCGGAGAAGAGCACGGCCGTGAAGAAGTCCTGATCGCGCAGCCCGCCGCTGAGGCCGCTGAGGAAGAGGTCGTGATCGGCGGAGCGGGTGCGCAGGCTCTGCGCGTAGGTGCTCCAGGGCAGCGGCACCGGCTCGATCTCGAACCCGCAGCGCACCAGCTGCTCCGAGATGTCGGCGTAGAGCCGCTCCGGCTCCAGCGCCCAGGAGCGGGAGGCTCCGGTGGGGTAGGCGAAGCGCAGGGGCGTGCCGTCGTAGCCGGCGTCCTCGAGGGCCCGGCGCGCGTCCTGCGGGTTGTAGTCGGGGTATCCGGAGGTGCCGTCGGGGATGTTGAAGCGGGCTGGCATGAAGTCCTGGGCCACCCCGGTGCCCTCGGGGTAGTGCTCGCGCACCAGCGCCTGCCGATCGATCGCGGACATCACCGCGCCGCGGACCTCGAGGGAGTCCAGCCACTTCGACGAGGTGTGGATGCCCAGGTAGGACAGGGCATAGGGGTCGCGCTGCAGGACCTGGACGCCGTCGCGGGCCAGCGGCGCGAAGTCCGAGAGCCCGACCAGGTCGTAGCCGTCCACGCGTCCGGTCTCCAGGGCGATGTAGCGCATGCGGGGGTCGAGGATCGCCACGAACGACAGGCGGCCGATGTCTCCGGTGCCGTTCCAGTGCTCGGGAAAGGACTCGAGCTCGATGGGATCGTCCGGGAGCTGGCCTGCGCCCGGGTCGAGTCCGCGCACCACGCGGAACGGCCCAGTGCCCACGGGCGCGGTGCCGACGGTGTCGTCGTCGATCGAGGCGCTCGAGGCGATCCCGAAGGCCGGGTGCGTCAGGCACGTGACCAGGGCGGGGAAGCGGCGGGTCAGCAGCAGGCGGAAGGTGTGCTCGTCGACCGCCTCGCAGCCGTCGTAGAGGCTTCCCTGGGGGGTGCCGCGGCGGAAGATGGCATCGAACAGGCTGTGCCGCCCGGTCGCGGTGTCTCGCACGGAGGCCGCCGCCCAGCGCTCGAAGTTGCGGCAGACGCTCTGGGCGGTGAGCTTCTCGCCGTCGTGGAAGACGACGTCGCGGCGCAGAGCGAAGTCGAGGGTGCGTCCGTCGTCGGAGGCGGCCCAGCTCACCGCGAGCGCGGGCACGGCCTCGCCGGTCAGGGAATCCGGGGCCACGAGGCCGTCGAGCACCTGGCGGGCCACGCGATTGGTCTCCACGTTGTCCGTGAGCGTGGGGTCCAGCGTGGGGGCCGTGGCCGCATTGGCGAACACGTACGGCCGCTGCGATGCGCTCTGCTCCTCGGAGGCGGAGTCGGCTTCCGATCCCCGTGAGCAGCCGGCCAGCGCCAGGGCGGAGGCGCCGAGCAGCAGCGCTCGGCGGGTCGGCTGGGCGCTCACGATTCCTCCTGGGGCTGGTCTCGGTCGGGGACGGCGGTGCGGGAGCGCGCGGGCGATGAGCAGGCGCACTGCGGGAGTGCGCGAGGCGGGACTCGAACCCGCACGCCGGAGCACAGGAACCTAAATCCTGCGTGTCTGCCAGTTCCACCACTCGCGCTCGCCCCGCACTGCGGGGGCCGCCCGATCATACCGTCGACGGAGCCGACGACGACGGCCGCAGCGCCTCAGTCCTCCAGGCCGAGGTCCCGGCGCAGCTTGGCCACGTGGCCCTTGGCGCGCACGTTGTACTGGGCGAGCTCGACGACGCCGTCGGCGTCGACGACGATCGTGGAGCGGATCAGTCCCTCGTAGACCTTGCCGTAGTTCTTCTTCTCGCCCCAGGCGCCCCAGCGCTCGGCGACCTCGTGATCGGGGTCCGAGAGCAGGGGGAAGCCGAGCGACTCCTTCTGCGCGAAGCGCTCGAGAGCGGCGGGGGCATCGGGGGAGATGCCCAGGACCTCGAAGCCGTCGGCGCGGAAGCGCTCCAGGCGGTCCTGGAAGTCGCAGGCCTGGGTGGTGCAGCCCGGGGTGGAGGCCTTCGGGTAGAAGTAGACGATGACCCGCCTGCCGCGCAGCCCGGACAGGGTGACCTCCTCGCCTGCGGCATCGGTGAGGGTGAAGTCAGGGGCCTTCTCTCCGGGGGTCAGTCGCTGGGACATGTTCGGACTCCTTCGTCGCTGTCGGGTGCTGCTGACATGGTCGCAGATCGGCCTGATCCGGCAGTCGGGGCGGGACCCATGCGGCAGTGAGGATTGCTTCCCTCGTCATGGTTACAATCGTGTCATGTCCGAGAACTCCGAGTGGTCGACCAATCGCCTCCTGTCCACGGCGGCCCGGCTCGTCGAGCACTCGTGGAACGAGCGGCTGGCGGCCCTGGGCGTGACCCACGCCGGGTACATGGCGCTGGACGTGCTCCACGAGCACGGCACGCTGAGCCAGGCCCGGCTCGCCCAGGAGGTCCGGGTCCAGGCGCAGACCATGGGCAAGACCCTGCACCGGCTGGAGAGCCACGGGCACATCAGCCGCAGCCCCAATCTCAAGGATCGGCGCAGCCACCTGGTCTCGATCACCGAGGCGGGCCGGAACGTCCTGGACGAGGCCTCGCGCCTGGAGGGCGAGCTGATCGACGACGGCACCCTGAGCGACGAGCAGCTGCGCCGCAGCCTGGCGCACATCATCTCCACTCTCGGCGCCTCCCGCTGGAAGCTCGACGTCGATGCCCAGGGCGCGGTCCACGAGCTCTCCGAGGACCAGGGTGAGCGCCCTGCCGAGTCTGCTCCAGCGCCGGGGGGGTCGGAGGCGGTCTGAGGCCGCGGCGCCCGGCCGGCTCTGCGCCCCGGCGAGCGCGGCATGCGGCGTT
Organism: Kocuria palustris; assembly: GCF_016907795.1. Lineage (NCBI taxonomy): Bacteria > Bacillati > Actinomycetota > Actinomycetes > Micrococcales > Micrococcaceae > Kocuria > Kocuria palustris. Next base: position 2,643,277 of record NZ_JAFBCR010000001.1, read on the forward strand.
CATGACGGTGCTCACGCATAAGGGCCCGACTCCAGCTGGAGTCGGGCCCTTTGCCTTTCCTGTGCGCCCCCTCGGACTCGAACCGAGAACCCGCTGATTAAGAGTCAGCTGCTCTGCCAATTGAGCTAGAGGCGCGGGATGCGATCTGGGGGAGCGGAACGCTGCCGCCTCCCTCGATCTGCGCCGCAAGACATTACCACAGGGCGAGACTCGGACTCGCTGGACCTCCAGGAGAGGTGCGGGGAATCCGTTTCGCGAAGCTGTGCTCCGTCGAACGACGAAGAAAAAATGTACCGGAGGTTCCCGGCGCTGTCCACTTGGTGCTCCCGGACGTGGCCTGTCTCACTATGCGGGACGGTCGTCCCGAGGATTGACACGCCCTTGCGGGGCATCGGAGCATGGCCGACATGCAGTGGATCACAGCGCGCCGTCACTCGGTCATCCTGACCGGGCTGGTCGTCCCAGTCGGGCGACCGGTCTGACGCGCGCTGAGCATCCCGCGAGCTGAAGGCCCCGTCGCCCGTCCGCACCAGGATGGATCGGGGCCTTCGCTCGTTCAGCCCGCCCGCACGATCGCCTTGGCACCCGGGGCGCCGGCGAGCGGCCGCTTCCGGAGGATGGCGAGATGCCCGAGACCTCCCGGCGCCGTCGTGCGCCAGGGGGCCGCGGGAGGCCTTCGGATCGGGGACAATGTCTGCAACGGCCGCTGGGCCGAGGACCGCAGCGCCGAGGATTCGGCACGAAGGACGATGACATGAGCAGTGGAACAGAGATCAGCCCCGCGCTGATGGCCAGTCGGCGCACGGGTGCGGGGCACCAGAAGGCGGCCTCCGACTCGGGCGTCGTCATGCCGCGGGTCATGGGGCCGAACCCCACGATCGCTCCGGAGGCGACCACCGGGTCGGGGGCGGTCATCAAGTCCCTGCAGGCGCTGGGCGTCACGGACGTCTTCGGCCTGCCGGGCGGGGCCATCCTGCCCACCTACGACCCCCTGATGGACGCCGAGGGCATCAATCACATCCTGGTCCGCCACGAGCAGGGCGCCGGGCACGCGGCCGAGGGCTACGCCATGGCCTCCGGGCGCGTGGGCGTGTGCATCGCGACCTCCGGCCCGGGTGCCACCAACCTGGTCACCGCCCTGGCCGATGCCAACATGGACTCGATCCCCATGGTCGCGATCACCGGTCAGGTCGCCTCGAACCTGATCGGCTCGGACGCCTTCCAGGAGGCGGACATCGTGGGCATGACCATGCCGGTCACCAAGCACTCCTACCTCGTGACCGACGCCGACGAGATCCCTCGCATCATGGCCGAGGCCTTCCACCTCGCCTCGACCGGCCGTCCCGGCCCCGTGCTGGTGGACATCGCCAAGGATGCGCAGGTCGCGTCCACGACCTTCTCCTGGCCGCCCACCCTGGACCTGGTCGGCTATCGCCCGATCGCCCGGGGCCACGCCAAGCAGATCCGCGAGGCCGCGCGCCTGATCCGCGAGGCCCGTCGTCCGGTGATCTACGCCGGCGGCGGCACGATCAAGGCGGAGGCCTCCGAGCAGCTGGCCGAGCTGGCCGAGCTCACCGGCGCCCCGGTCGTCACGACCCTCACCGCCCGCGGCGTCTTCCCGGACTCCCACCCCCAGAACCTGGGCATGCCGGGCATGCACGGCACGGTGCCGGCCGTCTACGCCATGCAGCAGGCGGACCTGCTGATCGCCCTGGGCGCTCGGTTCGACGACCGCGTGACCGGTGTCCTCGCCTCCTTCGCCCCGAACGCCAAGGTCATCCATGCCGACGTCGACCCCGCGGAGATCTCCAAGAACCGCGTCGCCGACGTCCCGATCGTGGGCGATCTGGCCACGGTGATCCCGGATCTCTCCGAGGCGCTGCGCTCCGGCACGCAGCAGCTGCCGGACCTCGCCGACTGGTGGAAGATCCTCGACGGCGTGCGCGAGACCTACCCGCTCGGCTGGACCCCCACCGAGGACGGCCACCTCAGCCCGCAGCTCGTGATCCAGAAGATCTCGGAGCTCAGCGGACCGGAGTCGGTCTACGCCGCGGGCGTGGGCCAGCACCAGATGTGGTCCTCGCAGTTCATCCGCCACGAGCGCCCGCGCCAGTGGCTGAACTCGGCCGGACTGGGCACCATGGGCTTCGCCGTGCCGGCGGCCATGGGCGCCAAGGTCGCCGAGCCCGAGCGCACGGTGTGGGCCATCGACGGCGACGGCTGCTTCCAGATGACCAACCAGGAGCTGGCCACGTGCACGCTCAACGGGATCAACATCAAGGTCGCGGTCATCAACAACGGCTCGCTGGGCATGGTGCGGCAGTGGCAGACCCTGTTCTACGACGGCCGCTACTCGAACACCCACCTGAACACGGGCCATGACTCCCGGCGGGTCCCCGACTTCCTCAAGCTCGGCGAGGCCTACGGCTGCGCCGTCTTCCGCTGCGAGCGGGAGGAGGACGTCGAGGAGACCATCCGCGCGGCCATGGAGGTGAACGACCGCCCGGTCGTCGTCGATTTCGTGGTCTCCGCCGACGCCATGGTGTGGCCCATGGTGCCCTCCGGCGTGGCGAACGACCTGATCCAGATCGCCCAGAACATGACGCCAGATTGGAACCAGGACGATGCCTGAGCAGTCCCGACACACCCTCTCGGTCCTCGTGGAGGACAAGCCGGGCGTCCTGACCCGTGTGGCCGCCCTGTTCGCCCGGCGCGCGTTCAACATCGACCAGCTCGCCGTGGGCGGCACGGACCAGGAGGGGCTCTCCCGCATCACGGTCGTCGTGAACGCGGACCCGCACTCCCTCGAGCAGGTCACCAAGCAGCTGAACAAGCTGGTGAACGTGATCAAGATCGTGGAGCTCGCCCCGGAGGCCTCGGTCTCCCGGGAGCACGTCATGATCAAGGTCCGGGCTGATGCGGCCACGCGGCTGCAGGTCACCCAGGCCGCCGACCTCTTCCGCGCCTCGATCATCGACGTGTCCCCGGACTCGGTCGTCATCGAGGCCACCGGCTCCTCGAACAAGCTCGAAGCGCTGCTCGAGGTCCTCCAGCCCTTCGGAATCCGCGAGATCGCCCGTGCCGGTACGCTGGCGCTCGGTCGCGGATCGAAGTCCATCACCGATCGCGCGCTGCGCCACTGATGCGGCCCCGCCCCGGGCCGTCGAGCACGGAACGGGGCATCGTCGCAGGCGCAGGGCCGGCACCGAAACGCCCGCACCCGCTGCGGGTCACCCACCCAAGGAGATGCACACGAACATGGCAGCAGAGATCTTCTACGAGGATGACGCCGACCTCTCGATCATCCAGGGCCGCAAGGTCGCGGTCATCGGCTACGGCTCCCAGGGCCACGCCCACGCGCTGAACCTGCGCGACTCGGGCGTCGACGTCCGCATCGGCCTGGCCGAGGGCTCCCGCTCGCGCGCCAAGGCCGAGGCCGAGGGGCTGCGCGTCCTGACGGTGGCCGAGGCCGCCGCCGAGGCCGACGTCATCATGATCCTGACCCCGGATCAGGTCCAGCGCACCGTGTACGCCGAGTCGATCCAGCCGAACCTCAAGGACGGCGACGCGATCTTCTTCGCCCACGGCTTCAACATCCGCTACGGCTACATCGAGGCCCCCCAGGGCGTCGACGTCGCCATGGTCGCCCCCAAGGGCCCGGGCCACACCGTGCGCCGCGAGTTCGAGGCCGGCCGCGGCGTCCCGGACCTGGTCGCCGTGGAGGTCGACGCCTCCGGCAATGCCCTCGAGCTCGCCCTGTCCTACGCGAAGGCCATCGGCGGCGCCCGCGCCGGCGTCATCAAGACGACCTTCGCCGAGGAGACCGAGTCGGACCTGTTCGGCGAGCAGGCCGTGCTGTGCGGCGGCATGTCCCAGCTGGTCCAGTACGGCTTCGAGACCCTGACCGAGGCCGGCTACCAGCCGGAGATCGCCTACTTCGAGGTCCTGCACGAGCTCAAGCTGATCGTCGACCTGATGGTCGAGGGCGGCATCTCCAAGCAGCGCTGGTCGATCTCGGACACCGCCGAGTACGGCGACTACGTCTCCGGCCCGCGTGTGATCGACCCGTCGGTCAAGGAGAACATGCAGGCCGTGCTCGCCGACATCCAGGACGGCACCTTCGCCCGCCGGTTCATCGAGGACCAGGACAACGGGGTCAAGGAGTTCCTGGAGCTGCGCGAGAAGGGCCAGGGCCACAAGATCGAGTCGGTCGGCCGCGAGCTGCGCAAGCTGTTCGTCTGGTCGGACTCGGACGCCGACTACAACGAGGGCTCCGCCGCTCGCTGATCCGCGCAGCACCTCATCACGACGGCGGCCTCCCCTCCATCAGGAGGGGAGGCCGCCGTCGCGCTGTGCGCAGCCGATCAGCTGCCGGTGGTGATCACCGGAACGCCCTCGGAGGGCTGGACGACCACGAAGCCGGGGCCGTGGAAGGCCAGCTGGAAGGCCTCCCCGGATCCGCCGCGGAACATGCCCGAGAAGTTGAAGTCGTTCTTGATGGACGGCGCCAGGTTGGTGGACCAGCACACCGCGGCCTGGGGATCCACGAAGGTGGGCTGCGTCGAGGCATCCAGGACCATGGGCTCGCCGTCGCAGCACACGGCGATGAAGCCGTGACCGGACAGCTCGAGGTTGAACAGGCCGCCGGCCATGAAGCCCGCGCCCTGGATGCGCTTGATGTCCCAGTTCAGGGAGCCGTCGAAGGCCAGCAGGGAGTCGGAGTCGACCGTGATGGCCTCGCCCTCGAGCTGGATCAGGAAGATGTTGCGCGCCTGGCGCGCGAAGAAGACCTCGCCCTGGCCGGAGACGCGCATCATGGCCCCGCCCTCGCTGGTCATGGCCTTCTTGAGGAACTTGCCCAGGGAGCCGGAGCCCTCGTGGGTGAAGGTCATCTGCCCCTGATAGGCCACCATGGCGCCCTTGGTGGCGATGATGTCCTGGGACATGTTGACCCGGAGCATCTTGGAGGACTGCAGGGCCCACTGGTCCTGCGTCTCGCGCTCCATGTGATCCGGGGCGAACAGTTCGCTGCGCATCGCGTGCCTTTCGTGCTGGGAGACGCCCGACGGTCGCGGGCCTGATCAGCGTCTCACATGAAATTGCTTAAGTGAATACTTGACGGGATCGTGGCCGCTCCGTGTCGGGGCGGGCACGGCGCCGGCGGTGGGGCGGGCGCGGTCGTCGCCGCTACGATGGTCCGCGTGACTTCTGAGCAGACTGCCGACGTGAGCGCCGAGACCCCCGAGCCCGAGACCGTGACCAGCGCGCGACCGGCGTTCTACCTCACGACCGCCATCTCGTACCCCAATGGGGCGCCGCACATCGGGCACGCCTACGAGGCCATCGCCGCGGATGTCCTGGCCCGGTTCAAGCGCCTGGACGGCTATGACGTCCGCTTCCTGACCGGCACCGACGAGCACGGCCAGAAGATGCAGCAGACCGCCGACCGCGAGGGCATCGCGCCCAAGCAGCTCGCCGATCGCAACGCGGCCGCGTTCCGGTCCATGGACGACATGCTCCAGGTCTCCTACGACCGCTTCATCCGCACCACGGATGCGGATCACTACGAGGCCTCGCAGGAGATCTGGCGGCGCATGGAGGCCAACGGGGACATCTACCTGGACTCGTACTCGGGGTGGTACTCGGTGCGCGACGAGGCCTACTACGCCGAGGACGAGACCGAGGTCGTCGACGGCGTGCGCCTGTCCAAGGGCACTGGCACGGAGCTGACCTGGACCGAGGAGTCCTCCTACTTCTTCCGGCTCTCCGCCTATCAGGACCGTCTGCTGGCCCTCTACGAGGACGGGCTGGTGGGCCCGCAGTCGCGCAGCAACGAGGTCGCTGAATTCGTGCGCGGCGGACTGCGCGACCTGTCGATCTCGCGGACCACCTTCGACTGGGGCGTCCCCGTGCCCGGGGACCCGGATCACGTCATGTACGTGTGGGTGGACGCCCTGACCAACTACCTGACGGGTGTGGGCTACCCGGATGTCGACGGCGAGCTCTTCCAGAAGTTCTGGCCGGCGGACGTGCACATCATCGGCAAGGACATCATCCGCTTCCACTCGGTCTACTGGCCGGCCTTCCTGATGTCGGCCGGACTGCCGGTCCCGCGGAAGGTCTTCGGGCACGGCTTCCTGTTCAACCAGGGCGAGAAGATGTCCAAGTCCGTGGGCAACGTGATCGACCCGCAGTCGCTGGTCAGCGCCTACGGCCTCGACGCCCTGCGCTTCTTCCTCATGCGCGAGGTCCCCTTCGGACAGGACGGCTCGTACTCGCACGAGGCGATCGTCTCGCGCATCGATTCGGACCTGTCGAATGACCTCGGCAACCTGGCTCAGCGCTCGCTGTCCATGGTGGCCAAGAATCTCGAGGGTCGCGCCCCGCAGCCGGGCGAGCTCACGGCCGAGGACCGCCAGATCCTCGACGACGCCCACGCCCTGCTGCCGCAGGTCCGCGAGGCCTTCGACGCGCTCCAGTTCCATCGCGGTCTGGAGCAGATCTGGAAGGTCGTGGCGCAGTGCAACCGCTACTTCAGCTCGCAGGAGCCGTGGGTGCTGCGCAAGACCGATCCCGAGCGCATGGCCACGGTGCTGTGGTCCACGCTCGAGGTCGTGCGCACGGTCGCGGTGCTGGTCCAGCCCGTCATGCCCGGATCGGCCGCACGCCTGCTCGACGCGCTCGGGCAGGAAGCGCAGGACCGCGAGTTCACCGCGCTGTCGCGCGAGCTCGTGCCCGGCGCACCGCTGCCCAAGCCCACGCCGGTCTTCCCGCGCTACGAGGAGCCCTCGAAGGAGTGAGCGCCCTGCCTGCCCGCAACGTGGACGTTCGTCTCACATCATGAGATGACGTCGCGGGCCGGGGACGGCGGGCCCGCGCCGTCGTATCGTGAGGGGCATGACCGCGCAGAACACCGTCACCGCCTCATCCGCCTCCCACCGCATCGCCGTGATCCCCGGGGACGGAATCGGCCCGGAGGTCGTCGCCCAGTCGCAGAAGGTGCTGGCGGCGGTGTGCGCCCCGGCAGGGATCGAGCTGCAGGAGACCAGCTTCCCGCTGGGCGCCGAGCACTGGCTGGCCACGGGGGAGACCCTGCCGGATGAGACGCTCGAGCAGCTGCGCGGCTATGACGCCATCCTCTTCGGCGCTGTGGGCGCGGCTCCTGGCGACAAGCGGATCCCGTCGGGGATCATCGAGCGCGAGATGCTGCTGAAGATGCGCTTCAGCCTGGACCACTACATCAACCTGCGCCCGTCGGAGCTGTTCCCCGGCGCGGTCTCTCCGCTGAGCGACCCCGGGAACATCGACTTCGTCGTGGTCCGGGAGGGCACCGAGGGCCCGTACACCGGCAACGGCGGTGCGCTGCGCGAGGGCACCGATCAGGAGATCGCCACGGAGGTCTCGATCAACACCGCCCACGGCGTGCAGCGCCTGGTGCGCTACGCCTTCGAGCTGGCGGCCGAGCGGCCCCGGCACAAGCTGACGCTCGTGCACAAGCACAACGTCCTGGTCCACTCCGGGCGCCTCTACCAGCGCACGGTGGATGCGATCGCCCAGGAGTTCCCGGCGGTCGAGGTCGACTACATGCACATCGACGCCGCGACCATCCACATGACCGTGGATCCGGCTCGATTCGACGTCATCGTCACGGACAACCTCTTCGGCGACATCATCACCGACCTCGCCGGCGCCGTCTCCGGCGGCATCGGCCTGGCTCCCTGCGGCAACATCAATGCCGCTCGCACCGCGCCGTCCATGTTCGAGCCCGTCCACGGCTCGGCCCCGGATATCGCCGGACAGGGCATCGCCGACCCCACCGCCTCGATCCTGGCGGGGGCCATGATGCTGGATCACCTGGGACACCCCCAGCAGGCCCAGCAGATCCGCGACGCCGTGCGCCGCGACCTGGAGGCCTCCGGCTCGCAGCGCCGCAGCACCGAGCAGATCGGCGACGCGGTCGTCGCCGCCCTGGCCTGATCGGGCCAGGGCTCCCGCACCACCAGCACACAGGCTCTCCGGCTCCCGAGCCGGGCGCAGGCCGCGCGCGCAGCCGCGGCAGAATCGACGGAACCGACATGAGCATCGACTTCCAGCGCACCCCGAACCCGAATCCGGCCACCGCCCAGCAGCGCGAGGAGATCCTGGCCGCGCCCGGCTTCGGGCAGCACTTCACCGATCACATGGTCACGATCGAGTGGACCGGCGACGTCGAGTCGGGCGAGGGCTCGTGGGGCACCCCGCACCTGCAGCCCTACGGGCCGCTCCAGCTCGACCCGGCGGCCGCCGTGCTGCACTACGGGCAGGAGATCTTCGAGGGGCTGAAGGCCTACCGGCACGACGACGGCTCCGTATGGACCTTCCGCCCCGAGTCCAACGCGAGCCGGCTGCGCCGCTCCGCCCAGCGGCTGGTCATGCCCGAGCTGCCCGAGGAGCTCTTCCTGGCCTCCCTGCGCGAGCTCGTGAGCGCCGATCAGGACTGGGTGCCCTCGGGGGACGGGCAGTCGCTGTACCTGCGCCCGTTCATGATCGCCACGGAGTCCTACCTGGGGGTCCGGCCCGCGCGCCGCTACCTGTTCTGCGTGATCGCCTCTCCGGCGGGCTCCTACTTCGGCACGGTCGACACCGTCGACATCTGGCTGTCCCAGGACTACGCCCGCGCGGGCGTGGGCGGGACCGGCTCGGCCAAGTGCGGCGGCAACTACGCGGCCTCGCTGATCGCCCAGATGGAGGGCGAGGCCCACGGCTGCGCCCAGGTGCTGTTCACCGATCCGAACCGCGATCACGCGGTCGAGGAGCTCGGCGGCATGAACGTGTTCTTCGTCTTCGACGACGACCGCCTGGTGACCCCCGAGCTGACCGGGACCATCCTGGAGGGCGTGACCCGCTCGTCGATCATCGAGCTGGCCGAGGCCCGCGGGATGACGGTCGAGCAGCGACGATTCACGCTCGACGAGTGGCGCGAGGGCGTGCGCAGCGGGCACCTCACGGAGGTCTTCGCCTGCGGCACCGCCGCGGTCATCTCCCCGGTCGGTCGGCTGATCTCGCCCCAGGAGGCCATCGGCCCGGACGACGCCCGGCCCGGAGAGGTCACCATGGCCCTGCGCGAGCAGCTGCTCGGCATCCAGACCGGCGCTGTGGAGGACACCCGCGGCTGGACGTCCCGGCTGGCCTGAGCCGACGGCGGCCGCAGCGCCCCGGAAGCCCCCGCGCGAGCGGGCGGTCCCGGGGCGCTGCTGCGTCGGGGGCGGGGCTTAGGCTGAGAGCATGCGCATCAGCCGATTCACCGTCGAGAACGAGATCCACTACGGCGTCGTCCAGGGCGAGGGGGAGGACCAGGTCGTGGTCCCCATCGCCGGCGACCCCTTCTACAACGGCATCCAGCCGATCGAGGGCGCGTCGTGGAAGGCGCAGGACGTCCGCCTGCTGGCTCCCGTGATCCCGCGCTCCAAGATCGTGTGCGTGGGGCGCAACTACGCCGACCACGCCGCGGAGATGGGCAACGAGCTGCCCACCAGCCCCATGCTGTTCTTCAAGCCGAACACCTCCGTGGTGGGCCCCGGCGACCCCGTCACGCTGCCGTCGTGGACCGAGCGCGTGTCCTACGAGGCCGAGCTGGCCGTGGTCATCGGCCGGATCTGCAAGGACGTCCCGGCGGAGAAGGCCGATGAGGTCATCTTCGGCTACACCGCCGCCAACGACCTCACCGCCCGCGACGCCCAGGAGACCGACGGCCAGTGGGCCCGCGCCAAGGGCTTCGACGGCTCGTGCCCGCTGGGCCCGTGGATCGAGACCGAGCTGGACCCCTCTGACCTGCGCATCGCCTCGCGCGTGGACGGGCAGACCAAGCAGGACTCCTCGACCGCCCAGATGGTCTTCTCGGTCGCCGAGATCATCGCCTACGCCTCCGCGGCGTTCACGCTGCTGCCCGGCGACGTCATCCTCACCGGAACCCCGGCGGGCGTGGGCCAGGTGGATGAGGGGGATCGGATCGAGGTCGAGGTCGAGGGCATCGGCACCCTGGCCACCGTGCTGCGCCGCTGACCCGGGGCTGAGCCAGGCGGCGTCGGCGCCTAGACTGGGTTCATCATGACTGACGCATCCACGGACGCCCCCCAGGGCGAAGCACAGATCACCCCCAGCGCAGCCGCGACCGGCTCGGACATCCGCGTCCGGTTCTGCCCGTCGCCCACAGGAACCCCGCACGTGGGCCTGGTGCGCACCGCCCTGTTCAACTGGGCGTGGGCCCGGCACACCGGCGGCAAGCTGATCTTCCGCATCGAGGACACCGACGCCAGCCGCGACTCGCAGGAGTCCCTGGACCGGCTCGTCGAGGCCCTGCAGTGGCTGGGCATCGACTGGGACGAGGGCTACGGCGTGGGCGGGCCCCACGAGCCGTACCGCCAGTCCCAGCGCGGCGAGCTGTACCAGGACGTGATCGCCAAGCTGAAGGACGCCGGGGCGATCTACGAGTCCTTCTCCACTCCGGAGGAGGTCGAGGCCCGCCACCGGGAGGCCGGGCGCGACCCCAAGCTCGGCTACGACGGCTTCGACCGCGATCTCACCGACGAGCAGATCGCAGCCTTCCGCGCCGAGGGCCGCGAGCCCGTGCTGCGCCTGCGCATGCCGGACGAGGACATCACCTTCACCGACCTGGTCCGCGGCGAGATCACCTTCGGCGCCGGCTCAGTGCCGGACTTCGTGGTGGTGCGCGCCAACGGCCAGCCGCTGTACACCCTGGTCAACCCGGTCGACGACGCCCTCATGGGCATCACCCACGTGCTGCGCGGAGAGGATCTGCTCTCGTCGACCCCGCGCCAGATCGCGCTGTACGACGCCCTGGTGCGCGTGGGCGTCGCCGAGCGGATCCCCGAGTTCGGCCACCTCCCCTACGTGATGGGAGAGGGCAACAAGAAGCTGTCGAAGCGCGATCCGGAGTCCAACCTCTTCCTTCACCGCGACGCCGGCTTCATCCCGGAGGGGCTGCTGAACTACCTGGGGCTGCTGGGCTGGTCGCTGTCCGCGGATGAGGACGTGTTCACCACGCAGCAGTTCATCGAGGCCTTCGACATCCACGACGTCCTGGCCAATCCCGCGCGCTTCGACGTCAAGAAGGCCACGGCGATCAATGCGGATCACATCCGCATGCTGGAGCCGCAGGACTTCCGCGACCGCCTGGTGCCGTACCTGCAGGCCGGGGGAGTGCTCGGCGAGACCCTGACGCAGCGCCAGGAGCAGATCCTGAACGAGGCCGCTCCGCTCGTGCAGACCCGCATGGACCTGCTGGGCGAGTCGGTCGCCCTGCTGGGCTTCCTGTTCGTCGACGACGCCGAGCTCGTCCATGACGAGACCGCCGTGTCCAAGCTCAAGGAGTCGGCGCCGCAGGTGCTGGCCGCGGCCCGCACGGCGCTGGCCGATCTGGACGACTTCACGGCCGAGCCGATCGAGACCGCCCTGCGCGAGGCGATCGTGGACGGGCTGGAGATCAAGCCGCGGCTGGCCTTCGGCCCGGTGCGAGTGGCCGTCTCCGGGCGCCAGGTCTCGCCGCCGCTGTTCGAGTCGCTGGAGATCCTGGGGAAGGACGCGGCGCTGGCACGTATCGACGCACTGGCCGCTCGACTGGGCTGAGATCACCCGAGGCCCGGCCGTCGGATGGATTTGCTGAGGCGGTCGGCCTTGGGTATAGTTTCAGCCTGTTGCGCGCAGGAATGCGAGGCGGACCGAGAGGTTCACGTCGAGGACTTGCGCTGACAGTGGGGTATGGTGTAATCGGCAACACTACGGTTTCTGGTACCGTCATTCTAGGTTCGAGTCCTGGTACCCCAGCGGCCCCATCGTATAGCGGCCTAGTACTCCGCCCTCTCACGGCGGCAACACCGGTTCGAATCCGGTTGGGGTCACTTCCGCTGACAGCTGCGTCGCATCTTCGGGTGCGGCGCAGCTGTTCACGAGACCACCGGCGCACGTCGTCGGTCGCGCGCCCCGATCCTCGGATCGGGAATCCGCTCGCACTGCGAGCACCTCGGCCCCATCGTATAGCGGCCTAGTACTCCGCCCTCTCACGGCGGCAACACCGGTTCGAATCCGGTTGGGGTCACACCGAGGCGAAGCCCCGGACCATCTGGTCCGGGGCTTCTTCCATGTCTGCGTCGCGCTCTCGCGCGCCGGGACTCCGGGTCCATCCTGCACACGACTTCCTGTCCACGGGCCGCTGACGCCGCTGCGGGCTCCTGAACCCGTGCACTGCGGGTTCGTGGCAGATGCGCATCCGATCAGCGCTGATGGGGTGCGCATATGTCACCAATCGGCGGCCGGCCTGCGCCGGGCGGCTTCGGCGCGGGGCTGAAGCGCTGCCGGGGGAGGGTGCGGCATGATGGTCCACCGTGAGCACCGCCCCAGATCCTTCCGCGAACGGCCGCACCCCCGCCGAGGCCGTCGACGAGCTGCGCACGGTCCTGTCCCAGGTCAGCCTGCCCTTGGACACTCCGGACGCGCGGCCCGGACGCGACGCCGCCCGACGCAGCCTCGACCAGATCGACGACTACGTCCTGCCCCGCGTGCGCCACCTCGACGCCCCGCTGCTGGCGGTCGTGGGCGGCTCGACCGGGGCAGGGAAGTCGACCGTGGTCAATGCCCTGATCGGCCGCCCCGTCACCCGGGCGGGCGTGGTGCGCCCGACGACCCGCCAGCCCATGCTGATCCACCACCCCGACGACGCCGCGGCCTTCGAGGGCACCCGTGTGCTGCCGCACCTGGCTCGCGTACGAGGCTGGCTGGCGCGCACGGAGGACTCCGGCGGGGAGCTCGGTGCGCCCGAGACCGCAGCAGCGGGGACGAGTCTCGTGCTGCTCGCCGACGAGGGCGCGGATCGCGGCATCGCCCTGCTGGACGCCCCGGACATCGACTCGGTCTCTGAAGCGAACCGGAAGCTGGCCGGGCAGCTGCTGGCAGCCGCCGACCTCTGGCTGTTCACCACGACCGCCAACCGCTACGCCGACGCAGCCGCCTGGGACCTGCTCATCGAGGCCGGCCGCCGCCAGATCACCGTCGCCGTGATCCTGGACCGCGTGCCGACAGGGGCGGCCGAGGAGATCGAGCCGGACCTGCGGCGCATGCTCACGGAGAAGGGCCTGGGGGAGGCGCCGATCTTCGTGATCCCCGAGTCCCCGCTCAACGCCGCCCAGATGCTGCCGGTCGCGGCCGTGGATCCGCTGCGCATGTGGCTCAGCGACCTGGCCGCCGACGCCCAGGCCCGCTCCGAGGTCGCCCGTCGGACGCTCGGAGGTGCGCTCGAGCAGCTGGCTGAGCGCACCGACGACGTCGCCGACGCGGTGGCCGCGCAGAAGGAGGTCGCCGACCAGCTTCGCTCGGACGTCGAGGAGGCCTACCGCCGGGCCCTGGAGGCGATCGACGACGCCACGCGCGACGGCTCCCTGCTGCGCGATGAGGTGCTCTCGCGCTGGCAGGACTACGTGGGCACCGGCGAGTTCTTCCGCTCGCTGGAGGCCAGGATCGGGCGCTGGCGCGATCGAGCCGGAGCGGCACTGCGCGGCAGGCCTGCGCCGGAGGTCCAGGTCGAGCAGGCCCTGGAGACCGGGCTGCAGGCCGTGATCATCGAGGAGCTGGCCAAGGCCGGCGAGCAGTCCCAGCGCCGGTGGCGCGCGGACGCCGCCGGGCGCGGGCTGCTCGGCGGAGATGACCTGGGGCGACTGCCCGACGACGTCCCCGAGCGCTCCGCCGAGGTGATCCGGGCCTGGCAGGGCGAGATCATGGCGATGATCCAGAGCGAGGGCGCGGGCAAGCGCACACAGGCTCGGCTGATGTCGATCGGGCTGAACATCGTCACGGTCGGGCTGATGGTGGTCGTGTTCTCCATGTCGGCGGGGCTGACGGGAGCGGAGGTCGGCATCGCCGGAGCCTCCGGAGTGGTGGGCACCAAGCTGCTGGAGGCGGTGTTCGGCGAGGACGCCGTGCGCCGGATGGCCCAGCAGGCACGTGAGGACCTGGAGCGCAGGATGGAGGAGTTCGTGGAGCAGCTCGAGCAGCCGTGGAGGCAGCGCCTGGAGGCGGTCGCCGATCCGGAGCCCGCGCGGCTGAAGGAGGCGGCTGCTGCCGTCCGCGCGGCGGGGGAGGCGCTGTGAGGCTCCCGGGGCGGCGCACCCGCCGCGATCCGCACGCCGATCTGGATCAGCGTCTGAGCGCCCTGCGCGAGGCCGTCGACCTGGGCCGCGGGCGCCTGGACGAGGAGGCGCTGCAGCTCGGCGAGGACGCCCTGGCTCGGGCGGCAGGACGGCGCGCTCTGTCTGCCGAGCACACCGTGGTGGGCTTCTTCGGAGCCACGGGCTCGGGGAAGTCGTCGCTGCTGAACACCCTGCTGGGCCGTCAGGTGGCTCGAGCCGCGGTCCAGCGGCCCACGACCTCCGAGCCGATGGCCGTGCTGGGCGGGCTGTCGGGAGCCGATCCGCTGCTGGACTGGCTGGAGGTCCGCGACCGGCGCGTCCTCGAGGAGCTGGCGGCCGAGCCGTGGTCCCAGGGACCGGCGGGGCTGTGGACGCCCGTGCCCGAGGGGCTGATCCTGCTCGATCTGCCGGACGTGGACTCCGTGGCCCGCGAGCACCGGGAGATCGCCTCGCGTCTTGCGGGAATGGTCGACGTCGTCGTGTGGGTCGTGGACCCCCAGAAGTACGCGGATGCGGTGCTGCACGACCACTTCATCGCTCCGCTGTCGCGCCACGCCTCGTCCACCCTGGTGGTGCTCAACCAGGCCGACCGCCTCCCGACCGGAGAGGTGCCGCGCGTGCTGGAGTCGCTGCGCGAGGTCCTGGCCCAGGACGGGCTGCGCATGGACGGCCGCGCCGCGCCGATCGCAGCCTCGGCGGCCCGGGGCACGGGCATCGGGCAGCTGCGGGAGGCGATCGCCGAGGTCGTCGAGGCCAAGGCCGCCTCCTCGGAGCGCCTGTCCGGGGATGTCGAATCCGCCGCCGAGGCGCTCGAGGCCTCCCACGGCGCGGGACGGCCCGACGGCGTCACTCCGTTCGCCCGCGAGTCCCTCGTGGACGGCCTGGCGACCGCGGCGCAGGCCGACGGGATCGCCGCTGCGGCCTCCCGCAGCTATGTCCTGCACGCCTCACGGCGCACCGGATGGATGCCGGTGCGGTGGCTCGGAGCCTTCCGCAAGGATCCGCTCAAGCGCCTGCACCTGCAGGGGGCTGAGCAGGGTTCCGCAGAGGGGACCGATCCGTCGCTGCACCGCAGCTCTCTGCCTCCCCTGGGCGCCGCCCAGCGCGCCGCAGGGGACACCGCGGTGCGCCGCTTCGCGCAGGAGGCCGCCCATGGCGCGTCACCTGCCTGGGAGCGCTCGATCCGCGAGGCGGCCCGATCGCACGACGAGCAGCTGCCCGACGCCCTGGACCAGGCTCTCGCCCGCACGGACCTGCGCCGCGGCGCGCGGTCCTGGTGGTGGGTTCCCATGGGCATCGTGCAGTGGCTGCTGCTGCTCATGGCCGTGGCGGGTCTGCTCTGGCTCACCGGGCTGTTCGCCCTGGACTACCTGCAGATCCCGGTGCCGGGCGCACCCGAGGTCCGGGACACCGGCATCCCGGTGCCCACGCTGCTGGTGGTCACCGGCCTGGTGGCCGGGCTGGTCTTCGGGGTGCTCTCGGCCGCCCTGGCGCGGCTGTCGGCCTCCCGACGACGGGCGCGCGTACGGCGCAGGCTGCGCGAGCAGATCGCCGACGCGGCCCAGACCCATGTGATCGATCCGGTCGAGGCGGAGCTGTCCCGGCAGGAGCGCCTCACCGAGGCCCTGGTGCGCACCAGGGGCTGAGGGCCCAGCGCCGGCAGCCCGCGGACCGTCGGCTCAGAGTCCCGGGCGGATGGCCTGGGTGAGCTGACGCGCCGCCGCCACGACCGTCTCGGCGTGCAGCCGTCCGGGCTGGCGGGTCAGGCGCTCGATCGGTCCCGAGATCGACGCGGCGGCGATGACGCGCCCGGACGGTCCGCGCACCGGAGCGGAGACCGAGGCGATGCCCGCCTCGCGCTCGCCGATGGACTGGGACCAGCCGCGGCGTCGGACTCCGGAGAGCATGGTGGCCGTGAAGCGGGCGCCCTGCAGGCCCTCGAGCAGGCGGCTGTGATCCTCCCAGGCGGTGAGCACCTGGGCCGCCGAGCCCGCCTTCATGGACAGCTGGGTGCCGACCGGGATGGTGTCGCGCAGGCCGATCGGGCGCTCCGAGGAGGCCACGCAGACGCGCCATTCTCCCTGGCGCCTGAAGATCTGCGCGGACTCGCCGGTGGCATCGCGCAGCTGCACGAGCGTGGGGCCTGCCGCGGCGATCAGGCGGTCCTCGCCGGCGGCCGAGGAGAGCTCGACCAGGCGCGGGCCCAGCACGAACCTGCCCTGGATGTCCTTGCCGAGCAGCCGGTGATGCGCCAGGGCGGAGGCCAGCCGGTGGACGGTGGGCCGCGAGTAGCCGGTGGCCGAGACCAGCTGGGCCAGTGAGGCGGGGCCGGCCTCGAGGGCATCGAGGATCCCGGAGGCCTTGTCGATCACCCCGACTCCGCTGGGGGAGAAGGAGGTCTCCGCCTCGGCGGAGGTGCTGCGGAGGGGGTCGGAGGCCCGCGGAGTGTCCATGTTGCGATACTACGTCTCAGGATGCGAGATGTCTTCCCATCATGTGGCGGAATCCGCGCGGCGGGCTGATCCTGTGTGCATGACTCCGGCGGCCGCATGGCCGCCCTCTTCCGCCTCGCCCCGATCGGGCGGGCGCGGAGCTCTTCAGCGGAAGGACCACCATGTCGACTGAGACCCAGTCAGCGCCTCTCACCCTGGCCGAGAAGGTCTGGCAGCAGCACCTCGTGCGCCGCGGCGAGGACGGGCAGCCGGACCTGCTCTACATCGACCTCCACCTGATCCACGAGGTCACCTCGCCGCAGGCCTTCGAGGGCCTGCGCCTGGCGGATCGGCCGCTGCGGCGCGTGGACCTCACCATCGGCACCGAGGACCACAACACGCCCACCGAGGACATCTTCTCGACGATCGCCGATCAGACCTCCCGCAAGCAGATCGAGGCCCTGCGCTCGAACACCGAGGAGTTCGGCGTCCGACTGCACCCTCTGGGCGATGACGAGCAGGGCATCGTCCATGTGGTGGGCCCCCAGCTGGGGCTGACCATGCCGGGCATGACCGTCGTGTGCGGCGACTCCCACACCTCCACCCACGGGGCCTTCGGCTCGCTGGCCATGGGCATCGGCACCTCCGAGGTCGAGCACGTCATGGCCACGCAGACCCTGCCGCTGGCACCGTTCAAGACGATGTCCATCCGGATCGACGGCCACCTGCGCCCGGGGGTCTCCTCCAAGGACATCATCCTGGCGGTCATCGCCGAGATCGGCACCGGCGGCGGACAGGGCTATGTCCTGGAGTACCGCGGCACCGCCATCGAGGAGCTGTCGATGGAGGCCCGCATGACGATCTGCAACATGTCGATCGAGGCGGGCGCGCGCGCCGGGATGATCGCCCCGGACGAGACCACGTTCGACTACGTCAAGGGCCGCCCGCACGCCCCCGAGGGCGAGCTGTGGGACCAGGCGGTCGAGCACTGGCGCAGCCTGCGCACGGATGACGACGCCGTCTTCGACGTCGAGGTCGTGATCGATGCCGACACCCTCGAGCCGTTCGTGACCTGGGGGACCAACCCGGGCCAGGGCGTCTCGCTGTCGGGGGAGGTCCCGGATCCCGAGGACTTCACCGACGACAGCGCCAAGGCCGCGGCGCAGCGCGCCCTGACCTACATGGACCTCACTCCCGGCACCCCGCTCAAGGAGGTTCCCGTGGATGTGGTCTTCCTGGGCTCGTGCACGAACTCGCGCATCGAGGACCTGCGCCTGGCGGCCGAGGTCGTCAGGGGCCGCACCAAGGCCCCGAACGTCGACATGATGGTCGTCCCCGGCTCCCAGAAGGTCCGGCTGCAGGCCCAGGAGGAGGGCCTCGATCAGATCTTCAAGGACTTCGGCGCGGACTGGCGCTTCGCCGGCTGCTCCATGTGCCTGGGAATGAACCCGGACCAGCTGGCCCCGGGGCAGCGCTGCGCCTCCACCTCGAACCGCAACTTCGAGGGTCGACAGGGCAAGGGCGGTCGCACGCATCTGGTCTCGCCCGTCGTCGCCGCCGCCACGGCCGTGCGCGGCACGCTCTCGGCCCCGTCCGACCTCGAGCCCGTCTCGGTCTGATCGGGCCCAGCGCCCGCCTCGCACACGTCCAGCACCCGCCCGGGCCGAGCCCGGCAGCACTCCAGGAGGACCCCGTGGAGAAGTTCAGCACCCACACCGGCATCGCAGCGCCGCTGCGCCAGTCGAATGTCGACACCGACCAGATCATCCCCGCCGTCTACCTCAAGCGGATCACCAAGACGGGCTTCGAGGACGCCCTGTTCGCCCAGTGGCGCACCCAGGACGACTTCGTGCTCAACCAGGACGCCTACCGCGACGCGAGCATCCTGGTGGCCGGTCCGGACTTCGGCACCGGCTCCTCGCGCGAGCACGCCGTGTGGGCGCTGCGCGACTACGGCTTCAAGGTCGTGATCTCGCCGCGCTTCGCCGATATCTTCCGCGGCAACTCGGGAAAGCAGGGGCTGCTGGCGGCCCAGGTCGAGCAGTCGGACGTGGAGCTGCTGTGGAAGCAGATCGAGGCCGAGCCGGAGGTCCCCACCACGGTGGATCTCACAGCGCGCACCGTCTCGGTGGGCAGCGTCACCGTGCCGTTCCAGATCGACGACTACACCGCATGGCGGCTGTCCGAGGGGCTCGACGACATCGGCCTGACCCTGCAGCACGAGGATCGGATCCGCGAATTCGAGGCCCAGCGCCCGGCCTGGCTGCCCACGACCCTCCCCGCTCGGACCTGAGGCCCTCGAGGAGGCGGATCGTGACCTGGGCGGATGAACCGCCCATGAGGGCAGTGCGAACACGCGGGGCCGTCCTCTCGTAAGATGGTCCCTCGAAGCAGCGCGATCGCTGCGCGCATCGAGCAATTGCCGTGGGCTCACGGCAGATCGGGAGACCATGTCCAGCGCACTGACCATCACGGGCGGGGTTCCGCTCCAGGGCACGATCAAGGTCCGGGGAGCCAAGAACCTCGTACCCAAAGCCATGGTGGCCGCGCTGCTGGGCGCCACCCCCTCGACGCTGCGCAACGTCCCGCACATCAAGGACGTCCAGGTCGTCACCGATCTGCTGTCCCTGCACGGAGTGGCGGTCGACAACGACGGCCAGGGCAAGCTGCACCTCGACCCGTCGAACGTGGTCCGGGCCCAGCACGCGGACATCGATGCCCACGCCGGCGACTCCCGCATCCCGATCCTGCTGTGCGGCCCGCTGCTGCACACCCTGGGCGAGGCCTTCATCCCCGACCTGGGCGGCTGCAAGATCGGCGATCGCCCCATCAACTACCACCTCGATGTCCTGCGCCACTTCGGCGCCAAGGTCGAGAAGCTCGACTCCGGCATCCGCATGTCCGCCCCCAACGGGCTGCACGGCGCCAAGGTCGAGCTGCCGTACCCGTCGGTGGGGGCCACCGAGCAGGTGCTGCTCTCCGCCACGCGCGCTCGCGGGCGCACCGAGCTGCGCGGTGCCGCGACCGAGCCCGAGATCATGGACCTGATCGCGATCCTGCAGAAGATGGGCGCGATCATCACGGTGCAGACCGATCGCGTGATCCACATCGAGGGCGTCGAATCGCTGTCCGGCTACAACCACAGCGCCATGTCCGATCGCATCGAGGCGGCCTCCTGGGGCTCGGCCGCACTGGCCACCGGCGGAGACATCTTCGTCGAGGGCGCCACGCAGGCGGACATGATGACGTTCCTCAACACCTTCCGGAAGGTCGGCGGCGATCTCGACATCCGCGAGGACGGCATCCGCTTCTCCCATCCGGGAGCGGCGCTCAAGCCGATCGTCGTGGAGACGGATGTCCACCCCGGCTTCATGACCGACTGGCAGCAGCCGCTCGTCGTGGCGCTGACGCAGGCCGAGGGCGTGTCGATCGTGCACGAGACCGTCTACGAGAACCGCTTCGGCTTCACCCACGCGCTGCAGCGCATGGGAGCCAACATCCAGCTGCACCGCGACTGCCTGGGCTCCACGCCCTGCCGCTTCGGCCAGTCCAACTACGTGCACTCCGCGATCATCTCCGGACGCACCGAGCTGCGGGCCCAGGACATCCACGTCCCGGACCTGCGCGGCGGCTTCTCGCACCTGATCGCGGCCCTGTCCGCCGAGGGCGTCTCCCATGTGACCGGCGTCGAGCTGATCGAGCGCGGCTACGAGCACTTCACCACGAAGCTCGAGGCCCTGGGCGCCACGTTCGACGTCGCGAACAGCTGATCCGCTCGAACCGCAGGGAGCTGCACATGGCCCGCACCCGCCGCTCCGGTCGACGCAGCGAGCTCAATCTCGAGCTGCAGATTCTCCAGCGGCTCGTGCGGCTGCCCTACGGGCTGCTGGCCCGGCGCCGCGTCGAGCATCTGGAGCGGATCCCGTCCGACGGCCCGTGCCTGATCGTGGCCAACCACGTCACCGAGATCGACCCGATCACGGTGGGGCTCAGCGTCGTCGATGCCGGGCGCACGCCCCGGTTCCTGGCCAAGGAGTCGCTGTTCCGCATCCCCGTGCTCGGCTTCCTGCTGCATCGGATCGGGCAGGTGCCCGTGCACCGGGGCACTCGCGACACCGCCCAGGCCCTCAGCGACGCCCAGGACCACCTGGCTCGCGGCGGGGTCGTCGTGATCTATCCGGAGGGCACGCTGACCCGGGATCCGCTGCGCTGGCCCATGCACGCCTACCCCGGTGCGGCGCGGCTGGCTCTGGGCCTCGACGTCCCCGTGATCCCGATCGCCCACTGGGGAGACCAGCAGATCCTGGGCCGCGGCAGCCGGTGGCGGGTGCACGTGAGCCTCCGTCCCCGGCGGCCGGTGCGGGTGCGCGTGGGCGAGCCCGTGGACCTGAGCCGCTTCCGCAGCACGCGTGCGCCCGGGCAGACTGGGCGCACGGATGCCGAGAGGGTCGCGGCCGTGCCGCGCGCCGCGGCCGCTGAGGCCACCGAGGCCATCCTGGACGCGATCGCCGCTGAGCTGTCCGTCCTGCGCGACGAACCCGTTCCGCCCACCCGATGGGACCGACGCCTCAGGGGACGACGATGACGCAGCATTCCGAGCAGCTGACCCGCGACGGCGACGCCGCGCAGGATCTGGGCGCTCCCGAGCCGAGGTGGAGCCCGCGCCGGGCCGCCGTGCTGGGCGCCGGATCCTGGGGAACGACCTTCGCCAAGATCCTCACTGACGCCGGGCTCAGCGGCGAGGGCCCGGCCCCCGAGGTCGTGCTGTGGGGCCGGGACGCAGAGGCGATGTCCCGCATCGCCCGCACCCGAGTCAACGAGCGCTACGTCCCCGGCACGCACCTGCCCGATCCGCTGCAGGTCACCGCGGACCTGGCCCAGGCCTTGGAGGGGGCGGACCTGGTCGTGCTGGCTGTTCCCGCTCAGGCCCTGCGCGCGCAGATGGCTGCCGTGGCGCAGCACCTCGAGCACGAGGCCGTGCTGGTCTCGCTGGCCAAGGGCCTCGAGCGGGGCACGGGGCTGCGCATGAGCGAGGTCGCGGCCGAGGTCCTGGCCGAGCAGCGCCCGGAGGGCCACCCGCTGGGCGGGCGCGACCGCGAGGGCTGGAGCCGGCGGCTGTGCATCGTCTCGGGCCCGAATCTGGCCATGGAGATCGCCGACGAGCAGCCCACCGCCTCGGTGGTGGCGGCAGCCGATCCGCAGCTGGCCGCCGATGTGGCCCGCGCCGTGGCCGCGCCCTACTTCCGCCCGTACACGAACACCGATGCCGTGGGCACGGAGATCGCCGGACTGACCAAGAACGTGATCGCTTTGTCCGTGGGCATCTGCGACGGCCGCCACTACGGCGACAACTCCAAGGCCTCCGTGATCACCCGCGGGCTGGCGGAGTCCACCCGGCTGGCCCTGGCGCTCGGGGCTCGCAGCGAGACCATGGCTGGGCTGGCCGGGATCGGCGATCTGGTGGCCACCTGCTCATCGCCGCTGTCGCGCAACCGGACGGCCGGGCGCCTGCTGGGACAGGGCCGCACGCTCGAGCAGATCGACCGCGAGATGACGCAGACCGCCGAGGGCCTGAAGTCCGCGCCTGCTGTGCTGCAGCTCGCGCGGGCGCACGGGGTCGACATGCCGATCACCGAGGCCGTCGTGGCTATCCTGGACGGTCGCATCACCGTCGAACACCTCGCCCCGCTGCTGCTGGGCCGCGAACTGAAAGCGGAGGCAACCACCGCATGAGCACCATCGATCCCGCAGCCGCTGAACCGCAGACCGCAGCCCCGTCGTCCCGCCCCCGTGTGGCGATCCTGTTCGGCGGGCGCTCCTCCGAGCACAGCATCTCGCTGGTCACCGCCCGGGGCGTGCTCGGGGCGATCGACCGCGAGCACTGGGACGTGGTGACCGTGGGGATCGCGCGCACGGGCGAGTGGTTCCTCTTCTCGCAGGACGAGCTCGAGGCGCTGCTCGACGAGAACCCCATCACCGAGCTGCCGGTCGGCGAGCAGATGGTCTCGCTGCCCATGGGCTCCGGCGACACCGAGCTGCTGATCCGCGACATCTCCGGCGAGGGCCCGGCCCAGGAGCGCCGCGAGCACATCGACGTCGTGCTGCCGCTGCTGCACGGCCCCTACGGCGAGGACGGCACCCTTCAGGGGATGCTCGAGCTCGCCGACATGCGCTACGTCGGCTGCGGGGTGACGTCCTCGGCCGTGGGCATGGACAAGCACTTCATGAAGGTCGCCTTCGAGTCGGCCGGGCTGGAGGTCGGGCCGTACATCGTGGCCAAGGACCGGCGCTGGCGCAGCGAGCCGGAGGCGGTCCTGGACGAGATCGCTCAGCTGGCGGCGCCCGTCTTCGTGAAGCCCGCCCGAGCCGGATCGTCGTTCGGCATCACCCGGGTGGATGACCCGAGCGATCGTTCGGCTGTCACCGCCGCGGTGGAGGAGGCCCGGTCCTTCGACCGCAAGGTGGTCGTGGAGGCCGGGATCTCCGGGCGCGAGATCGAGTGCGCCGTGCTGCAGGGCCACGGGCAGGACGCTCCGCGCGTCTCGCTGCTCGGGGAGATCGTCGTGGTGGACGAGCATTCGTTCTACGACTTCGAGGCCAAGTACGTCGCGCAGGACTCCGCGCAGCTCAGCTGCCCGGCCGAGGTCCCGGAGGCGACCGCCGAGCGCATCCGCGCGGACGCCGCCCGGGCCTTCGAGGCCGTCGACGGCGAGGGGCTCTCGCGCGCCGACTTCTTCCTGGCCGACGACGGCCGCGCCCTCATCAACGAGGTCAACACCATGCCGGGATTCACCTCGATCTCCATGTACCCGCGGCTGTGGGAGGCCTCCGGCCTGCCCTACGACGCCCTGCTCGACGAGCTGCTGCGCCTGGCCCTCGAGCGGCCGGTCGGGCTGCGCTGAGCCCGGCTCAGGTCTGCGGGACCTCGTCCACGGAGAGGCACTCGGAGTCCTGCGGCACGGTCGAGACCGCGCTGCCCAGATCGACCAGAGCGGTCGAGGACGGCACGACCGTGGTGTCGAAGGTGATCTCGAAGGCGGGATCGCGCCCGTAGGTCGTGGCCTGCCACTGGTTGTCGGACTCGAGATCGCGGATCAGCCAGTCCACACCGTTCACGCGCGTGCACAGATCGGTCGTGGGCTCCGGGGGAGTCACCCCGCAGCGCACGACGGCCGCCGAGGGATCCCCGTAGGCCGTGGTGCCCTGGCTCGAGGTCTGGCGCTGGTCCTGCCCGCTGATCTGCTCCGGCATGGCGAGCATGGCGGGCGCGCACTCCGGATTCGCGGCGTCCTCGGCAGCCTCGACCTGCGCGGTGCTCGAGCCGCAGCCCGTGAGCAGGACCAGGCCGGCGGCCGTCAGAGCCGCAGCGCGGAGGGGGAGCAGGGGATTCGGACCGGAGCGCATGGCCCGGATCCTATCGCCCGGCTCCAGCGGGCCTCGAATCGCGCAGAACCGCCGCACGGGACCGCCGGCACGCACGCCCTCAGGGCGCAGCGAGCGGCTGTGCTGTCCGCCCAGGTGGCTAGCGTGAGCCCCGATGAACCGAGAGGCGGCGCAGATGACCAGGCAGGACAGCACGGGCGGCTCGACGCTGCGAGGCCAGGGGCCTGGGACTGCTCGCGCAGCGGCCGTGGACGGCTCGTCGGAGGCTTCCGCCGAGCCGTCCACGGCTGCGGAGGCTCTCGCCGGCCGCAGCGTGGGGGAGACCTCCGAATCGGAGCTGCTCTCCGCCTTCCTGCCGCTGCTGCAGGGCGAGGACTCGCCGTACCTGCAGCTGGGCCCTGGTGATGACTGCGCGGTGATCGCCGCCCCGGACGGGCGCTTCGTGATCACCACGGACACCCAGGTCGAGGGCCAGGACTTCCTCTCGGTGTGGCCCAGCGGCGCACGGACCGGCGGTGCGGACACCGGTGCCAAGGCAGCCGCGCAGAACCTGGCGGATGCCGCGGCCATGGGGGCGGCGCCGTCATCCATGGTCGTGTCCCTGACCCTCCCGGCGCAGACTCCGTGCCAGTGGGTCCTGGACTTCGCCCGCGGGCTGCGCGGCGGGATCCAGGCCTGCGGGGCACCGCAGCTGTCGGTGGCTGGAGGTGATCTGGGCGGGGGCGAGCAGATCTCCGTGACCGTGACGGTGACCGGGGATCTGCAGGGCCGCGAGCCCGTGCGCCGCTCGGGAGCCGCGCCGGGGCAGCGTCTTGTGCTGGCCGGGACAGTCGGGCGCGCGGCGGCCGGCTTGGCGCTGCTGCTCTCGAGCGACTACCGCCCCGGGGAGGATGCCGTCCTGGATGAGATCGCCGGCTGGCAGCTGCGGCCCGTGAGCCCCGTCCCGGCAGGCGCGCGGCTGGCGCAGGCAGGGGCCACCGCCATGATCGACGTCTCCGACGGCCTCGTGCGCGACGGCGGACGGATCGCCTCGGCCTCCGGTGTGCACCTGGAGCTGGATCCCCAGTCCCTGCAGGAGCTTGTCGAGCCCCTGCGGCCGGCGGCCGAGCTGCTGGGTGCAGACCCCCTGGAGTGGGTGCTCGCAGGCGGGGAGGACCACGGTCTGCTCGCCTGTCTCCCGGCGGATGCCCAGGTGCCCGAGGGAGTCCGTGCGATAGGCTCTGTGCGCCTTCCGGGAGCTCCCTCCGGCGGACCAGCAGCCGGTCCTCCCGGACGCGCGCAGCCCCAGGAGCCCGTCGGCGGCTGGGGCGTGAGCGTGGCGGGCGATGACGCGAACCAGCTGATCGGCGGGAGCCGCAGCGGAGGATGGGACCACTTTGAACGAGCGCAGCACAGCGAGCACGGAGGCCGTTCGGCGGTGGTTCGACCTCGCCGTCCGTGAGCTGCGCGCCAGCGCCGACATCCTGGACGCGATCAACGTCTTCCCGGTGGCCGACTCGGACACCGGCGCCAACCTCGTGACCACCGTCGGCACCGCCGCTCAGGCCGTTCAGGTGCTCGAGACCCCGGATGTCGGCGAGCTCATCTCGCTCGCCGGCCAGGCCGCGCTGGATGACGCCCGCGGCAACTCCGGTTCCCTGTTCGCCGTGTGGCTGTGCGCCGTGGGCGCCTCGCTCGAGGGCCGCGGCCTCACCGCAGACGCCTTCGCCCAGGCCCTGTCCTCGGGCGAGGTGCGCTCCTGGTCCGCCCTGACCGATCCCGTGCCGGGCACCATGCTCTCGGTGATCCGGGACATCGCCGCGGTGCAGGTCCCGGAGGCCGAGGAGCCCGGCTCCAAGCGCACGCTGCTGCACCACATGGAGCGCGTGGTCGCCGCGGCCCGGGAGGCCGTGCTCGGCTCCACCGAGGAGCTCGGGGCCCTGCAGGGCTCGGGGCGCGTGGACGCCGGCGCCCTGGGGATGCTCATCATCCTGGACGCCCTGCGCCGCACCGCCGCCGGCGAGGGATCCGGGCGGCCCGTGCTGTGGGCCGGCGCCCCGGAGGACAGCGCCGAGCCGACCGGTCAGGAGACCGGGGTGCAGGTCCAGCAGCTTCTCGATCGCATGCGGGAGGCCGCGGCGGCCTGCGCAGCGGAGGGGACGGACCTGCTGTCCGGCCCGGCCGAGACCGGTGTGGAGGTCGTGGCCACGGTCGAGCTCACCGCCCTGGAGGCCGCCTCCGTGCGCTTCGAGCTCACCGAGATCGGCCGCTCCGTGATCACCTCGCCGATCTCCCAGATCGAGGGAGAGCTGTGGCGCTGGCGGGTCCACGTCCACGTGGATGATCGGCAGGCCGCCCTGGATGTCCTGTGCGCCCACGGCACGCCGCGCAATGTGGCCGTCACCGGGCTGGACCCGGAGGGCTCGGGGCGTCAGAGCCGCGTCAACCCCTCGGATCTGGACTGATGAGCCCCCGGAAGGGGAGCCGGGGCTCGGCATCCGGACCGGAGGCCCCAGCGTCGTCCGTGGACCGCGGGGATCTGGACCGCTCGCTGGCCGAGGTCCTCGGGGCCAGCTCGGCGAAGGCCTTCGAGAAGCACCTGGGCATCGTCTCGATCGGGCAGCTGCTCGAGCACTTCCCGCGCCGGCTGGTGCCCCGCGGGGAGCTGACGTCCTTCAGCGAGCTGCGCCTGGATGAGCACGCCACGCTCGTGGCCGAGGTGCTGCGCGTGTCCACCCGGCGGATGCGCTCGCGCAGCGGCTCGATCACCGAGGTCGTGATCACCGATCGCTCCTCGGACTCCGGGCCGGATCTGCTCGCGGAGTCCACCGGGGCCACCATGACGCTGAGCTTCTTCAACGCCTGGACCGCCTCGCGCGACCTCACCAGCGGGACCCACGCGCTGTTCTCGGGCAAGGTCTCGCAGTATCGCGGCGAGCTGACGATGGCCAACCCGCACTATGCGCCGCTGGATCCCGACGACGACGTCGATGCCGCCGACGCGTTGGACAGCGCTGGTCGCCCCGTGCCGGTGTACCCGGCCGTCGCCAAGCTCACAAGCGATCGGATCGCTCAGGCCGTGCAGCTGTGCCTGGCCGCCGTGGACTGGTCCACCGTCCCGGATCCGCTGCCGCTCGAGGTCGCCCGGGAGCACCGATACTCGGATCTGGCCAGCGCCTATCAGGCCATGCACCGTCCGGCGGATGAGCAGGAGTGGCACCGCGCCAAGGCCCGCTTCCGCCACACCGAGGCGCTCGTGCTCCAGGCTGCGCTGCTGCGTCGGCGCCAGGCGGTCGCCCAGCGCCGCGCTCCGGAGCTCACCGGCGCGGAGGGCGTGCTGCAGGAGGGCTTCGCACGACGGCTGGGCTTCGAGCTGACCGCCTCGCAGCAGGAGGTCGGGCAGCAGATCGCCGCGGATCTGGGGCAGGTCCACCCCATGAACCGGCTGCTGCAGGGCGATGTGGGCTCCGGCAAGACCGTCGTGGCGCTGCGGGCCATGCTGCAGGCTGTGGACTCCGGGGCGCAGGCCGCACTGCTCGCGCCCACCGAGGTCCTGGCCGCCCAGCACCACGCCTCGATCGTGCGCGCACTGGGGCCGCTGGGTGCGGCCGGGACGCTGGAGGGCGATCCGCAGGGAACCCGTGTGGTGCTGCTGACCGGCTCCATGCCCGCCGCCGCGCGCAAGCAGGCGCTGCTCGAGATCGTCACCGGCGAGGCCGGGATCGTGATCGGCACCCACGCGCTGCTCTCGGAGACGGTGCAGTTCCTGCGCCTGGGCCTGGTGGTGGTCGATGAGCAGCATCGTTTCGGCGTGCAGCAGCGCGACCGCCTGCGCGAGACCGGCGCCGACGAGGTCCCGCACCTTCTCGTCATGACGGCCACGCCCATCCCGCGCACCGTGGCCATGACGGTCTTCGGCGACCTCGACGTCTCGGTGCTCGAAGGGCTGCCCGCGGGACGCCAGCCGATCGACACGCACGTGGTCGGGCTGCTCGAGCACCCGGCCTGGGAGCGGCGGATCATGGCCCGGGCCGCAGAGGAGATCGCCGCAGGACGGCAGGTCTACATGGTCGCGCCCAAGATCGGGGCGGACGACGAGGTCCCGCCGTTCTCCCTGGCCGGCTCGGCCGCCGATGAGAAGGCCGCCGAGGCCATGGTCTCGACCACCTGGCTCGAGCTGCTCGTGCAGCGGGCGCCCGAGCTGGAGCAGGCGAGGGTCGCGGTGCTGCACGGGCGCCTGGACGCCGCGCAGAAGACCGAGACCATGGAGGCCTTCGCCGCCGGGGAGATCGATCTGCTGATCTGCACCACCGTGGTCGAGGTCGGCGTCGACGTCCCCAATGCCACGCTCATGGTGATCGTGGACGCCGATCGCTTCGGCATCTCCCAGCTGCACCAGCTGCGCGGGCGGATCGGTCGCGGGGCGCACCGCTCCACCTGCCTGCTGGTCACCCGCCGC
Organism: Kocuria palustris; assembly: GCF_016907795.1. Classification (NCBI taxonomy): domain Bacteria; kingdom Bacillati; phylum Actinomycetota; class Actinomycetes; order Micrococcales; family Micrococcaceae; genus Kocuria; species Kocuria palustris. Next base: position 2,671,707 of record NZ_JAFBCR010000001.1, read on the forward strand.
GATCCCGAGCATCCCTCGCGGGAGCGGATCGCGGCCGTGGCGGCCACGACCGACGGCTTCGAGCTCGCCCAGGCCGATCTGGCTCAGCGCCGCGAGGGCGACATCCTGGGCGATGCCCAGTCCGGCGGGCGCTCCACCCTGCGGCTGCTGCGCGCCGTCGATGACGCCGGCGTCATCGAGCGCGCCCGCCGCGAGGCCCAGGCCGTGCTGACGGCCGATCCCGGGCTCGAGCAGCACCCGCAGCTGCTCGCGGCCATCCGCGCCGCGCTCGACGAGGACACCGAGAAGTACCTGGAGAGGGGCTGATCCGCTCGTGACCCGCATCATCGCCGGAGCGGCCGGCGGCACCCGACTGGCCTCCGTGCCCGGCACCGGTACCCGGCCCACGACCGATCGTGTCAAGGAGTCGCTGTTCTCCCGCCTGGACGCCTGGGGCATGCTCGACGACGCCCGCGTCCTGGACCTCTTCGCCGGCTCCGGGGCCCTGGGCTGCGAGTGCGCCAGCCGCGGCGCGCGCGAGGTCGTGCTCGTGGAGAAGCATCCGCGGGCCGTCTCGGTGTGCAGGGTCAATGCCGAGACGGTCAATCGTGCCCTCGGCTCGCAGCGGGTGCGCTGCGAGCGCGGCTCCGTGCACGGATACGCCTCGGCCCACGAGGGTCCCTGGGATCTCGTGCTCGCAGATCCGCCCTACCCGCTGGGGGAGGCCGAGCTGAGCGAGGTGCTGTCCCTGCTGAGCGGCAAGCTCGGCCCCGGCGGCGTCGTGGTGATCGAGCGATCCTCGCGCAGCCCGGAGCCCGCCTGGCCCCAGGGCCTGCGTCGGCTCGAGAGCAGCAGGCACGGCGAGACCATGCTCTGGTTCGCCGAGGCCGACGACCCCTCCTGACTCGCTCGTCGCCCGAGCGGATCCGGGGTGCGGGCGGGGACGTCGACGCCGGCATCATCTGAAGTTCACCTGGCACGCCGCGGCCCCCCGCTCCGGGGAGGAAGCGGATAGCTAGTCTGCTGGTATGGGTTGCCGTCCGTGCGGCCCGCACTGCGGAACGGCGTGCGTTGGGCACGCACACGAGACCGAGGAGCACGCACCGGATGCGCATCACTGTTCTGGGGACCGGATACCTGGGCGCCACGCACGCGGCGTCGCTGGCGGAGATGGGCTACGAGGTGCTGGGGGTGGACATCGACCCGGCCAAGCTCGAGTCGCTGTCGGCCGGCGTCCTGCCCTTCCACGAGCCGGAGCTGCCGCAGCTGCTGCGCAAGCACGTCGAGTCCGGGCGCCTGCGCTTCACCTCCGACTACGAGGAGGCCGGGGCCTTCGGGGACGTGCACTTCATCGGGGTGGGCACCCCGCAGCGCCCCGGAGCATTCGCCGCGGACATGAGCTTCGTGGATTCCGCCGTGGAGCAGATCTCCCGGCACCTGACCCGCGATGCCGTGATCGCAGGCAAGTCCACCGTCCCGGTGGGCACCGCCCGGAGGCTGCGCGAGCTGGCGCGCGAGAACGCTCCGGAGGGGATCGAGGTGGACCTGGTGTGGAACCCCGAGTTCCTGCGCGAGGGCCACTCGGTCGAGGACACGCTGCACCCCGATCGCATGGTCATCGGCCTGCCCGGCCACGGCAGCGCGGATCCGCAGGAGCGCGAGCAGGCCCAGCGCCTGGAGTCGCTCATGCGCGAGGTCTACGCCCCGCAGCTGGCGGAGGGCATCCCGCTGATCGTCACCGACTACGAGACCTCGGAGCTCGTGAAGGTCGCGGCGAACTCGTTCCTGGCCACCAAGATCAGCTTCATCAACTCGCTGTCCGAGCTCACCGAGGCCGTGGGCGGAGACATCCGCACGCTGGCCGATGCGATCGGGATGGACGAGCGGATCGGGCGCAAGTTCCTCAACGCCGGTGTGGGCTTCGGCGGCGGATGCCTCCCCAAGGACATCCGCGCCCTGCGCGCCCGGGCCTCCGAGCTCGGGCTGGATCAGTCCGTGCGCTTCCTGGCCGAGGTCGACGACATCAACACCCGACGCCGCGAGCACACGGTCGGGGTCATCACCGACATGCTCGACGGCTCCGTCATGGGCCGGGAGATCGCCGTGCTCGGCGCCGCCTTCAAGCCCGAGTCCGACGACGTCCGCGACTCGCCGGCCCTGGACATCGCCGCGCGCCTGCACTCGATCGGCGCCGACGTCCACGTCTACGACCCCAAGGCCAATGAGAACGCCGCCAAGCGCTACCCGCGTGTGGACTACGCGAGCTCGCTGATCCAGGCGGTGGCCCGTGCCGAGGTGGTCGTGCTGCTCACCGAGTGGGATGAGTTCCGGCGGATGACGCCGCAGGACCTGGCTCCGCTGGTGCGGCGCCGCCAGATCCTCGACGGGCGCAACGTGCTCGATCCGCAGCAGTGGATCGATGCGGACTGGACCTACCGCGCGCTGGGGCGCAAGGGCTGAGCCTCAGCGCAGGGCTGCGGCCAGCCGGTCCATGCCCTCCTGGAGCGTGGACTCCCGCTTGCATGCGGCCACTCGCATCCAACCCGCGTAGAGCTCCTGGTTCTCCGGGGCTGCGAAGGCCGACAGTGGCAGCAGGGCGAGCCCGGCCCGCTCGATCAGCGCGCGCGACATCTCAGCCGACGTCGTGGCGCCGTAGCGGTCGAACAGCGGCGAGAAGTCGGCCACCACGTAGTAGGAACCGGACGGCTGGGCGACCTGCAGCCCCAGATCCCGCAGCGCCTGCCCGACCAGTGCGCTGCGCTGCGCCTGCTCGGCGGCCAGCGTCTGTCCCCAGGTCTGCAGGTCGCGCAGGCCTGCCGCCACGGCCTTCTGCAGGGGAGCGGCCGCGGAGTGGCTCAGGTAGGTCTTCACGGCGCTGACCCCGCTCATCAGATCGGCCGGCCCGCTCACCCAGCCGATCCGCCAGCCCGTGACCTGCAGGGACTTGGAGGCCGAGGACACCACGAGCGTGCGCTCGCGGACCTGCTGGGCCAGCGGCTCCTCGAGCAGGGACGAGCGGGCGCCGGCGGCCAGGCTCACGTGATCGCCGTCGTAGCGCAGGTGCTCGTAGACCTCGTCGGTGAGGATCACGGCGTCGTGTTCGAGCGCCAGGCGTCCGATCTCGGCGGCGGTCTGCGGGCTGAGCACCGTGCCGGTGGGGTTGTGGGGGTCGTTGACGAGCACGACGGCGGTGCGCTCGCTGAAGGCCGCGCGCAGCTCGTCGGGATCCACCGTGAAGTGCGGGGGCCGCAGCGCCACGGGGCGCAGGACGCCCCCGGCGAAGGCCACGATCGCGGCGTACAGGTCGTAGTGCGGCTCGAGCACCACCACCTCGTCGCCCGGGCGCAGGATCGACAGCAGCGAGGCGGCCAGGGCCTCAGCGGCGCCGGCCGTGACGACCACCTGGGTATGGGGGTCGAGCTCGCGGGACTGCGTGGCGAGCTGCTGGGCCGCGATCGCCTCGCGCAGTTCGGGCAGCCCGCGCTCGGGCGAGTACTGGTTGAGCCCCGAGCGCAGGGCCTCCGCCGCGGCCTCGATCATGGCGGTGGGGCCGTCGGCGTCCGGGAAGCCCTGACCCAGGTTCACGGCGCCGTGGGCGCGGGCCAGGACGGAGGTCTCGTCGAAGATCGTGGAGCGCAGCGCCCCGGAGTCCTGCATGAGACCCGCACCGCGTGCCAGGTCGTGCCAGGGGAGGTCGGGGGAGTCGGTCTGCGGAAGGCTCATGGGCTCGAGTCTAGGGAGGCGGCCGCCGCGATAGCGTGTCCGGCATGACTGAGAACCCTGCACCCGCGACGGCCGCGCCCGAGCAGACTCCGAGCAGTGGGCGCCGAGCCGTCTGCGTCGGGTCCTTCGACCCGATCCACCTGGGCCACGTGGGCATCATCGAACGCGCCGCGCGGCTGTTCGACGAGGTGATCGTGGCGGTGGCGGACAACCCGAACAAGACCCATCGCTTCCCAATCGGGCAGCGCGTGCAGCTGGTGGAGCAGTCGCTGGGCTCGTCGTCGGGGCGGGTGACGGTCGAGCCGCTGGGAGGCGGGCTGCTGGCGCAGTACGTGACGGGCCGCGGCGCCGTGGCGGTCGTGAAGGGCCTGCGCTCTGGGCAGGACTTCGACTACGAGCTGCCCATGGCCGGGATGAACCGCAGCCTCACGCGCATGGAGACGGTGTTCCTGGCCGCTGCGCCGGAGCTCGCGCACGTGTCGTCGTCGCTCGTGAAGGAGGTCCACGGCTTCGGAGGGGACGTCTCCGCGTTCGTGACGCCAGAGGTGCTGGCCGCCCTGGACGGGACCCGCGACGCCATCGGTTGAGCATCCTCGTCCTGCCGTCTAGAATGACGTGCTGGCATTGAACCCACAGGAGATCATCATCAGTCGAGACAACGTTTCACCGCTGGCGCTGGACGTCAGGGACCTGGAACACCGTCCCGGGACGATGCGTCTCTTCCAGGAGACCTTGCCTGCGCCGAAGGATTTCGGCAATGCGATCATCGGGGCCCCTGAGGGCTCCGACATGGCAGCCGACCTGAGGCTGGAATCCGTCGTGGACGGTATCCTGGTCTCCGGCATGGTGACAGCCCGCCTTCACGGCGAGTGCAGTCGGTGCCTCGATCCGGTCGAAGAGGACATGACCGTAGAGGTGCAGGAGCTCTTCCTGTTCGACGCCCCTTCCGAGACTCCGGAAGAGGACGACGACGCCGACGAGATGTACACCGTCCAGGACGATCACATCGATCTGGAGCCGATGCTCCGGGACGCAGCGATCACCAAGCTGCCGTTCCAGCCAGTGTGTCGGGAGGACTGCCCCGGTCTGTGCGCCCAGTGCGGCGCGCGGCTGGAGGACGACCCCGATCATGTACATGAAGTGCTCGACCCCCGCTGGAGCGCCCTCGCAGGCCTGCTCGAGCAGGGGGACGAGTCCCCGAGAGAAGAGAGATAGCAGTGGCTGTTCCGAAGAGGAAGCTCTCGCGAGCCAACACGCACGCCCGTCGTTCGCAGTGGAAGGCGAAGGCCCCCAAGCTGGTCCGCACCGTGGAGAACGGCAAGACCGTGTACTCCCTGCCGCACCAGGCCAAGCTGGTCACCGACTCCGCCGGCACCGCCCTGTACTACGAGTACAAGGGCCGCAAGGTGGCGGACGCCTGAGTTGGCGTCTGATCATCAGGATCTTCTGCAGCGTCTCGGCGTCGATATCGACGCCGAGACGCTGCTCATTGCGCTGACGCATCGCTCGTACGCCTACGAGCATGCCGGTCAGAAGCACAACGAGCGCCTCGAGTTCCTGGGCGACTCCGTGCTGGGGCTGACGGTCACCGACGAGATCTTCACGCGCTACCCCGAGCGCAGCGAGGGCGACCTCGCCAAGATCCGTGCCTCCGTGGTCTCCACGCGCACCCTGGCGCAGCTGGCGCGCGAGCGCGGGCTGGGGGAGTTCATCCGCCTGGGCCGCGGCGAGATCCGCACCGACGGGCACGACAAGTCCTCGATCCTGGCCGACACCATGGAGGCCGTGATCGGTGCGCTGTACCTGTCGCAGGGCCTGGATGCCGCGCGGGCCTTCGTGCTGCGGATGATCGTGCCGCTGCTCGAGGACGACTTCGTGATCCGCGAGGGCCGCGATTGGAAGACCGAGATCCAGGAACTCGCGGCCATGCGGGGGATGGGCGCGGTGACCTACGAGGTCGAGGGCACGGGCCCGGACCACAACCGCTCCTTCACGGCCTCCTGCCTGCTGGGCGGAACCGTGCACGGCACCGGCCCCGGCACCTCCAAGAAGGAGGCCGAGCGCCGGGCGGCGGAGTCCGCCTACTCGGCGATCACCGGCACCACTCGCACCGACGGCCACGGCCGGCCGCTGGCCGACGGGCGCTGAGATGCCCGAGCTGCCCGAGGCCGAGGTCGTGCGCCGCGGCCTCGAGCGCTGGACGGTCGGGCGCCGGGTCGAGACCGTCGAGGTCCTGGACCCGCGCTCCCTGCGCCGCCACATAGGCGGTCCGGGCGACTTCGTGCAGCGGCTGCAGGGCGCGTCCATCCTGGATGCGGTGCGCCGCGGCAAGTTCCTCTGGCTGCCCGTAGCGCTGGCCTCCGGCGACGAGCTCGCGCTGATGATGCACCTGGGGATGTCCGGCCAGGCGCTGATCCAGGGAGATGACCAGCCCGACGAGCGCCACCTCAAGGTCCGCCTGGGGCTCTCCGAGACTCCCGTCGGGCTGCCCGGGCAGCTGCGCTTCGTGGACCAGCGCATCTTCGGCGGCATGTTCCTGGATCCCCTGGAGCCCACCGCCGACGGCCATCCCGGCGGACGGGGCGCCCTGGGACTGCCGCTCATTCCGGAGCACGCCGCGCATATCGCGCGAGATCCGCTGGATCCGGACTTCGACCCCTCGGCGTTCCACGCCGCCCTGCGTCGCCGGAAGACCGGCATCAAGCGGGCTCTGCTGGATCAGGGCCTGATCTCCGGGATCGGCAACATCTACGCCGACGAGGCCCTCTGGTCTGCCCAGCTGCACTACGCCCGCCCCACCGAGACCATGACGCGTCCGGAGACGCAGCGCCTGGTCGAGGCCGTGCAGGACGTCATGGCCCGGGCCCTGGAGGCCGGCGGGACGAGCTTCGACTCCCTGTACGTGAACATCAACGGGGAATCCGGCTACTTCTCCCGCTCCCTCAATGCCTACGGCCGCGCCGGTGAGGCGTGCCCGCGCTGCGAGGCCGAGGGCCGCGATGGCGTGATCGTGCGCGAGCAGTTCATGAACCGGTCGTCGTACCGGTGCGCGGTGTGCCAGCGCCGCCCCCGCCGCGCGCGGTACTGAGCTCCCGCCGCCCCGCCCCGCCCGGCGCGCTGAGACCGTACTTCTGCAGCCCATCAGCCCTGATCGGCCGCACGAGTGCGGCACCGACGCTGGCGAGGACACCTTTCCCGCTGAGGCCGCAGATCCGCAGGTGATCAGCACCGATGGGCTGCGCTAGTGCGGCCTCAGAAATCTGCAGCGCTGCAGCTCACGCAGCGAACCTCGCGTAACGCTGGCGAGCAGACTCGCCTGTCGTTCCGACGAATGAACCGATCGCCTTCCACGACATGCCGGCCCGGCGCGCTGAGCGGATGGCATCGACCACGTGGCGCTCCGCGGCTGACTGCTCGGCGACGGCGGCTCGGAGCTCGTTCATCGCCGCAACGTCGAGTTCTTCGTCAGCTTAGGGCTCATAGCCCTCGAAGCGGGCAGCGAGTTCATCTGCGTGAGCGAGGATCACGTCGACGGTGGGGGGGCATGGTCATCACCTCAGGAACTTGTCGCGGGCTCGCATGGCGTGGACGATCACGACGGTGGCAGAGCCCTGGACCCAGCCGATCTTGAGGATGATCGCGGTCCATTTCGCACCGATCAGCGTGGTGAAGGCGTCTTCGAGATCCCACGCGCGCAACGGATTGCTATACGCGTAGAGGATCTCATCCTCGGTGAGTCCATACTTCAATGGGGACTGGACGATGATCGGATCGTCCATGGATTCCAAGTTACCTTGACGACCCGGAAGTGGAAATGCAGCTGGTGAGCTGATCCGACCAATTCTCGAGGCCACCAACGCAGGCGATAAGCTTCGATGGACTGTGCTGGTGTGTCGTCAGCTGGGGGACTGCGAGCTAGGCCCCTGATCCAGGAGAGTCTGCACAGTTGTTGTGGTGGCCGCCGGGCTGAGCCGAGTCGTATCTATTCCGGTGAAGGTCGTGCAGGGATCCACTCGGCGCTGCGGAATTCAGCCAATCTGCGCCGTCTCCACGATTGGGCAGTGGAGCGCGGCGGTGATCTGGGACCAGTGATCTTCATCCGCGATGGTCTGCGGAACGATCGCCAGGCGCGGACCGTCCCCGGGTAGCTCTCGGACCACTGCAATAACCCTCCCGGCGACGATTCCCGCCATGCGCTCCATTTCTGGAAGTCACACACCGGTGCGACGGGGCGGAGGAAGGGCCGCAGCATCGACCCGACCTCCTCCGGGTCGATCAGGACGGACCCGGGGTGCCTGGTCCGCATCAGCTGCGCGGTCGTGGTCTTTCCCGCGCCGAACGCGTCGTTGGTCCAGAGGATGCGACGGGGGCCGGGTCGTTTGCGCCTCGGGAACCATGCCCAGACCATACATGGAGGCCCTCTCAGAGTAACGGAGCAGTTGCCGGGTGGCTCGATTGTTCGAGAATCTGAGACCCGACGGCTACGATCAGCTCATGCTTCGTCGACTTGATCTGAATGACCGATGGCGATCCCTTGACCAGGGATTCTGGCCCGAAAATGTTCCCTTGGGGCACGCGACAGTCGTATACGGCCACAACGGCAGTGGTAAGTCAACGCTGGCTGAACTACTTCTCAGCCTCGGCGAGGGACAGGCAGCAACCAACGTTGTGTGGGAATGCGACGACCAGCGCGAGCTGAGGGTCTCCTCGGGTGGGAGTGCCCCAACATCAATCGACGTATTCACTCGCGCGTGGGTTAATGAAAATTTGTCAGAATTCTTGGCAGGGGAAAACGCTGACGCGATTGTCACACTCGGTCGCGGGGCCATCAACTCGAAGCAGGAGGAAGAGGGCCTCTTAGCTGAGTTCGAACGGGCACAAGATCTCGTTGGAAAGAGTGAAGAGCAGCGCCGGGAGGCTCAGCAAGAGGTCGACAAACTCGCTCGTCGCGTTCAGAGCCGGATCGTCGAAGAGCTCCGGCGTTTCGACTACAACCACTACACCAAAAACCGCTATTCGGTGAACAAGGTCAGCGAGATGCTCCGTTCGGCGCAAGGCGACTTCCCTGACGACAGCACGCACACCGACGCACTCATCCTGCTCGGCGAGGGCGTGCCTTCGCCCGTCCCGGAAGTTGCGGGTCCACCGGCCGGGCTGGAACGACTGCACGAACTCGGATCTATCCTGTCCCGCACTCCGACGCGCATCGCGATCGAAACTCTTGAGGCCAGCCGTCGTGCTCAGGAGTGGGTGGAACAGGGTCTCTCGCTCCACGAGGCGGAGGAACACTGCCTTTTCTGCGACGGCGTCTTGTCTGTTGAGCGACGAGAGCAACTTGCTCGACATTTCGACGAAAGCTGGTTGCAGATCCGCCACGATGCACAGCAGGTTCTGGATAGAGCAGAGGAGTACAAGAAGAGTTTGTCCGAATGGCTGGACTCGCTGCCCGACCCTTCGGACCTTTCCAGTGATCTACAGGCCGCTTACAACCCGGAAGCAGACCTGGCTAGACGTGAAGTGGAAGCTCGAGTGGCCTGCGTCAAGCAGATCGAGAAGGCGCTTATCTCGAAAGTCGCTGATCCTGGTGCGACCCCTGTCGAGCCAGATCTCTCGGCGCTTGACACTGTGCTCGAGGTGGCTGCCCTCTCAGAAGTGGTCAAGGACCATAATGACCAGGCTCGTAGGCACGAAGAGCTTACGGAATTAAGGAAGGCGATTGTGCTGGATCACATCGTCGGATCGCAAAGCCAAACTTTCCGTGAATTGGAGAAACAATCAGCGGATGCTGAAGAAGCGCACGATGGCGCCCTGGAGGCTGCCAGGATGGCCGAGCGCGGGTTAGAGAGAGTGCGCCAGGAACGGTTCACTACGATAGAGATGGCTGAAACTCTCACCCGTGACCTAGCGCGCGTCTACGGGAAGAACCACCTTAACATCGCCGTGAGTGATGATGGCAGGTCGTACAGATGTCGTCGTGGGGACGCGGATGGGACGCATCTCAGCGAGGGTGAGCGGACCACGCTGTCTCTGCTGTACTTTCTGCGGAATCTCGAGGATCAGCAGGAGCGTGGCGTTGATCCCAGTCAACGCATTGTCGTCATCGACGATCCGTCAAGTTCCCTCGACCGTGAATCCCTCTTCGCTACCCACCAGTGGCTAGTTAGCGCCCTCAAAGATTTCGGACAATACATAATCCTGACTCACGATTTCAGTCTACTTCGCCTGTTCATCTTGTCTCATAAGAGTAAGTGGAATGCGTCTGCTAAGGCGATCGAAAAAGGTGACGCGGATGAAATCCGATTTCCGCGTGTCGCGTTTCGTGAGATCTTCGGTACTACGAACGACGGAAAGCGCACAACGAAGGTTGGCCAACTTCCGGACCTGTTGCGCAGCAGCACCTCGGAGTACGCTTACCTCTTCTCCATGGTCATGATGGGTGTGCAAGACGCGGACGATCACGAACGGCTGTTCTTGCTGCCCAACGCGGCTCGGCGCGTGATAGAGACCTTTGCGAGCTACAAGGCGCCGCATCGGCCGAACTTCCTTCAGCAGTTGGAAGCGCTCGTGCAGGTCGACCCGAACGAGCGATATCGGGATGTGTACGACTTTTGCAATCGATTCTCTCACGGAGAGGGCGGTGAGACGGTGGGGATGCTTGACGCCAGAGCTGTGCATGGTCATATCCGGCGTTGCATGGAGTTTTTGCGATCCGTCGACAACGATCATTTCGTGAGAATGTGTGAGGCGGTCAAAGTGGATCCCAAGGTGCTCGCGTAGGTAGGCGTTCGACTGTTCTATGGAGTGGCCGGGTGCAAGTCACTAAATCGACTGGAGGAATTTCGCTGATTTCATTGCGGGACCGTTAGCGAGCTTGATGAAAACGTCACGATTCGGGCGAGCGGATATTTTTTGTCGATGGAATATTTGTCGCATGTAATTGTTTCCTGATTGCATGAAACGAATCAAAGCATTCAAGAGGCGAGTAAAAATGAATTGAGAGTTCGAAATCCTAGGGGGGCGCGTCGGGGCTCCTGACTTTAGTGCACCTGGTGGTTTCGCTCCAGTGGTCGCGTAGCGTCAAGTCTGCGAGGGGCTATTCGAATCTGAGCGCTGATCCCTTTGGGGTAGACTCGGCATTGAGTGCCGTGTTAACTGACAGCTCACCGGGTTATACGTGAACGTATGGATTGTGTGGAGTTGGGAAATTTCGTCCCCTCTGTGAACGGCTACGGACGCGTCGGACAGTCGTGCCTGCGCTGCCAGGCGAAGGGTCGCGACGGTGTAATCGTGCGCGAGCAGTTCATAAACTGGTCGTCGTACCGGTGTTCCGTGTGCCAGCGCCGCCCCCGTCGCGCGCGGTACTGGGCTCCCTCCGCCCCGCCCCGCTCCGCCCCGCCCGGCCCGCTGAGACCGCACTTCTGCAGTCCATCAGCCCTGATCGGCTGCACGACTGCGGCGTCAACGCCGTCCGGGACCTCTGTCGTGCAGAGGCCGCACATCTACAGGTAATCAGAACCGATGGGTTGAGCTGGTGCGGCGTCAGAGTCCTGCGGGCGCCGCAGCGGACCACTCGGTGACGGCGGCACAGAGCCCGTTCATCCGCTCAGCGTGCTGCGGGGGTGGAATGTTCACTCTTCTCTGCGTCCCAGGCGTCACTATGGTGACGAGCATGAAGATTCTCATCGTGCGTGCAGCGGGGGAGCTCGGTCGCGCGCGGTCGAGGCGCTGATGCGAGACCGCGGGCACGAGGTCGTGACGGTCGGCAGGAGCAGCGGTGACACCCACTGCGACATCGCCGATGACACGCAGCTCGCCCAGCTCTGGGAGCAGGCCGGGCAGGTCGACGCCGTGGTCTACACGACGCTGGACGAGCTGAGCAGCGAGGATTTGGAGTCGTCTCTGCGGCAGAAGGCGCTGGCGCAGATCAATCTGGTGCGCACGGGGCTCGAGCATGTCTCGACCACGGGCTCGTTCACCCTGATCAGCGGCATCCCCTTGCACGACCCGGTGGTCTCGGGGACCGCTGCAGCAGCGGCCAATGGGGTGATCAAGGCGTTCGTGCGCGCGGCTGCCGTTGAGATCGCCCCCGTTACCTTTTCGGCGGCGCCTGGATCGTCCAGGATGAGCAGGTGCCGGCCAGCCGGTCCTCGGCATGATCGTTGCCCCCAGTCGTCCATGATCCGGGGGGTGTTGTCACCGAGGACCGGTCTGGTGATCACGGATCGCTGATAGAGGCGGGGTCCCCCTCACGAGGGTCTTTGTAACGTGGATGCCGAGCGTGATCACCACAGGGCTGGCCAGCACACCCATGGCCCGACCAGCCCAGGAGCAACCGCCATGACCACCCCAACCCCGGCCGTGTACATCGGCCTCGACGTCGGCAAATCCGACCACCACGCCGTCGCCCTCACCACCGCTGGCGAAAGGGTCTACGACAAGGCACTGCCCAACGACGAAACCCGGCTGCGGGCCATCCTCGACGACCTCGCCGCAGCCCACGGGCCCGTGCTGCTCGTGGTCGACCAGCCGGCCACGATCGGTGCCCTGCCCGTGGCCGTGGCGCAGTCCTGCGAAGACGTGGAAGTGGCCTACCTGCCCGGGCTGGCGATGCGCCGGATCGCAGACCTGCACCCGGGCTCGGCCAAGACCGATGCCCGTGATGCCGCGATCATCGCCGAAGCAGCACGCACCATGCCCCACACCCTGCGGGCTATCCGTGTGGATGATGAGCAGATCGCTGAGCTGGCCATGCTCGCTGGCGCCGATGATGATCTCGCCGCTCAGATCACCGCTTCCTCCAACCGGCTGCGCGGGCTGCTGACCCAGATCCACCCCGCCCTGGAGCGCGTGCTGGGACCGAGGATCACGCACCCGGCAGTAGCGGATCTGCTAGGCCGGTACCCGACCCCGGGCAAGCTCAAGACCGCCGGGCCCGGGCACGTGCGCGCCCGGCTGCGCAAGCACGCACCCCGACTGGCGAACACTCTGACGGAGGAGATCTTCGAAGCCCTGGCCCAGCAGACCGTCGTGGTCGCTGGCACCGAGGCCGCAGCCACCGTCGTGCCGATTCTGGCCGAGCAGCTCGCCGGGCTGCTCCAGCAGCGGGCCAGGCTGGCCACCCAGGTGGAGGCTGTCGTGGAGGCCCACCCTCTTCATCCGGTCCTGATCTCGATGCCCGGTATCGGGGTCAGGACCGCAGCACGGATTCTCACCGAAGTCGTGGGCAAGGACTTCGCCGATGCCGGGCACCTGGCCTCCTACGCCGGCATCGCCCCCGTCACCCGCCGCTCAGGGACCTCGATCCGCGGCGAGCACGCACCCCGCGGAGGCAACAAGCGCCTGAAGCGCGCCCTGTTCCTCTCGGCCTTCGCCTCACTGCACCACGGCCCCTCGAGGGCCTACTACGACCGAAAACGAGCCCAGGGCAAGCGCCACAACCAAGCGCTGATCGCCCTGGCGCGCCGCCGCACTGACGTGCTCTACGCGATGCTGCGGGATGGCACCCTGTACGAAGACCCGACCACGCCTCCGGCGTCGTCGTCAGTCGCTCTGGCGGCTTCCAGAAGGCCATCGAGGGCGCGGGCACCGGGCGCACGATCGAGCTGCCGTGACCCGCAGCTGACGCGCGCCCCGAAGAAGGCGACGGCCCCGCTCCCTGCAAAGACAGGAAGCGGGGCCGCCGTCGATCAGCGGGGGAGTGGGCTCAGTCCTTCGCCTTGTAGGTCGTGGACTCGACGCGCTTCTCGCGCTTCTCGCGTTGCTCGACCACGACCGGAAGCGGATGGTGGTCGTAGTGCTGCTTGAGCCGGCGCATGCCCTCCTCGATGGAGACGGACGGCTCCCAGCCCAGGACCTCGTGGGTGCGCTTCTGCGAGAACCAGTGCGCGGTCGAGAGCTGCTCGGCCAGGAACTCGGTCATGGGCGGCTCGTCCTGACCGGGGAAGCGGGCCCAGACCTTCTCGATCGTGCGACCGGCGAAGCGGGCCACACCGGCGGGGACCTTGCGCTTGGGGGCGGGCACCGAGCCGGCGCGGCACATCATGCCGATCAGCTCGCCGACCGGACGAGGCTGCCCGTTGGTGACCACGAAGGCCTCGCCGTGGGCGACCTCGATGCGCTCCAGGGCGCGGACGATGGCCTCGGACGCATTGTCGACATAGGTGGTGTCGATCAGGGCGGCGCCATCGTCGAGCAGGGGCATGCGACCGCGCGCCGCACGATCCACGATGCGCTCCACGAGCTGGGTGTCGCCGGGGCCCCACACGATATGCGGACGCACGGCGGTCACGCGCAGCGCATCCGAATCGGCCTCCAGGGCGAGCAGCTCGGCGGCCGCCTTGGAGCGGGCGTAGTTGCCGCGCGCCTTGTACGGATTGGCCGGTCCGGCGCAGTCGCCCGTGATGGACACGCCCGTGTGCGCCACGGACGGGCTCGAGACGAAGACGAAGTTCTTCGCCCCGGCCTTGCGCGCCGATTCCAGCAGGATGCGCGTTCCGGTGATGTTGGTGAAGACGAAGTCCTCCCAGTCGCCGGCGAAGGAGACCTTGGCCGCGAGGTGGATGACGTCGTCGACGCCGTCCAGGGCGCGCTTGACGGTGTCCATGTCCGTGATGGAGCCGAGGACCTGCTCCACGCCGTGCTCCAGGGCGATGGGGGCCTGGCCGCGCTGCAGCACGCGCACGGTCCAGCCCTGGCTCATCAGCCTGCGGGCCACGGACTCGCCGAGCATCCCGGAGGCGCCAGTCACCAGGACGGTGCGGCCCTTCCCCCGCAGCTCCTGCACGTCTTTCAGCTCGTCCGCAGTGGCGCGGTGCGCTTTCCGGGGTGCTCCGGCGGCGCGGGGAATGCCTGGAGTGGTGCTCACGGGTTCCTGATCCTTCCCCCGCTCAGGGCATCATCGGCCCAGGCGGCGAGGCGCGTGCGGTCGACCTTGGAGTTGTGGCGGATGTCCGTGGGGTGCCGGGGCACCACCAGGACGGCCGCGACATCCAGGCCGGTGGCGTCGTGGACTGCACTGCGCACGCTCCCGGCCAGACCCGCTCGCGCGGGGCCGGATCGGCGTGCCGGAGGCTCAGTCTCGCACACGACGACGGGCACCTGAGCACCCTTGGGTCCGACACCCACGAGCGCGGCGCGGCTGACTCCCGAGACCGTCTGCGCGGCGTGCTCGCCGGCCACGGGAGCGACCGGTCCGTCGCTGGTCAGCAACAGGTGATGGAGGCGTCCGGAGACCCACAGGCGGCCCTTGTCGTCGAGCTGCCCGACGTCTCCGGTGGCGTGCCAGCCGGGGATCCGCGTGGACTCGTTCTCGGTGATCCACAGGGAGTCGTAGCGGTCCTTGACGTGCGGGGCCTGCAGCACGATCTCGCCCAGCACGTCCGGCAGATCCACGAGCTGATCGGACGGGACGCCGTCGTGATCGACCGGCGCGATCCGCACGGCCGCACCGGGGACAGGGGCGCCCACGCAGACGCCCTCGCCGGCCCCGCGCACGCGGGCCTGCGAGCGGAAGCCCTGCTCGGGGTGCAGCGGCTGGGAGTCGACGGCCGCCTCGCGGATGGTCTCCAGGCGGACGTCCGTCATGGGCAGGGCCTCGGTCATGCCGTACGGGGTGTGCAGCTCGGCCGCGGGCAGCAGCTTCTGCAGCTGCTCCAGCAGCGGCGGCGGCAGCGGGGCCCCGGCCGAGAGCATGAGCCGCACGCGGCCCAGCGCCTGGCGCTGATGCGGTGCCAGGTCGTTCTGGGTGGCCAGCACGTTGACGATCGCAGCGGGCGAGGCGAACACGGTGGTGGCCTCGATCGCCGCCGCAGCATCGGCCAGCGCCCGGGCGGTGAGGGTGCGCGGTTTGGTGACGTCCATGTCCGGGGTCACCGAGGCGGCGCCCATGGCCGGGGCCAGCAGCGCGAACGGCGCGAAGGCGGCGACCAGCCCGGTGCCGGGGCGCAGGTCGCACACGGCGGCCACGGCATCGCGCATGGCGGCCATCTGCCGCTGGGTGTAGACGACGCCCTTGGCCGGGCCGGTGGAGCCCGAGGTGAACAGCACGGCGGCGTCCGCATCCGGGTCGATCTGCGGCAGCGGGCCCGGCGCGGTGCGCTCGAGCTCGGCCATTGAGGACTCGATGCCCAGCAGCCGACGGCGCACCGGATCCAGGGTCTCGACGCTGATGCGCCGCCCCGGCCAGCCCAGCGTGCGGGCGGCGGTCAGAGCCGCGGGGATGCCGATGAGCCACTGCGGGGAGGCGCCCTTGAGCGCGCGGCGCAGCCCCGGCAGGCCCAGTCCGGTGTCCGCCACGACGATCACGGCTCCCACACGCAGTGAGGCGTAGATCAGCGTGGTGAGGTCGGCCCCCGGGGGCACCATGAGGTTGATGCGGTCTCCGGGCTTCACCCCGAGCCCGATCAGCCCGGCGGCGATGCGCTCCACGCGCTCGTCGAGCTGCGCCCAGGTGAGGCTGCGCTCGACGGCCGGAGCGCTGTCGTTCTCGGCCTTGCCCATGTCCACGGTGGCGACCGCGGTCGTGGCCTCACCCAGGCCGGCCCGGTGGGACAGCCCGGCCGTGAAGGCCACGAACGGCTCCTCGGCCTGCGGACGGGCCTCGAGGTGCTGGAAGCGGCGGGGGTGCGGATCGACCAGGTTCTGCTGCAGCCACTGCATGACCGGCGTGGCGATGTCCCGGTCCTCGGGCAGCAGGTGGTTGGCGCCCTCGAAGCGGTGGACGTCCGCCTGCGGCATGCGCTTGCGAAGGTCCTGGAGGTAGCGCTCCAGGAACACCGGGTCCTTGGGGCCCCACAGGAACAGAGCGGGAACGGTCGAGGTGGCCATCCAGGACGCCGTGCGCTCGTAGCGGTGGTTCGACGGATGATCCGCGAACGCCGGGATGTCCGCCACGAAGTGCTCGATGCCGGCTCGATGCTCGGGGGTGTCGTAGGGCGCCTTGAACGCCGCCTTGATCTCGGGAGCCAGCGAGGGGGAGACCAGCGACAGGGAGATGTCCAGGAACGCGGTGGTCCGGGAGGTGACGGCTCCGTGGACCTTCGGCGCCAGCGCTAGACGCAGCGGATCCGGGATGGGACCGGACTCGGGATCGTGGTAGATCGCCGTGTTGGTCATGATCGTGGCCGCGTGCGCCTTCGGGTGCAGCTCGGCCCAGCCCATGGACACGAGACCGCCCCAGTCGTGGGCCAGGGTGACCACGCGCTCGTCGTCCAGGCCGATCTCGGCGGTGAGGTCGCTGAGGTCCTGGATGCGGTCGTCGTAGCGGCGGAACAGGCCGGTGCGCTCGGAGAAGCCCATGTCGAGCTGATCCACGGCCACCACGCGCCAGGGGGTCTCGGCCTCGGTCGCGGCCTTCAGGACCGAGCGCCACAGGTACGACCAGGTGGGGTTGCCGTGCACGGCCAGGATGGTGCCGGCCGGGGTCTTCCCCTGCTCCTGGAGCACCGCCTGGTTGTCGAGCAGGTGCCAGCGCCGGGTCGTGCCGGGGACCGGCTCGCAGGCCGCGTGGGAGGTGGCCTCCACGGTGCGGGACCAGCGGGGGTCCACGCCGGGGTAGGCCTCCCAGCTGCTGGGAGGCGTGACAGGCTCGGTGGTCTCGGGGATGCTCACCAGTCGATCTCCATGAAGGTCGCGTTCAGTCCGGATCCCACGCCCATGGCCAGCACGCGCTGGCCCTTCTGGAACGAGCCGTTCTCGGCCTGCAGCGCCAGGGTCATCGGCAGGGCGGCTGAGGCCACGTTGCCCCAGAACGGGAAGGTGCGCGGCAGCTTGTGCGCGGGGATCCCGATGTCCGCCTCCGTCTTGTCCGTGTGGGAGGTGGAGACCTGGTGGGCGACCACCCAGTCGAAGTCATCCCACTCGAAGCCCTGGGTGCGGGCCTCCTCCCACGTGTCCGTGAGCAGGCCGACGCCGTGCTTGAGCAGCCCGCCCGCATCCGTGAACATGCCGTCGAAGCCGCCCACGCACAGCTCGAAGTGCTCAGTGGCCGAGCGCGTCACGGAGGTGCGGATCCGATGGCCGTCGGGGTGGTTGTCCGCCCGTCCCACGACGGCAGCCGCGGCGCCGCAGCCCAGCGTGAGCGTGGCGAACTCCCGGATGACCTCGGCGCGGGTGACGTCCGGCTCGCTGAGGCGGCGGAAGGCCTCGCGGTGCCAGCGGGTGGGATCCTCGCCGGCCACGACCAGGGCGTAGTCGATGGCCCCGGAGTCGATCATGGACGAGGCCACGGTCATCCCGTTGATGAAGCCCAGGCAGGCATTGGTGATGTCGAAGCTCAGCGCGGAGCTCGGAAGGCCCAGCCTGGCGTGCTCGCCGGAGGCCAGGGCCGGCTCGTAGCCGTCGCGGGTCACCGAGCAGTTGACCAGCAGGCCCACCTGGTCCGGGCTGATGCCGGCCTGGTCCATGGCGGCCTGCGCAGCCTCGATCGCGCCGTCGGTGTAGTGGCGGCCAGGGGACCACTCGCGGTGCTCCTTGACGCCGGCCAAGCGCTCCAGCAGGCCCTTGGGCAGCTTGAGCCGCTCGAACGTCGCCCCCAGCTGCTCATCGGCGCGCGCGGAGGAGACGACGACGTCGGCTTCGACCTTCTGGATCGACAGCAGCGAGGCGCTGCTGTGGCGGATGATGGAGTTCCCTGACAAGGCACTGCTTTCGACGAAGGTGTGAGGAGTCTGTCCAGAAGTCTATCGACGTGCCTGGACATCGCCTGACGGCAGCGCGTCCATGTCCGCCGCTTCGTCGTCCCGGGGCCGATGCGAGACGATGGGCGCATGAACAATCGCTTCCTCATGGCCGGGGCCGTCGTCACCCTGGCCCTCGTCCTCCTCGTCGCCTATCTCGTGGGCATGTGGGCCTGGATCTTCTTGGGCGTGGTGGCCCTGCTGCTGCTGGGGCTGGGCATCTGGGACCTGGTCCAGCCGCGCCATGCGATCCTGCGCAACTTCCCCGTGCTCGGGCACGCCCGCTACCTGCTGGAGTCCATCCGCCCCGAGATCCAGCAGTACTTCATCGAGAAGAACACCGAGGGCAAGCCGTTCAGCCGCGACCAGCGCTCGATCGTCTACGCCCGCGCCAAGGGCCAGGACGATCACAAGGCCTTCGGCACGGAGAAGGCCACCGACGAGATCGGCTACGAGTTCCTGCTGCACACCACCGCCCCGGTAGCCCCGGCCGCGGAGCCGCCGACGGTGCGCGTGGGCGGGCCGGACTGCGCTCAGCCCTACGAGATGCCCCTGATGAGCATCTCCTCGATGTCCTTCGGCTCGCTGTCCAAGAACGCCGTGCTGGCCATGAACAAGGGCGCGGCCATGGGCGGGTTCGTGCACGAGACCGGCGAGGGCGGGCTGACCGAGTACCACCTCGGCAGCGGCGCCGACCTGTTCTGGGAGATCGGCTCCGGGTACTTCGGCTGCCGGTACGACGACGGGCGCTTCAACCCCGAGCGCTTCGCCGAGAAGGCCCGCTACGACGAGGTCAAGGGCATCACGATCAAGCTGTCCCAGGGCGCCAAGCCCGGCCTGGGCGGCGTGCTGCCGGGCTCCAAGGTCACCGCCGAGATTGCTGAGGCCCGCGAGGTCCCCGAGGGCGTGGACTGCATCTCCCCGGCGTCGCACTCGGCGTTCACGACCCCGCGCGAGATGGTCCGGTTCATCGGGCAGCTGCGCGAGCTCTCGGGCGGCAAGCCGATCGGCATCAAGTTCTGCGTGGGCTCGCGCACCGACGTCCTGGCCATGTGCAAGGCCATGTGGGAGGAGCGGATCGCGCCCGACTACATCATCGTGGACGGCTCCGAGGGCGGAACCGGCGCCGCCCCGCTCGAGTACTCCGATCACGTGGGCACCCCGCTGACCGAGGGGCTCATGCTCGTGCACAACGCCCTGGTGGGCACCGGGCTGCGGCACATGATCCGCATCGGCGCCGCAGGCAAGGTGGTCTCCGGCTCGGACATCGTCAAGCGCATGATCCAGGGCGCGGACTTCACCATGTCCGCCCGCGGGATGATGATGGCCACCGGCTGCATCCAGGCGCAGAAGTGCCACACGAACCACTGCCCCGTGGGCGTGGCCACCCAGGACGCCCGCCTCATGCGCGCACTGGACGTGGAGGACAAGGCCAAGCGGGTGCACAACTACCAGAAGCTCACCGTCCGCGAGGCCGTGCAGATCATGGCCTCCATGGGCGTGGAGGCCCCGTCGCAGCTCAACGCGCGGATGCTGCGCCGTCGGGTGGATCACCTCAACACCCGCTCCTACGCCTCGATCTACAACTGGCTGCGGGAGGGCGAGCTGCTCGAGCAGCCCCCGCGCGGCTGGGCCGCGGACTGGGCCGAGGCCGACGCCGATCACTTCGGCGAGCACGCCCCGCTCGGCTTCCTGGACGAGGACGGGCCCCACTGGAACGACGAGATGGCCACGCAGACCGGGATGATGGTCACTGTCGGCGCCGGCAGCTCGCTGGCCTCCTCGGGCGGCAGCCATGCTCCGGGCGGGCCGTCGGGGGAGCGGCACTCCGAGGCGCACACCGCCTCTGGCACTCGCTCAGGTGAGCAGGAGCAGGGCCAGCAGCCGGTGCGCAGCGACGGCGACGAGCCGATCGGCCGACCGGAGGCCAGCCGCACGCCGACCACCGGCTCCACGCCGGTCGTCGGCGACAGCACCCGACCGGAGGGGCGCCCAGCCGAGTGAGGCAGAACTCCGAGTGAGGCAGGTTCAGAGGGTGTGCTCGGTCGGCTCCTGACCGGCGATCTCATTGCCGACCTCACCCGGGGGCGGGCTGACGGCGTCGTCGGCCCCCTCCCGGTAGGCTCGCCGGGTGCATCTCAAGACCCTCTCCGTGCGCGGCTTCAAGTCGTTCGCCTCGGCCACGAGCTTCGAGTTCGAGCCCGGGGTGACCTGCGTCGTCGGCCCGAACGGGTCGGGCAAGTCGAACGTGGTCGATGCCCTGTCCTGGGTCATGGGCGAGCAGGGCGCCAAGTCGCTCCGCGGCGGGAAGATGGAGGACGTGATCTTCGCCGGCACCTCGGGCCGGGCGGCCCTGGGGCGGGCGCACGTGGCCCTGACGATCGACAACACCGACGGCGCCCTGCCGATCGAGTACACCGAGGTCACGATCTCGCGCACCCTGTTCCGCACCGGCGGCTCCGAGTACGCGATCAACGGCCAGTCCTGCCGCCTGCTGGACATCCAGGAGCTGCTCTCGGACTCGGGTCTGGGCCGGGAGATGCACGTGGTCGTCGGGCAGGGCCAGCTCGACCGGATCCTGCACGCCACGCCGGAGGAGCGCCGCGGCTTCATCGAGGAGGCCTCCGGGATCCTCAAGCACCGGCGGCGCAAGGAGCGCACGATCCGCAAGCTCGAGGGCATGCAGGCCAACCTGGACCGCCTGGATGACCTGCTCTCCGAGATCCGCCGCCAGCTCACCCCGCTGGGCCGCCAGGCCAAGGTCGCCCGCCGCGCCCAGCGCATCCAGTTCGACGTCCGCGACGCCCGCTCGCGCCTGCTGGCCGATGACCTGGTGCAGGCGCAGTCCGCGCTGGCCGTCGACGTCGAGACCGAGCAGCGGCTGCGCGAGGAGAAGGAGGACGCCGAACGGCGTCTGGGGGCGGGTCGCACCCGCCAGAACGAGCTGGAGACTCGCGCCGCGCAGGCCACACCGGCGGTGACGGCGGCGCGCGAGACCTGGTACGAGCTGACCTCGGTGCGCGAGCGGCACCGCTCGCTCGAGCAGCTGGCGGGGGAGCGGCGGCGCCTGCTGGGGGCGACCGAGGAGCAGCCGTCGTCGGACCGCGATCCTGACCGGCTGGCCGAGCAGGCTGCCCGCACCCGCGAGGAGGAGAAGGCGGCGCTGGAGCAGGTCGAAGAAGCCGTGGACACCCTTGCCGGGGCCATCCAGGACCGCGAGGACAGCGAGGCGCAGGCGCGCGAGGCCGACAAGGCGGTCACCGCGATCCTGCAGGCGGCCGCCGATCGCCGCGAGGGCGTCGCCAAGCTCTCCGGCGGTGTGGGGGCTGCGCGCTCGCGGGTCGAGGCCGCCGAGAACGAGCTCGAGCGCCTGCGCGGCACCGAGCAGCAGGCCGCCCAGCGCCGCTTGGGCGCCCTGAGCCAGGTCGAGACGCTGCGCGCAGCCGCCGAGGACGCCGCCGAGGCCTCGCGCCGCGCGGCCTCCGAGCGCGACGAGGCGGTCGAGGCCTTCGACGCCGCCCGGGAGCTGCACCGCCAGGCCGAGGCCGCTCGCACCGAGGCGGTGCGCGCGCACGACGCCCAGGCCGCTCGCGCCGAGACGCTGCGGGCCTCGGTCCGCCAGCCCGACGGCACCGAGGCCGTCAAGGCGCAGTCCGCCGATGCTGTGGTGGCTGCAGTGGCCGAGGTCCTGACGATCTCCGCCGGCTGGGAGCGTGCGCTGACGGCGGCCCTGGGTCCGCTGGCCGAGGCGCTCGCGGTGCGCTCGCACGCGGCGGCGGCGGGCATCTTCGAATCTCTGCGCCAGGCGGATGCCGGGCGCGTGCACGTGCTCGTGGCGGGCGGATCTGCGGCGCCCGTCTCAGAGCTGCCGGACGAGATCCGGGGCTACGCGGGTGTCGTGCCGGCGGCCGAGGCCGTCGAGGCGGCGTCGGGAGCGGGGGATGCTGCGGAGGCCGTCGTGCAGCGCGTGCGCGCGGTGCTGGCCGGGACCGTGCTGGTCTCGGACGCGGCCACCGCGGTGCGCCTGACCGGCGATCATCCGCAGGTGCGCGCCGTGACCCGCGACGGCGACGTCTTCGCCCCGCACAGCGCCTGGGGCGGAGCGCGGGAGGCGGCCGGCTCCCTGGAGATCCGCGCGCAGGCCGAGGCCGCGGAGGCCGAGCTGGCTCAACTGCGGCAGACGCTGGATCAGGCGACGGAGGCCGCCCAGTCGGCTGCTGCGGAGCGGGACCGCCTGCGCCCGCAGGCCGAAGCTGCGCGCAAGGCGGCGCAGGAGGCCGAGAAGACCGAGCGGGATGCCGCCGGAGCGTCCTCGCGGACCGAGGCCGTGCTGGACTCCGCTCAGGCTGAGTCGGATCGCTTCCAGCGCCAGGTCGCCGAGACCCAGGACCAGGTGGCCGCGCATCAGCGCGCTCTGGACGAGGCGCTTTCGCGCCTGGAGGCCGCCCAGGAGGACCACGACGACGACGAGTCCGAGCGCGCCCACCTGGAGGCCGTGGCGCGCCGCGACTCCTCGCAGCGCGAGGCGACCCAGGCACGGCAGGCAGAGACGGAAGCCCGGCTGGCGCTGCGGTCGCTCGAGGAGCAGGCCCGAGCACTGGGCAACCGCGCGCATTCGCAGGAGCGGGCCGCCGCGGCCGAGCGCCGCGCCCGGGAGGAGGCGGCCCGCCGTGCCGAGAGGCGGCGGCAGCAGGCGCGCAGCGCCGAGGCCGTGCTGGCCGCGGTGCGCCAGATCCTGGTGCGCATCGACGCCTCCGTGGAGCGGGCCGAGGCCGAGCGGCAGCAGGCCGAGCAGGTCCGCCAGGCCCTGGACGCCGAGCTGCAGGAGGTGCGCACCGCCAACGACGGCCTTGCCTACCGGCTGGCCCAGCTCACCGACGAGGTCCACCGCGACGAGGTCGCCCGCACCCAGAAGCGCGCCCGCATCGAGACCCTCGAGCAGCGCTCGCTGGATGAGCTCGGGCTGACCCCCGACGCCCTGATCGACAACTACGGCCCGCACCTGCCCATCCCTGATGCCGACGCCATCCTGGAGGCCTCGCAGCGCCGCGATGAGCGCGCCGCCGCCGCAGCTGCGCGTCGCGAGCTCGAGGCCGAGCAGCACGGGATCACCCCCGAGGAGCTGGCGGAGAAGCAGGGGGAGTCGGTGCCGTCGTCGGGAACCCCGGACACTTCGGACGGGGAGGAGCCGGAGGAGGATCTCTACGACGAACCGGTGGGCATCCCGTTCGTGCGCGAGCAGCAGGAGAAGAGGCTGGCGTCGGCGGAGCGCGATCTGGCCAAGCTCGGCAAGGTCAATCCGCTGGCGCTCGAGGAGTTCGCGGCCCTGGAGGAGCGCCACGCGTTCCTCTCCGAGCAGCTCGAGGACCTGCACCGCTCCCGGGCCGATCTGCGGCAGATCATCCGCGACGTGGACGAGCACGTGGAGCAGGTCTTCACCGAGGCCTGGCACGACGTCGAGCGCGAGTTCATCACCGTGTTCGGGACGCTGTTCCCCGGCGGTGAGGGGCGGCTGCGGCTGACCGATCCTGCGGACATGCTCAACACGGGCATCGACGTGGAGGCGCGCCCGGCGGGCAAGAAGATCAAGAGGCTGTCGCTGCTGTCAGGCGGCGAACGGTCGCTGACGGCGATCGCGATGCTCGTGGCGATCTTCCGCGCCCGGCCCTCGCCGTTCTACATCATGGACGAGGTCGAGGCCGCCCTGGATGACCGCAACCTGGGCCGGCTGCTGACGATCTTCCAGCAGCTGCAGGAGACCTCGCAGCTGATCGTGATCACCCACCAGAAGCGCACCATGGAGATCGCCGACGCCGTCTACGGCGTGACCATGCGCGACGGCATCACCACCGTGCTGGGTCAGCGCCTCAAGGAGATGCGCTAGGCGATCTGATCTGACGGGGTGCTCACCAGCGGTGGCGACTTGCGCCGACCAGAGCAAGCTGGGCGGTGGCCTTCCGCCCCATCGAGTGGCTGAATCCTCACGCCACCCCCAATTGACTGGCAGAACCCTCACCGTTCCAGCGAGGAACCGGTGACGACTCGGCCTGTCGATGACGGATCAGTCCGGATTCGGCCGCTCGATGGCGCGACGGGCCGGAATCGGCTGGCAGCGGCTCTCAGGAGTCATCGCGGTCTTCGTCGGGCACACGGGGGACGGAGCCGGTGGGGACGGCGTCGACGTCGGGGCGCTTGAGGGTGTCCATCACGGGGGTCCAGGCCAGCGCGGCCACACCCATCAGCACGCCGGAGACCAGGAAGGCCGGGCCGAAGCCGGCGGCATCCACGAGGGCCCCGGCCAGGATCGGGCCCAGGATCTGTCCGGCGTCCTGGCTCATCTGGAAACGGGAGAGCACAGTGCCGCCCGAGCGCTGCGGGCCGATGACGTCGGCCACGGCCGCCTGCTGCCCCGGGTTGAGGGTGCCCGAGCCCACGCCGGACAGGAACGAGGCCACCGCGAAGACCCACACGCTGTCCGTGAACCCGATCACCGCTGTCATCACGCCGGCCAGCACCAGACCGCTGATCACCAGCGGCTTGCGGCCCACCGAATCGGAGATGCGGCCGGAGAACGACAGCGCCACGGCGGAGCCGGCGGCGAACACCGTCAGTGCGACGCCGGACAGGGCAGGTCCGGCTCCGAAGACGGCGGAGGCGATCAGCGGGATCAGCGCCACGCGGATCCCCATGGAGGTCCATCCGTTGGCGAAGCCCGAGACCAGCGAAGCCCGATACGCCCCGAACTGCCAGGCCTCGCGGAAGCTCATCCGTACCTGGGCCTTGGCCGCCGCACGGTCCTGCAGCGACTGCGGCGGGATCTGCCAGAAGACGACGGCCGCGGCCAGCAGGATCGCGGCGCCGTAGATGAGGAACGGCGCCTGCATGCCGAATCCCGCCAGCAGCCCGCCGATCACCGGCCCCAGGATCCCGCCGATCAGGAAGGTCGAGGCGTACATGCCCGAGATCCGCCCGCGCGAATTCGGCGGCGCCAGGCGCACGATCAGGCCCATGGCGGAGATGGTGAACATGGTGGAGCCGAGTCCGCCCAGGCCGCGGAAGAGCAGCAGCTGCCAGTAGGAGCCGGCGAACGCCGTGGCGAACGACGACAGCGCCACGATCACCAGGCCGATGAGATAGGTCCGGCGCTCGCCGATGGCATCCAGGATGCGACCGCCGGCCGGGGCGAACATCAGTCTGCAGAATGCGAAGGCCGAGACGACGGCTGAGGCGGCGGCCACCCCCACTCCGAAGCTCGACGCGTACTGGGGCAGCACCGGGGCCACCAGGCCGTAGCCGACCGCGATCGCGAAGGCCGCGGCGATCAGCACCAGGATCTCCCGCGGCACCGGGGTCCGGGCAGGAGACTTCGATCGCGACGACCGGTCGGAGGACCTGCGCGCAGCGGGGTCCGGGGAGGAAGAGGAGGAGGCCATCACCAGCGCAGTCTAGGAGAGGGCGCTGACGCCGCAGGCGCGTGCGGGCACCGCCCCTCGGCGGCCCCCGCCGAATCGTGGTGCAATGGGGGACGTGGACCAGATACTCGCTCAGATCCCTGTCTTCGTGTACGTGCTGATCGCCGTGGTGGTGCTGGCGCTGCTGGGCTTCGTGCTGCTGCGCGGGCCCAAGGCGCCTCCCGGCGGCTACGACTCGACCCGCGACGCCGATGACCCGGCCCCGGGAGCCTCCGGCGATGGCTCCGACGAGCATGCCCGGGCCGGGGGAGGAACCGCGACCGAGACCAAGGCGCCGTCGCTGGACACCCCCGAATCGGCCGGCTCCCGCATGGCCCGGCTGCGCGGCCGCCTGGCCAAGTCCAACAACGTGTTCGGCCGCGGCCTGCTGGCGCTGCTGTCCCGCGATCACATCGACCAGGACGTCTGGGACGAGATCGAGGAGACGCTGCTCATGGCGGACCTCGGCACCGACGCCTCCATGGAGCTCGTCGAGAACCTCCAGGTGCGCGTCAAGGCGGAGGGCACCCAGGACCCGAACCACGTGAAGGCCATGCTGCGCGAGGAGCTGCTCAAGCTCGTCGACCCGTCCATGGACCGCTCCCTGGCCGTGACCCGCAAGGGCGACACCCCGGCCGTGATGCTCGTGGTGGGCGTCAACGGCGTAGGCAAGACCACCACCGTGGGCAAGCTGGCCCGCGTGCTCGTGGCCGAGGACAAGGACGTCATGCTCGGCGCGGCCGACACCTTCCGTGCCGCGGCCGCCGATCAGCTGCAGACCTGGGGCAACCGCGTGGGCGTGCCGACCGTGCGCTCGGAGGTGGAGGGCGCAGATCCCGCCTCCGTGGCCTTCGATGCCGTGAAGACCGGCATCGACTCGGAGGTCGACGTCGTCATGATCGACACGGCCGGGCGCCTGCAGAACAAGGCCGGGCTCATGGACCAGCTCGGCAAGATCAAGCGCGTGGTCGAGAAGGCCGCCGAGGTCGACGAGGTGCTGCTGGTCATCGACGCCACGACCGGGCAGAACGGCATGACGCAGGCCAAGGTCTTCTCCGAGGCCGTGAACGTGACCGGCATCGTGCTCACCAAGCTCGACGGCACGGCCAAGGGTGGCATCGTCGTGGCGATCCAGCGGGAGCTGGGCGCCCCGGTCAAGCTCATCGGCCTGGGCGAAGGTGCGGACGACCTCGCCCCCTTCGACGCCGAGCAGTTCGTGGACGCCCTGCTCGAGTAGGCCCCCTGGTGTGATCCCACAGATCGAGTGGCCTCGCAGTGTCCGTCCAGCTCAGACCCACACTGCGGGGCCACTCGTCTTGTCTCCGCCGTACTCAGGACACGCGGACGCTGCTCGATGACCGCAGCCCCGTTCACATGCCCGACACGAACGAGCGCGTGTTGTCACACGCCGGAAACGACGGTGCGACGCCGGTGACTCATGACCTCGCTTGACTCGTGCGCAGCGCCCGAGAGGGCCCGAGATGCGAGGAGAGACTGACGATGGACGAGACGACGCTGAGCGCGGTCGATGTGTGGACCGTGGTCGCCAGCGCCATGGTGCTGCTGATGACGCCCGGACTGGCCCTGTTCTACGGGGGCATGACCCGTGCCAAGGGCGTGCTGAACATGATGATGATGTCCTTCGCCGCCCTGGGTCTGGTGATCCCGGTGTGGATCCTGTGGGGGTGGTCGATCTCCGGCGGCGAGCCCATCCTGGGAGGCCTGGCGGGCAGCCCTCTGCAGGCGCCGGGGCTGGAGGACCTGATCGGCACGAGCGACCTGCTGGGCGTCGCGTTCTCCTGCACGTTCGCGATCATCTCGGTCGCGCTGATCTCCGGAGCCGTGGCAGACCGCATGCGCTTCAGCGCCTGGCTGCTGTTCGTGCCGGTGTGGACCACCCTGGTCTACGCGCCGCTGGCGTTCATGGTCTGGGGCGGGGGCCTGCTGGGCGCCGATGGGGCGATCGGCTCCCGATTCGGCGAGGCGATCGACTTCGCGGGCGGGCTGGTGGTGCACATCAACGCCGGCGTGGCGGCGCTGATCCTGATCCTGCTGATCGGCCCGCGACAGGGATTCGGGAAGGACTCGGGCCAGCGCCCGCACAACCTCCCCCTGGTCATGCTCGGTGCGGCCCTGCTGTGGTTCGGCTGGTTCGGCTTCAACGTCGGTGCTGCGGCCACCCCCGAGCAGGCAGGGCTGATCCTGATCAACACCATGGGTGCTCCGGCCACGGCCATGCTGGGCTGGCTGCTGGTCGAGCGGGTCCGCGACGGCCACCCGACCTCCCTGGGCGCGGCCTCCGGCGCGGTGGCCGGGCTGGTCGCCATCACGCCCGCCTGCGCCGATGTCTCCCCGTTCTGGGCCATGGTCCTGGGACTCGTCGCCGGCATGTGCTCGGCGGTGGCTGTGGCGCTGAAGTACCGCATGGGCATGGACGACTCGCTGGATGTCATCGGCGTGCACCTGGTCTCCGGCATCGTGGGGACCGTGGCCCTGGGCTTCATCGCGATCCCGAGCGCGGAGTCGGCAGGAGGGCTGTTCTACGGCGGCGGGCTGGCGCTGCTGGGCACGCAGGTCATCGCCACGGTCGTCTCGGTCATCTACTGCGCCGTCGTGACTCTCGTCATCGCCCTGGTCATCCGCGCGTTCGTCGGCCTGCGGATCACGGCGGATGCGGAGATCGAGGGCATCGACATCACCGAGCACGCGGAGTCCGGCTACAACCTCGCGGGCGATGCCTCCGGCTCGTTCCGCCCCCGTCGCCCGGTCCCGGGCAGCCTCGAGGACGTCATCGAGCGTCAGAAGAAGGAGCAGCGCGCATGAAGCTCGTCGTCGCCGTCATCCGGCAGGAGAAGTTCGCCGACGTCAAGGACGCGCTGGCCGCGTTCGGGATCCAGGGCATGACCGTCACCAACGTCCACGGCTACGGCCGCCAGCGAGGGCACTCCGAGGTCTACCGCGGTGCGGAGTACTCGGTGGACCTCATCGAGAAGACCCGCCTGGAGCTGGTTGTCACGGACCAGCAGGCCCACGAGGTCGTCGACGCGATCGCCGCTGCCGCCACCACGGGCCGGGCGGGCGACGGCAAGGTCTGGGTCACCCCCGTGGAGGAGGTCGTGCGGCTGCGCACGGGGGAGGGCGGCGAGTCCGCTGTCTGAACACGTCCCGCAGGCGCTTCAGCGCACGGCGTCAGGAGCCGAGCATGTGCTGACGGCGGGCATTGCTACCCTGGAGCACTGATCCGGTGCGCACTGCGCACCCCCAGGGGCGACGACGGCGCGGCCACCTGGTCGCGCCGTCGACGCGCGTCCAGGCCGGCCCGCCGCCCCAGACCATCGAAGATCCACAGCGAGGACCACGTGTTCAACTCCCTCTCCGACCGCTTGACCGCGACGTTCAAGAACCTGCGTGGGAAGGGCAAGCTCTCCGAGGCGGATGTCGATGCCACCGTGCGCGAGATCCGCCGCGCGCTGCTCGACGCCGACGTCGCCGTGCCCGTGGTCCGCGAGTTCACCGCCGCCGTCAAGGAGCGCGCGCTGTCGGCCGAGGTCAACGAGGCGCTGAACCCGGGTCAGCAGGTCGTGAAGATCGTCAACGACCAGCTCCAGGAGATCCTGGGCGGTCAGACCCGGCGCATCCGCATGGCCAAGACCGGGCCCACGATCATCATGCTCGCGGGCCTGCAGGGCGCCGGCAAGACCACGCTGGCCGGCAAGCTCTCGTACTGGCTCAAGAGCCAGGGCCACCGCCCGCTGCTCGTGGCCTCCGACCTCCAGCGCCCCAACGCCGTGACCCAGCTGAAGGTCGTGGGAGAGCGCGCGGGCGTGCCGGTGTGGGCTCCGCACCCGGGCACCACCTCCGAGTTCGACGACCCCACCGGCGATCCGGTCGAGGTGGCCCGCGAGGGCGTGGAGCACGCCCGCTCCAAGCTCTACGACGTCGTCATCGTGGACACCGCCGGCCGCCTGGGCGTCGACCAGCCCCTCATGCGCCAGGCCCGCGACATCCGCGACGCCGTCCAGCCGGACGAGGTCCTGTTCGTCATCGACGCCATGATCGGCCAGGACGCCGTCCAGACCGCCCAGGCCTTCAACGAGGGCGTGGACTTCACCGGCGTGGTGCTCTCCAAGCTCGACGGCGACGCCCGCGGCGGCGCCGCCCTGTCGGTGGCCTCGGTGACCGGCAAGCCCATCATGTTCGCCTCCACCGGCGAGGGCGTGAAGGACTTCGAGCAGTTCCACCCGGATCGCATGGCCTCGCGCATCCTCGACATGGGCGATGTCATGACCCTGATCGAGCAGGCCGAGAAGACCTGGGATCAGGCCGAGGCCCAGAAGATGGCCAAGAAGTTCGCCGATCAGGAGGACTTCACCTTCGAGGACTTCCTGGTCCAGATGCAGCAGCTCAAGAAGATGGGCTCCATGAAGAAGCTGCTCGGCATGATGCCGGGCATGGCCGGAATGCGCGAGCAGCTCGAGAACTTCGACGAGTCCGCGCTGACCCGCATCGAGGCCATCATCCAGTCCATGACCCCGCACGAGCGGGTGGCGCCCAAGATCATGAACGGCTCGCGCCGAGCGCGCATCGCCAAGGGCTCCGGGGCCACGGTGCAGGAGGTCAACCAGCTCATGGAGCGCTTCGGGCAGGCGCAGAAGATGATGCGCAAGATGTCCCAGGGCAAGGGCATGCCGAACCTCCCGGGCATGGGCGGCGGCGCTCCGGGCATGGGACCGCAGGGCGGCAACCCCATGGCCGGCATGCAGGGCATGCAGGGCATGCAGGGGCTGCCCGGCGCGGGCGGCGGCAAGTCCTCCAAGTCCAAGGCCAAGAAGAAGGGCTCGCGCTCCGGCAATCCGGCCAAGCGCGCGCAGGAGGCCGCCGCCGCGCAGAACCGCTCCAAGGCACCCACGGGCTCGTCGTTCGGCCAGCCCCAGCAGCCCGAGCAGAACCTGAAGGACCTCCCCAAGGGCTTCGAGAAGTTCCTCAAGTGACCCCGCAGCGGCCCCCGCGCCGCTGCGCGAAAGGCGCCACCATGTCGTCGTACCTCCCCGAGGACGAGCTCAAGGAATTCATCGCCTCGCTGCCGACCCGCCGCCTGGCGTCCTCGGCGCTGATCCGCGACCCGCACGGCCGGGTGCTGATCGTCGAGCCGAACTACCGCGACGGCTGGACCCTGCCCGGCGGAACGGTCGAGGCCGGGGAGGATCCCCGCACCGGATGCTTCCGCGAGGTGCTCGAGGAGGTCGGGCTGCAGCTGCCGGAGGGACGGCTTCTCGTGGTGGCCCACGGGCTCGCCGCCGGCATCTGGGGCGATTCGGTCGCGTTCCTCTACGACGGCGGCGTGATCCCCGAGGACACCGAGATCACCCTGCAGGAGGAGGAGCTGGACAGCCACCGCTGGGCGGAGCCCGGCGAGATCCTGGGGTACGTGGGCGATCGCATGGGACGGATGATCCTCAGCGGCCTCGAGCAGCTCGAGACCGGCGGCGTGTCCGAGTTCGTGATCGGAGGCTGAAGGACGCCCCGGCGCAGGCTCTCAGCGGAATCTGCTGCCCGCACCCCGGGGTCGTCCAGTGCCCGCGGGTAGCATGGCGCGCATGACCACCCCCTCTTCCGGACCCCAGCATCCGTCGTCCTCCGGCGCGGCCGGCGCAGGCGGAGCAGACGGCGCCCGGCACGGCCGCCGACGCGCGGAATCCCCGGTGGATCGCAAGACCTCCGCCCTGGACGGCTGGTCGGTGCTGCCTCTGGCGGTGCGGATCAGCAGCCGCAGCTCCGTGCCGGACGTCGAAGGCTCCGACCTGCTCGGCCCGGACACCGCAGATGCCGCCGAGATCGTGGGCTTCGTGCCCACCGCGCAGGGCATCCGCAAGGTCCTGGGCCACCACCGCGCCGTGGCCGCCGCCGCCGAGGGCTCCGACTACCTGCAGATCGCGGTCCTCGTCGACGACCAGGGCCGCACGGCCACCGTGGGCGAGCACGGAGCGGTCGTGCCGGGCCAGGGCGTCGAGGAGATCGCCGCCTCCGTCCACCGCATCACCGGTCAGACCCTCGAGCCGCAGCACCCCCGCCTGCAGCGGGCGCTGATCCTGCACCTGGATGCTCCCGAGCTGCCCCTGCTGGCCAGCAGCGCCGGCGCCACCTTCCGCGCGGTCAGCCGCGACGGCTGGTCCGTGCTCGTGCCCGACGACGACGCCTCGTGGTGGGCTCTGCGCACCGGAGTCACCGGCACGGCCGTGGCGCTGGCCTCGGACGGCGCCGCCCGCTCCCTGGAGGTCCTGCTCGACGGCGCTGACGGCGTGGGCCGCCATCCGGAGACTGCCCGGCCCGACCCCACGCGGATCTCGGCCGAGTCCTCCGGCGACCGAGCCGCCTGCGGGCTGTCCTGGGGCCCGGCCTGGTCTGCGGTCTCGATCGACGACGACGGAACCCCCGCCGCACGGCTGACCCGCGAGGTCCTCGAGCTGTGCGATGGCGAGACCACCCAGATGCACGTCGAGTCGGTGGCCTCGGTCTTCGACCTGGACCCGGTGCAGACCGTGCGCCTGCGCAACTACGTCGACGGGGAGACCTCCTCGCTGGTGCTCGAGTCCGTGCTGCAGCTGCTCGAGCTGCCGGTGCTGGCCGCCAAGATCGTCGAGGGGCAGAAGCCGCTGTCGGAGATCGAGGGGCTGGAGCGGTTCGAGCCCACCAGCATGCGTGAGGCCGTCATGCAGGGCCTGGGGATGGAGCCCACGGACGACAGCACCTTCTCCCGCCTGCAGGCCAGGCTGGCCGAGCGCCCGGAGATCCTGCTGGCCGCCGCCGGGGCGCAGACCGCCGTGGGCATCGGGCTCGCCGCCCTGGGTCGTCGCGGGGGACGCGGCAGCCTGGTGCTCGGCACGCTGTCCGGACTCGCGTTCACGGATGCGGCCTCGCTGTCGGGGCTCTACGCCGTGCTGCGCAGGCAGCGCCGCCGTCGAGACGGCAGGCGGCCCGGCCGATCGCACGACTGAGCGGCCGCTGCCGGCAGATCCGTCGCGCGACGGATCCGCCAGGACGCGGCAGGCGATAGCGTGCTGGGGTGTCGCAGCTCAGCCAGGACCCCCGCCAGGATGTCGCCCCGTCTGCTCCCGCCCGGCCGGCTCCGCGACCCGAGTCCCGGCCCACGACCGCCGAGCGCCTGATCGGGGTCCTCTCCGACCCCTCGGATCCGGACTGGCGCCGTCCCGGGCCCGGTGCCACGGGGCTGCGCCGCGATGTCCTGGGGGCCCTGGCCCTGTTCGGGGTGGCCGCCCTCATCCTGGCCCTGCTCGAGAGCTTCGCCGGCACGAGCGAGAACCGACCCCGCTGGCTGGGCTATCTCATGGTCGCGCTGCAGATCCTGCCGCTGGCCGGGCGCCGCCGCTGGCCCGCTGCGGTCATGGTGGTCTCCACGGCGGTCTACGTGATCGGCTACTACCTGACACCCATGGCGGCGGGTCAGTCGGGGACGGTGCTCGGGCTGTACGTCGCGGTCTACACGCTCGTGGCCTGGGGGCCGTCGCGGCAGGTCGTGCGCATCATCGTGGCCCTGTTCCTGGTCCTTCTGCTGCTGTGGGTGGGCATCGACCTGGCCATCACGGGCTCGTACGCGGAGATGGTCGAGGAGCTCGACTCCCAGGCCGGGCCCTTCGAGCCCATGTCCGCCTATTCGGCCTACTCCTTCCTGCTCAACATCCTGGGCTTCGGCATCACGATCTTCCTGGGGTGGACCTCGTGGCGCTCGGCGCTGCGCGACCATCAGAACCGCGCGCAGGCCGAGCAGCTGCGCAGCCAGTCGCAGCGCCTGGCCCGTCAGGCGGTCGTCGAAGAGCGCCTGCGGATCGCCCGCGAGCTGCACGACGTGATCGCCCACCACGTCTCGGCCATCGGGATCCAGGCCGGGGCCGCCCGGAAGGTCCTGCACCGAGATTCCGAGCTGGCGGCCGAGGCGCTGCGCTCAATCGAGGGATCCAGCCGCCAGGCCGTGAGCGAGACCCGGCAGCTGCTGGGCGTCCTGCGAGCGGACTCGGACGCGGAGGCCGCCGATGGACAGCCGCGAGCGGAGACGGCGCCGGCGACGAGCCCCGGGCCCCGGCTGGAGGAGATCGAGCAGCTCGCACGCGAGCACGCCCAGCGCGGCCTGTCGGTGACGGTGACCTGGGTCGGCGGGGCAGAGGTCGCTGAGCTGCCGCCGGCCCTCGGGCTGTCCATGTACCGCTGCGTCCAGGAGGCGCTGTCGAACGTGGTGCGCCATTCCACCGCCACCAGCGCCGAGGTCGTGATCCGCAGCATCCGCCGTGACGACCACGGCTCCGGGGCAGCGCAGGCGATCGAGCTCGAGGTGCTGGACGGGGGAAGGCCCCGTGCGGGCAGCGCCGGCACCGGCTTCGGACTGCGAGGACTGCGCGAACGGGTC
The DNA here is from genome assembly GCF_016907795.1 of Kocuria palustris. NCBI lineage: Bacteria > Bacillati > Actinomycetota > Actinomycetes > Micrococcales > Micrococcaceae > Kocuria > Kocuria palustris. The sequence goes on from NZ_JAFBCR010000001.1 coordinate 2,705,954, forward strand.
CAGCTCCACGGCGGGACAGTGGAGATCGGCAGCCGGGATCCCGGGCCCGGCTGGCGCGTGCGGGCGAGGTTCCCGCTCGAGAGGCTCGGTCCCGAGGCGCCCGACTCGGGATGAGAGGATCACAGCCATGACCTCTGTGCTGCTGGCCGATGACCATGCTCTCGTGCGCTCAGGTTTCGCCATGGTGCTCTCCGTCGAGGACGACCTCGAGGTCGTGGGCCAGGCCGCCGATGGTCGCCAGGCCGTGGAGAGGGTCGCCGAGGGCGGTGTCGACGTCGTGCTGATGGACGTGCAGATGCCTGACATGGACGGGCTCGAGGCCACCCGGCGCATCGTGGCCGCAGGCGGAGCCAAGGTCATCATCCTCACGACCTTCGACCGGGAGGACTACCTGTTCGAGGCGCTGCGCGCCGGGGCTTCGGGCTTCCTGCTCAAGAACGCCGACCCGGACGATCTGGTCGACGCCGTGCGCTCGGTGGCCGACGGTCACGCGCTGCTGGCTCCGGAGGCCACGGTGCGGGTGATCCAGCGGTGGGTCGCCGCGGACGCAGCGGCTCCGGGCGCTTCCGGCCCCCACGGCGCAGCCGCGCCGACGTCGGCAGCCGCTGCGCAGCGCACGACCGGGACGACCGCGACCAATCCCTCCGCCGGCCCAACCACCGAAGTCGGCGCATCGGGCCCGGGGCGTCCGTCCGAGGAGCATCGCCGTCTGCTGGAGGGCCTGACCGAGCGGGAGTCCGAGATCCTTCGGCTCATGGCCGAGGGGCTGTCCAACGCCGAGATCGCCCAGCGCCTGTTCGTGGGCTCGGCCACCGTGAAGACCCATGTGTCGAACGTGCTGGCCAAGACCGGCAGTCGCGATCGGGTCCAGGCCGTCGTGCTGGCGCACCGGGCCGGCGTCGTCGGGTCCTGAAGCGCACGATCTCGGGCCGCTCCGCCTCGCGGCGGAGGCGTCGTCCGTGGCCAGCCGCTGGGCTGTCCCGGAGATTCCGTCGCACGGCGGAGGACCGCGGCGAGGCCCGTCCCTAGGCTGGTCCCAGTTGCGCTGGGGGAGCTGCCCCGGCGCTGAGGCCGAGAGCTCAGGAGCCCACGTGAGCAGCACGCAGACAGCGCAGGAGACGCCCTCCGACGGCGCCGCGAGCCGCAGCACCACCTACTCGCCGCCCAGCCGGGGCCATCGGCTGGAGGTCCGAGGCCTGACCCGCACGTTCGGCGAGAAGACCGCCGTCGACGACGTCTCCTTCACCGTGGAGCCCGGGGGCATGACCGGGTTCATCGGGGCCAACGGCGCCGGGAAGACCACGACCATGCGCATGATGATGGGCGTGCTGCGGATCCATTCCGGGCAGGTGCTCTGGGACGGCCGCCCGATCACCGCCGCCGACCGCGCGGGGTTCGGGTACATGCCGGAGGAGCGCGGGCTGTATCCCAAGCAGGGGATCCTGGACCAGCTCGGCTACCTCGGTCAGCTGCACGGCATGGAGCGCGCCCAGGCTCTGCGCGAGGCCCAGCGCCTGCTCGAGCGCTTCGATCTGGCCGATCGGCCCAAGGACAAGCTCGAGACCCTCTCGCTCGGCAATCAGCAGCGCGTCCAGGTGGCGGCTTCCCTGCTGCACAGCCCGTCCGCCCTGATCCTCGACGAGCCCTTCTCCGGGCTGGACCCGGTGGCCGTGGACTCGATGGTCGAGCTGCTGCGCGAGCACATGGCCCGCGGCGTCCCCGTCCTCTTCTCGTCCCACCAGCTCGACCTCGTGGACCGGCTGTGCGACTCCATGGTGATCCTCTCCGGCGGCCGCGTGCTGGAGCACGGCACCGCCGACGAGCTGCGCGCCGCCCGCCCGCTGTCACATCGCCTGCGATGCAGCGAGGACGTCGGATGGGTGCGCGATGTCCACGGCGTGCAGGTCGAGGACCTCGACGGCTGCCGGGCCGTCGTGCGCCTGGACGACGACGCCGCACGCGCCGAGCTGCTGCGCCGAGCGCTGGAGCGCGGCCTGCAGGAGTTCACCGACCTGGCGCCCACCCTCTCCGAGATCTACCGCGAGGTGACCCGATGAGCTCTGCGACCCGATCCGACGGACCTGATGCCTCCGCACCCGGTGCTTCCGAGGAGGCCGGCGGCCCCGGTCGCACGGTCGAGCGCCCGTGGCTGACCGTGATGATGCGGGAGCTGGCCGTGAAGGTCCGCAACCGCTCCGTGCTGATCTCCACGGCGGTCACGCTCGTGCTGATCGTCGGAGGCCTCGTGGCCTCCTCGCTGCTCTCCGACACGGATTCGGGCAGCGAGCACGAGATCGCGGCGGTGGGCGCCGGCTCGGTCGAGATGGTCGAGGCCGTCGATGACAGCCTGTCGGACGACGACTCGGCGAGTCCGCGGGAGGCGACGCGTCAGGAGGCCGAGCAGCTGCTCGACGACGGCGACGTGGACGCGGCCCTGGTCCACGAGGACGGCTCGTGGGTGCTGCTCGGCGACGGCTCCCTCGATCCGGTCCTCGAGCAGGCCGTGACGCAGTCGGTCTCCAGCGCGACCATCGCCGCGAACGCGGCCAGCGCGGGCACCTCGATGGATCAGCTCGCGCAGGGCTCCGAGGTGCGGGTCGAGCAGATCGGCGAGGGGTCGGACAGCAGGGATACCGCGGCCTCGTTCGTGCTGCGCTACGTCTTCGCGATGCTGTTCTACATGGCGGCGATCATGTTCGGGACGGCGATCGCCAACTCCGTCCTGGAGGAGAAGCAGAACCGCGTGGTCGAGATCCTGGCCACGGCCATCCCGGTGCGCCAGATCCTCTACGGCAAGGTGCTCGGCAACTGCGTGATGGCGTTCGCGCAGATGGGCCTGTTCGCAGGCGCCGGTCTCCTCACGGCCTCGCTGCTCGGGCTCACGGACGACCTCGGCTGGGCGCTGTCGGCCTCCGGCTGGTTCATCGCGTTCTTCGTCGTGGGCTTCGCCGCGCAGGCGACGATCTGGGCGGCCCTCGGCGCACTGGCCTCGCGCAGCGAGGACCTGAACACGTCCATGACGCCGATCATGACAGTGCTCGTCGTCGCCATGCTGGCGGGGCTCATGGGCACCGGCACCTGGCTGACGGTCGCCTCCTACGTCCCGATCATCTCGTCGATCGCCATGCCGGTGCGCCTCCTGGAGGGCGAGGCGGCCGTGTGGGAGCCCTTCGCGGCCCTGGCCGTGTGCGGCGCCTTCGGCTGGGCCATGCTGCGGATCGGAGAGCGGGTCTACCAGCGCGCGGTGTTCCAGGGCGGGCGCTCGCTGTCCTGGCGCCAGGCGATGCGGCTCGAGGACTGAGACGGCGCCTCCGGCAAGCGTGAGCGGACTCGCACCGGGGACCGGGGCGTCATCGCCTGCAGCCTTGACAGATCTGGCACAATAGCCGGGTACCCGAAACGAGCGGACCCTCTCTCCGCCCGGATTCGCGTCCACAGGGTGCACCTCAAGATCGGCCCGCCCCACGGGAGCGTGACCGGTGCATCCGTACCTGAATACCAAGGAGAGATTGCACAAGTGGCAGTCAAGATTCGTCTGAAGCGCATGGGCAAGATCCGCGATCCCCGCTACCGCGTGGTCGTCGTGGATTCCCGCAAGAAGCGCGATGGTCGCGTGATCGAGGAGGTCGGCATCTACCAGCCGACCGAGAACCCCTCGATCATCCGCATCACCTCTGAGCGCGTGCAGTACTGGCTCGGCGTCGGCGCTCAGCCGTCGGAGACCGTCCTGGCCCTGCTCAAGGTCACCGGCGACTGGCAGAAGTTCAAGGGCCTGCCGGGCGCCGAGGGCACCCTGCAGCAGCCGGAGTCCAAGGCCGCCTTCGTGGCCGAGGACAAGGGCTCCGTGATCATCCCCGAGGCGATCACCCCCAAGGCCGAGAAGACCGAGGACTCCGCCGAGTCCGAGGATGCTCCGGCTGAGACCGCCGAGGCTGAGGCCGAGAAGGCCGAGTGATCATGCTCGCCGACGCGTTGGAGCACCTGGTCCGCGGCATCGTGGACAACCCCGAGGACGTCGACGTCACCGCCAAGAACGGTCGACGCGGCGAGTCCCTCGAGGTGCGCGTGCATCCGGATGACCTCGGTCGCGTGATCGGGCGCCACGGCCGCACGGCGGATTCGCTGCGCACCGTGATCAGCGCCCTGTCCGAGTCCGAGGGCGTGCGGGTCGACGTGGTCGACACCGACCGCCGACGCTGAGGCGAGAGGGTCCGCACGGATCCGGCACGAGCGATCGTGCACCGAACACGGCCCCCGTGTCCCGCAAGGGCGCGGGGGCCGTCGTCATCCCGCCCCCTCCTCAGCGAGGGGCCACGAACCATCGGCACGGGCATCCCGTGCGCAAGGAGCACTGCGTGAAGGTCCAGGTCGCCCGCATCGGCAAGCCGCACGGCATCCGCGGCGAAGTCACCGTCCAGCTGTTCACCGACGATCCTCAGGGGCGCTGCGCGCCCGGCGCCGTCCTGCAGCTCGAGGCCGCCACCGACCAGGCGGCCCGACTCGCGCCGACCGGGACCCTCGAGATCTCCTCGGCCCGGTGGAACAAGTCGGTCATGGTGCTCGGCTTCACCTCCGTGAAGGACCGCAATGCCGCGGAGCTGCTGCGCGAGTCCCGCCTGTGGGCCGAGTCCGAGGACGACGACCAGGACGACGACGCCTGGTACGAGCACGAGCTGCTCGGACTGGACGTCGTGCTGGCCGCCGAGCTGGAGCGCGCCGAGGCCGAGGGGCGCGAGCCCGCCGCGGTCGGCAGGGTCACCGGGCTGCGGACTCTGCCGGCCCAGGACCTGCTCGAGCTCGAGCTGGCGGACGGGCAGGAGGGCATGGTGCCGTTCGTCGAGCAGATCGTGCTCGAGGTCGACCCCGACGCGGCGCGCGTGGTCATCGACCCGCCGCCCGGTCTGCTGGATCTGGAGGCATCGCAGGGCACCGAGGGCGAGGTCGCCGAACGCGCTGCCGAGACCGGCGAGCCGGCCGATCTCAGCGGTGTCGAGCTTCCCGGGCAGACCCAGGAACAGCGCCCGTGAAGCTCGACGTCATCAGCATCTTCCCGGAGTACCTGGCCGCGCTCGACCTGTCGCTGATCGGCAAGGCCCGGCGCGACGGCCTCCTGGACCTGACGGTCACCGACCTGCGGGAGGTCACCACCGACCGGCACCGCACCGTCGATGACACGCCCTACGGCGGCGGGGCGGGCATGGTCATGCAGCCCGAGCCGTGGGCGCGCGCGCTCGAGGGCGTCCTGGAGTCATCGGACGCGGGCGAGGTCGAGCGGCCGCGTCCCGTGCTGGTCGTGCCGTCTCCGGCGGGGGAGGTCTTCCGACAGCCGACCGCCTACGAGCTGGCCGGACGCGAGCACCTGGTCTTCGCGTGCGGACGCTACGAGGGGATCGACGAGCGCGTGCTCGACTGGGCGCACGAGCGCTTCGAGGTCCGGCCGATGTCCCTGGGCGACTACGTCCTGAACGGGGGAGAGGTCGCCGTGCTGGCCATGGTCGAGGCCATCGCCCGCCTGGTGCCCGGGGTGATCGGCAACCCGGAGTCCCTCGTGGAGGAGTCGCACTCGGACGGGCTGCTCGAGTACCCCGTCTACACCAAGCCCGCCCTGTGGCGGGATCGGCCCATCCCCGAGGTCCTGCTCTCGGGCCATCACGCCAAGATCTCGCGCTGGCGACGGGACGAGCAGCTGCGGCGCACGGCCGCTCGGCGTCCCGACCTTCTCGAGCAGCTGGACCCGGAGACCCTCGACAAGCACGACCGCGCGGTGCTCCAGGAGCTGGGCTGGGAGCCGGGAGCCGCGCAGTGAATCCCCGGGCCGCGCAGCGTGAGTTCGGCGGCCCGCTGTGGCATAATGGTCGCTCGCGTGTGCGCTGGGCACGCCCCTGCCGCAGGGGGAAGAGCGACCTCAACAGCGCACGCACCGCCTGATCCCTCCATGGAGATCGGCGGCAAGCACACGACTCGCGGCACGCGAAGCCCACGGGACATCCGCCAGGGCCAGCGCTGTGCCGAAGACCTCACGCGGGCGACCTGCGGTGTCCGCCAGGAGAAGCACCATGAACATCCTTGATGATCTCGATGCCAAGTCGCTGCGCAGCGACATCCCCGAGTTCTGGCCGGGCGACACCCTGAACGTGCACGTCAACATCATCGAGGGCAATCGCTCTCGTGTGCAGGTGTTCAAGGGCTTCGTCGTGGGCCGTCAGGGCCAGGGCGTCCGCGAGACCTTCACGGTCCGCAAGGTCTCCTTCGGCGTCGGCGTGGAGCGCACCTTCCCGGTGCACTCGCCGGTGATCGACAAGATCGAGGTCCTGACCCGCGGCGACGTCCGCCGGGCCAAGCTGTACTACATGCGCGATCGCCACGGCAAGGCTGCTCGCATCCGCGAGAAGCGTTGATCACCCTCCCCATGGCATGCCGCGCCCCTCGGGGCGGGGCCGTCGCGGGGAGCCGATCGATTGGCTGAGCGCAGCACGCACGAGGACCCGGCTCCGGCCGGGTCCTCGTCGTCTCAGGGTCCCTCCGATCCGCAGCGGACGTCCCTGCTCGAGCGCTGGAGCCGCGGCTGGCGGCTGGTGCTGGTGGCCGTGATCGCCGCGCTCGTCGTGCTGATCGGCGTGCGCACATGGGTGCTCGACATCTACTACGTCGGCTCGCAGTCCATGCAGCCCACGATCGAGCCGGGGGACCGGATCCTCTCCGATCAGATGATCGACGCCTCGCAGCTGCAGCGCGGGGACCTCGTGATCTTCGACGGTCGCGGCTCGTTCGCCCCCGTCGACGCTGACCCGCCCCTGGTGGAGGCGGGTCAGCGACTGGCCAGCTGGGCGGGGATCCGCCCGACCGACGACATCTTCGTCAAGCGCGTGATCGGGGTGCCTGGCGACACCGTGGCCTGCTGCGCTGCCGACGGCCGCCTCACGGTCAACGGGGAGCCGCTCGAGGAGCCCTACCTGTTCCCGGGCGATGCCCCCAGCGAGACCGAGTTCGAGGTCGTCGTGCCGGACGGACGCCTGTGGCTGCTGGGCGATCACCGATCGGTCTCCGTGGATTCCCGGTCACTGCTCGGCGCACCGGGCGGAGGCCTGGTCCGGGCGGATAGAGTGCTCGGTACACCGGTGGCCGTCGTCTGGCCCCCCGGTCGGGACCTCCCCTGATCCATCGACCGACGCGCGGCGAACCGCGCTGCGGCCCCCTGTCCGGAAGGAAGCACTGCCTGTGAGCGATCAGCCAGCGTCGAGCACCCCCGAGAAGACGCAGAAGAGCGGCTCGTCGAGTGGCATGCTCAAGGAGGTCCTGATCACGATCCTGGTGGTCCTGATCATCTCCTTCCTGCTCAAGACGTTCCTGTTCCGGCTCTTCTACATCCCCTCCGGGTCCATGGAGAACACGCTGCAGCTGCAGGACAAGATCGGCGTGAACGTCGCCGAGCCGTGGGCGGGACCGCTCGAGCGCGGGGACATCGCCGTCTTCGAGGACACCCAGGGCTGGCTGCCGGCCGCCGAGACCTCCTCGAACCCCGTGCGCCAGGGCCTCGAGTTCGTGGGGCTGGCGCCCGATCGTTCCAAGCAGTACCTGATCAAGCGCGTCATCGGCACCGAGGGCGACACCGTCACCTGCTGCTCCGCAGATGGCAGGATCACGGTCAACGGGCAGGAGCTGGACGAGCCCTACCTGTACGAGGGCGACGAGCCCTCGGAGATCCCGTTCGAGGTCACCGTCCCGGAGGACAGCTACTTCGTGCTCGGCGATCATCGCTCGGCCTCCGCCGATTCCCGGTACCACATCGAGCAGGGCACCGAGTTCGTCAGCCACGACGACGTGGTGGGCTCGGCCTTCTCGATCCTGTGGCCTATCGATCGGTGGACCTGGTTATCGAACCCCTCCGACACCTTCGCCGACGTCCCCGACCCGTCCTGATGACCGGCTCGCCGTCGTCGCATTCATCGCCTCCCGAGCAGGAGAGGGCGGAGGTCTCGGCGCCCGCCCAGTGGGAGGGCCTGAGGGACGCTCCTGCGGTGCGCTCGGACGGCGTGCCCATGTACCGCAGGCGCACCGGTCGCCGCGTGCGAGGCGCGGATGCGTCGCAGCCCGAGCGCAGCCGCGGCATGCAGTCGGCCCGCGATGTCGCGACTGTGGTGATGGCCGGCCTGCTGATGACGTTCGTGTCCCAGCACGTGCTGGTCAGCGGATATCTGGTCACCGATGAGGCCATGGAGCCGACGCTGCGGCCAGGGGACCGGGTGTTCGCCAACGTGCTGGATCTGACGGTCTCCGGTGCTGATCGCGGTGAGGTCATCGTGTTCCGGCGCCTCGACGGCGACCCGGCGAGCCCCGTGGACCGACGCGAGGCCAATCCCGTGCAGCAGACCCTGTCCTTCTTCGGGCTGTCCCCAGATCGCTCGCTGGACCACGACGTCAAGCGGGTGGTCGGGGTCGGCGGCGACCGGGTCTCCTGCTGCGACGCCCAGGGGCGGATCGTGGTCAACGAGGTCCCGATCGACGAGGCCGAGGCCTACCTGCACCCCGGTGAGATCGCCTCCGACATCGAGTTCGACGTTATCGTCCCGGATGATCAGTACTTCGTGCTGGGCGACTACCGCTCCGTCTCGCACGACTCCCGCGATGTGCTCAACACCGATCAGGGTTTCGTGAGCCACGACCGGGTCGAGGGAACCGCGTTCGTCGTCGGCTGGCCGCTGGATCGCATGGGGCCGCTGCCGGACGGCACCTGGGTCTACGACGAGTCCCGGGCCGCAGCTCTCGGCCCCCAGCCGCCGTGGCGGTGAGCGCGGCCCCCACACTCGAGCTCGAGCGCTCCCTGCTCGAGGCTCTTCCCGCCGGCGCACTGATCGCGGGCATGGACGAGGTGGGTCGCGGGGCGCTGGCCGGTCCGGTGGCCGTCGGCGTGGCGGTCGTCTCCGCTTCGACGCCCGGGGCGCCGAGCGCCGTGCGCGACTCCAAGCTGCTGCGCCCGGCCGTGCGCCAGGAGCTGGTGCCGCAGATCCGCTCGTGGGCCGTCGGCTCGGCGGTGGGCATGGCCTCGCCGTCGGAGATCGACGCGCTGGGGATCGTCGGGGCTCTTCGCCTGGCCGGACGACGGGCGCTGGAGGACCTGGACCCGACGGCGCAGCCGGACCTCGTGCTGCTCGACGGCTCCCATGACTGGCTCAGCGCGCCGAGCGACCTGCTGGCGCTGGCCGCAGACTCGGATGCGGCCGCTGCATGGGACGGTCCGGTGCGCACACAGGTCAAGGGCGATATGACCTGCGCCTCGATCGCCGGTGCCTCCGTGCTGGCCAAGGTGGAGCGGGACGCCCTGATGCAGGCTCTGGATGCCGAGCACCCGGCCTACGGATGGGCGCGCAACAAGGGCTACGGCGCCGCCGCGCACCGAGCGGCCCTGCTCGAGCGCGGGGTCACCGAGCACCACCGGCGCAGCTGGAAGCTCGGTCTTCCGAGCTGAACCTCTTCCACAGCCGCAGGGCGGCTCTGGTCCGCCCGTGCGGGTGTCGTCATCCTGGGCCCCAACGGACGACGACGGACGGGGGAGCTCATGCCGAAGGAGGGCAGCGGATCGAGGCTGCAGCTGGGGGAGCAGGGGGAGCGGCTGGCCGAGGCTTTCCTGGTGCGTCGCGGGGCCCAGGTGCTGGAGCGCAATTGGCGTGCCCGGCCGACGCACCACGGCGTGCGCGGGGAGCTGGACCTGATCGTGCAGTGTGAGGCCGTGCTCGTGGGCGTGGAGGTCAAGACACGGCGCGGCACCTACTACGGCCATCCGTTCGAGGCGGTCGATGAGATCAAGCTGCGGCGGCTGCACCTGCTGCTTGCGGCTTGGGCGGGCGAGCGGGGCTGGACGGCCGCTCGGCGAGTGGATGTGATCGCCGTGCTGCTGCTCGGCGGCCCGGAACACGAGCGGGTCCGGCTGGAGCACCGCGCGGGGCTGCACTGAGCCGCGGCACTCGGGCGCGACCAGCATCTGCGGAGCCCGAGCTGCCGGCGACGAGCCGGGGAGGAGCCTCGCCGCCGCGGCCGGGCACCGGATGCCGGCGACCGGAGGCCGGAGACCCGGCCGGATGCCGGGAGGTGGAACCGCGCGGGCGTCGCGGCTCCACAGGTTGATGCTTTTGCCGCCTCCGGGACGAGCCCTCCTGCATCGGCTCGGTCGAGATCCGACGAGCCGGTCAGTGACCCATCCTGAGGCCACCCGGGAGGTCCGGGGCATCGGAGGGGGTCAGCATGAGCGGTCCGGGCTACGCGCGCAGCCTGTCGGTGGCGCTGATCGGGCTGGAGGGCACGGTCGTGGAGGTCGAGGCGGACATCGGCTCGCAGATCCCGGCGTTCACCATCCTGGGACTGCCGGATGCCTCGGTCCAGGAATCCCGCGACCGCGTGCGCTCGGCCGCCCGGAATGCCGGGATCCCCCTGAGCCCGCGGCGCATCACCGTGAACCTCTCCCCTGCCACGCTGCCCAAGCGCGGCAGCGGCTTCGACCTGGCGATCGCCATGGCCGCGCTGCAGGCCGACGGACAGCTCGCAGCCCCGCCCGGTGTGGTGTATCTGGCGGAGGTCTCCCTGGACGGAGCGCTGCGACCCGTGCGCGGGGTGCTTCCCGCCGTGCTGGCAGCGGTGCGCGCCGGCTATGACCGGATCGTCGTCGCCACGGCCAACGCGGAGGAGGCCGCGCTCGTGACCGGGGCCCAGGTGCGCGCCTATGACTGCCTGGCCGATGCCGCCGCCGAGTTCGGCGCGGATCCGCGGCCGCTTCGCAGGCCAGCCAGCCAGGCCGCCACCTCGGTCGGCGTCGCAGACGAGGAGGAGGCACCGCTTCCCGACCTGTGCGATGTGGCCGGTCAGGCGGAAGCACGCATGGCACTGGAGATCGCAGCGGCCGGATCCCTGCACCTGCTGCTGACCGGACCGCCGGGGGCGGGCAAGTCCATGCTGGCCTCCCGTCTGCCGAGCATCCTGCCGGAGCTGGACGATGAGGCGGCCACCGAGGTGACCGCCGTGCGGTCGCTGGAGACGCTGGTCGGGCCCAGGCGGCGGCTGATCCGCCGCCCGCCGTTCGAGGCTCCGCACCACTCGACCTCGGCCGCAGCACTGCTGGGCGGAGGCTCCGGCATTCCCCGGCCCGGGGCGGTGTCCCGGGCGCATCGCGGGGTGCTGTTCCTGGACGAGGCGCCCGAGTTCGACCGCGGCGTGCTCGACGCCCTGCGCCAGCCCCTGGAGACCGGTGACGTGCGGATCGACCGCTCGAGCGCCAGCGCCACCTATCCCGCGCGCTTCCAGCTCGTCCTGGCGGCCAACCCGTGTCCGTGCGGACGCTCGAGCGGCAAGGGCGAGGACTGCCGGTGCACGCCGGCCCAGCGCCGGGCGTACTTCGGGAAGCTGTCGGGTCCGCTGCTGGACCGGGTGGATCTGCGGCTGCAGGTTCCGGCGCTCAGCTATGCCGAGCTCACGGCCGGGCAGACGGGGGAGTCCAGCGCAGACGTGGCGCGCCGAGTGGCCGCAGCTCGTGCCGTCCAGGCCGAGCGGCTGCGACCTCACGGGCTGCGCACCAATGCGGAGCTCACGTCCTCCCTGCTCAGCGGGCCCCTGCGCAGCGCCGCGTCCGTGATGGCGGGTCTCGAGCGGGAGATGGAGCGCGGTGCGCTGACCGCCCGCGGCATGCACCGGGTGCTGCGCGTGGCCTGGACGCTGGCCGACCTGGAGGCTCGCGACGGCCCCACCGCCGACGACGTCGACACCGCCCTGCACTTCCGCGCCAGCTCTCTGGCGTGAACCGCCCCTCCATGCACCGGATCAGGAGATCGCCATGACCCTCGAGGACCAGCAGCTCATCCGCCGAGCGCGGGCGGGCCTGTCCCGCGTGATCGAGCCGCGGGATGCGATCGGCCATGTGCTGATCAAGGCCCTGGGACCCGTCGTCTCCTGGGCGATCATGTCCAGCGGACGCCGCCTGAGCGCCGAGGAGAGCCTCGCCCTGACTCAGGCGATGCAGCGCGCCCCGGAAGCGGTGGGCGGGAGCATGGCCACGGCAGCGCAGCGCTGGAAGGCACGGGCCTCGGTCGTGGACACGGATGCCGATCGGCGCGCCCTGGAGGACGTCGGCGGGTGGCTGTGCGTTCCCGAGGACGACGACTGGCCGGCGCAGCTCGACCAGCTCGGCCTGCAGTCGCCGGTGGCTCTGTGGGGCCGCGGGCGACGCACCGCGCTGGGCCGATGGCCGCGCGATGCTGTGGCCATCGTCGGCTCCCGCGACGTCACCAGCTACGGGCGCAGCATCACCTTCGATCTGGCGGGGGCCCTGGCCGCGCGCGGTCGCACGATCGTCTCCGGCGGAGCCTATGGGGTGGATGAGGCGGCGCACCGAGCTGCTCTGGCCACAGGGGTCGGTCCCGTCCCCACGGTCGCCGTGATGGCCGGCGGCGTCGACCGGCTGTACCCGCGCGGGAACCAGGAGCTGCTCGAGCGGGTGTGCGCGGAGGGCACGGTGGTCTCCGAGTCGCCACCGGGGACCATGCCGGCGCGCTACCGGTTCCTGGACCGCAATAGGCTGATCGCGGCGCTGTCGGCGGCGACCGTGCTGACGGAGTCGCGATGGCGCTCCGGGGCGCAGAACACCGCGCATCACGCGGACCAGCTCTCCAAACCGGTCGGTGCCGTGCCCGGAAGCATCCACTCGGCCGCCTCGGCCGGGTGCCATCGCCTCATCCGAGAGGGCGCGGCGGTCCTGGTCAGCGACGTCGAGGAGGTCCTGTCCCTGCTGGAACCCCTGGGAGCAGTCGCCGAGTCCGCACCGGCCGAGCAGCTGCAGATCTTCGACGGGCTCAGCCAGCAGGACCGCATGCTCGCCGATGCCCTGCCCGTGCGCAGCGGTGCGAGCATCGACGCCCTGGTCTCCGCCACCGGGCTGCCGGTGCGCCTCCTGCTCGGTGCCCTGCGCCGCCTCGAGCGCGACGGCCTGGCCCTGGAGCGCGACGGCCTGTGGCGCAGGCCGAGGATCCGATAGGCCGGCCTGCACCGTCATAGGATCGGAGGCATGTCCCACGCCGGTCCGCCCCCCGCCGCACCGCACGACTCAGCGGCTGACGACTCCACCGAGGCCGAGTCCCGGCTGCTCGCGCAGTTCGGCGAGCACCTGCGCCTCGAGCGCTCGCGCAGCGAGGCCACCATCACGGCGTACACGGCCGATCTCGAGCTCCTGCTGGCGTGGGCCCGTCGTCGGGAAGCTGCGGTGGAGCAGATCGACCTGAGCGTGCTGCGCGGCTGGCTGGCCGAGCTGCATGCGCGCGGGGCCTCGGCGTCGACGCTGGCTCGTCGCACCTCCGCCCTGCGCACCTTCTTCGGGTGGACCACCGCGACCGGGCGCACGCCTTCAGACCCGACCCTGCGCCTGAAGGCGCCTCGGCGCGGCTCCCACCTGCCCGAGGTCGTGGGCGCCGGCGACCTGCAGGCGATCCTCGACGATCTCGCCGCCCGAGCCCAGGACGCGAAGTCCTCGGAGCGGGACCGGGCGCTGGCCTCCCGCGACCTGGTGATCGTCGAGCTGCTGTGGGCCACCGGCGTCCGCGTCGCGGAACTGTCCGGCCTGGATGTCGATGACCTGGATCGGCAGCGCCGGACCCTGCGAGTGACCGGCAAGGGCGACAAGCAGCGCGTCGTCCCGTACGGCGCGCCGGCCGATGCCGCGCTCGAGCAATGGCTGAGCCGGCGCGCTGAGCTGAGCTCCCCGGCCAGCGGCCCGGCTCTGCTGCTCGGCTCCCGAGGAGGTCGTCTGGGCACCCGGCAGATCCGCGAGATCGTCGATCGGGAGCTCGCGGCCCGCCCGGACGTTGCCGCCCGGGGCCCCCACGCGCTGCGGCACTCAGCGGCCACCCACCTGCTCGACGGCGGCGCCGACCTGCGCAGCGTCCAGGAGCTGCTCGGCCACGAGTCCGTGTCGACCACCCAGATCTACACGCACGTCTCGGTCGACCGGCTGGGGGCCGCCTTCCAGCAGGCTCATCCCCGGGCCTGAGCCCCTCGCGGAGCCGAAGCGCGGTGTCATCGACGTCCTTATGACGTCGGAGTCCGTCGTACACTTCGCCGCCGAGTTGACGGCAGAGTCATCGATCGAGAAGGATGAGACTGCTCCTATGTCTGATGACCTCGAATCCATCAGCACGGTGGGGCGCCGCAGGACAGAGAATTTCATCGCGGGACGATCCCGGAGGCCTCGAATCCTCCCCGATCGGACCGCATCGGCAGACGCGGGCTGAAGGGTCCTTGTCGCTTCTGGAACTCGTGAAGGTCGTTGGGGAAGACGCACCTACACGTCGGAGGGACACGTCATGTCGACCACGATCACGCGGGGAGTGCTTCACATCCACTCCGCCCCGCAGGCGCTGTGCCCTCATATCCAGTGGGCGCTCGAGGCGCTCGCGCGGGGACGCACCGCACTGGACTGGACCGCCCAGGAGGCGGAGCCCGGTACTCTGCGCGCCGAACTCACCTGGGCCGGACCGGCCGGGACCGGCGCGCTGATGGCCTCTGCCCTGCGCACGCTGGGGAAGATCCGCTTCGAAATCACCGAGGAGCCCTCGCCCGGAGCCGACGGATCCCGCTGGTCCTTCACCCCTGACCTGGGCGTCTTCCACGCCACCACCGACGCCGCCGGCAACGTGGTGGTCTGCGAGGACCGCATCCGCTACGCCTTCGAGAACTCCCACGGCAACCCCGCCCTGGTGGTCAACGAGCTCTCGCTGGCTCTGGGCGAGGCCTGGGACGAGGAGCTCGAGCCGTTCCGCCTCGCCGCCGAGGGCGCCCCCGTCCGCTGGCTCCACCGGGTCTCCTGAGACTCCCGGGCCTCGCGGGCCTGTTCTGCGGGACCTGACGCCTGGCCGCTGATCCCTCACCCGGAACGAACAGCCCCTCCGCCTCCCCACTATCGAGTGGCTCCTGCGCGTGAGCAGCCGAATCGAGTGGCGTCGGAATGTGCGTTCGGGGCGTCGGACGCACACTGCCGCACCACTTGAATGAGTGAGCACCGCTGAATCACGCTGCAAGGCCACTCGACGACTGCGGCCCCGCACCTCGAGGTGCGGGGCCGTCGATGCTTTCCGGGCATCGTCCCGGCAGCAGAAGCCGACTCAGACGGAGCGGAAGGCCACCACGGCGTTGTGACCGCCGAAGCCGAACGAGTTGGACAGGGCCGCCGCGTCGCCGGAGCGCAGCTCACGCGGCTCGGTCACGACGTCGAGATCGATCGCGGGATCCTGGTTGTCCAGGTTGATGGTCCGCGGCGCGGTGCGCTCGGTGAGCGCCTTGATCGTGAGGATCGCCTCCACGGCGCCGGAGCCGCCGAGCATGTGCCCGGTCATGGACTTGGTCGCCGAGACGGGGATGCCGTCGATCGCATCGCCCAGCGCCGCCCGCATGGCGGTGGCCTCCGGGAGGTCGCCCTTGGGGGTGGAGGTCGCGTGCGCGTTGACGTGGATGACGTCCTCGGGGGCGATATCCCCCTCGCGCAGCGCCTCTCGCACAGCGCGGGCCGCACCGGCTCCGGTGTCATCGGGGGCCGTGATGTGGTGGGCATCGGCGCTGAGGCCAGCGCCTGCGAGCTCGCAGTAGATGCGGGCGCCGCGGGCCTTGGCGAACTCCTCGGACTCGATGACCACCGCACCGGCGCCCTCGGCCATGACGAAGCCGTCGCGGTCGATGTCGTACGGACGGGAGGCCCGCTCGGGCTCGTCGTTTCGGGTGGACAGAGCCTGCATGGCGCCGAAAGCCGCGAAGTTCACGGGGTGGTTGGCAGACTCGGCGCCGCCGACCACGACGACGTCGGCCTTGCCGGTCTGGATGAGCATGAGCCCCTGGTAGAAGGACTCGGTGCCGGAGGCGCAGGCGGAGACGCTGGTGATGGCGGCGGCGCGGGCCTTCAGAGCCATGCCGATCGTGGCGGAGTTGCCGTTGGGCATGAGCATGGGGACGGTCATGGGCATGACGCGTCGGACACCGCGCTCGCGCATGGTGTCCCAGGCATCGAGCAGGGTCCAGGCGCCGCCGATGCCCGTGCCGAACACGACGGCCAGGCGCTCGGGATCGACCTCATCGGAGAGCTCGGCGTCGGCGCCGGAGAAGCCGGCGTCGGCCCAGGCCTCGCGGGCGGAGATCAGGGACAGCTGCCCCGACGGATCCAGGCGCTTGGCCTCCACGCGGGAGAGCACCTCGGAGGCGGGGGTCGAGACGGAGGCGGCGATGCGCGAGCTCGTGGGGTAGAGCTCGAGCCACTCGGCGTCGATCGCGGAGACACCGGAGACTCCGGCCAGGGCGTTGCGCCACAGCTCGGGGACGGTGCCGCCGATGGGCGTGGTGGCTCCGAGTCCGGTGACTACTGCTTTACGGGTCATGTGCGCTGCTGCTTCCTGATCTCAGGGGTGGAGGGGCCGGGAGTCCGCGGCCGGCGCGCCGCCTGCGCCGTGCCGTGGCACGACGGGGCGGCGGCGCGCTCGGCCTGCGGTTCCGGTGGGCCGATCAGCCCTGGGCGTTGTCGATGAAGTCGACGGCGTCCTGAACGGTCTTGAGGTTCTTGACCTCCTCGTCCGGGATGGTCACCTCGAACTTCTCCTCGCAGTTCACGACGATGGTCATCATCGAGATGGAGTCGATGTCCAGGTCCTCGGTGAAGTTCTTGTCGAGCTGGACGGCCTCGGTCTCCAGGCCGGTCTCCTCGTTCACGATCTCGGCCAGACCTGCCAGGATCTCTTCCTTGCTCGCCATGCTGTCTTCCTTTCGTCTGGCCCTCGAGAGGGCCGTTCCCAATCGCGTCGGTCGGCGGTCGCCGACCGGTGATCTCCGGCTCGCGGTGCGAACCCGGCGATCTACGTTGTCACTGCGGTCTCAACTCTACGGGCGGGCTGGCCGCTGAGCGTGGAGCCCGATCCTCGAACGAACTGCCTCATCGGGAGGAGGTCGTCGGCCGCTTGCGGATCGGAAGGCGGGGGAGCCGCTGGCTGCAGGCACGAGGCCTGCAGCGGAGGGCTCAGGGCAGGATCACCACCTGGGCGGCGAACACGAGTCCGGCGCCGAATCCGACCTGCAGGGCGGGCTTGCCGGACAGCTCCGGGTGCTCCTTGAGCAGGCGGTGGGCGGCCAGCGGCACGGAGGCCGCCGACGTGTTGCCGGCATCGGCGATGTCGCGGGCGATGACGACCGACTCGGGCAGCTTCAGCACCTTGGCCATCTGGTCGATGATCCGCATGTTGGCCTGGTGCGGGATGAAGGCGCCCAGATCCTCGGGTCCGATCCCGGCAGCTTCGAGCGCCTGGGTGACCCGCTTGGCGACCTCGAAGGAGGCCCAGCGGAACACGGTCTGCCCGTCCTGGCGCAGGGTCGGCGACAGCGGGGCGTCGGCCGGCATCTCGCCGGTCTCCTTGTCCGCCAGATCGGCGCGGAAGGGCCGCGGCTGCCCCTGATCGATCAGGCGCAGATCCGTCAGCGGGTGCGTCATGCGGATGGCCTCGGCCTTGGAGCCGTCCGAGCCCCACACGGTGGGGGCGATCCCGGGCGTCTGCGAGGGGCCCACGACGGCCGCGCCGGCGCCGTCGCCGAGCAGGAAGCTGATCGAGCGCTCGCCGTTGTCGATGACGTCGGAGAGCTTCTCCACGCCCACGACCAGCACGTGCTCGGACATGCCCGAGCGGATCAGGGCGTCGGCCTGGGCGATGCCGTAGCAGTATCCGGCGCAGGCCGCCGAGACGTCGAACGCCGCAGCGGGCGTGGCGCCCAGCTGATCGGCGAGCACGGCGGCCATGGACGGGGTCTGGTACGGATGCGAGATCGAGGCGACGATCACCGCGGAGAGGTGCGAGCCCTGGATCCCGGCCGCCTCGAGCGCCTCGCGCGAGGCCTCCAGGGCCATGTCCAGCGCGCTGGTGGACTCATCGGCGCGGTGGCGGGTGACGATGCCGGTGCGCTGTCGGATCCACTCGTCCGAGGACTCGATCCACTGGCAGATGTCGTCGTTCGTGACGGTGACATCCGGTCGGGAGGCGCCCAGGCCCAGGATGCGGGAATGGGCGGTCGGGGTGTACTGGTTCAGCGTCACCATGCGGGCGTCTCCTGGAAGTAGTGGGTGGACCGATGCGCGGCCGCAGGCTCAGGACAGCGCACTGCGCGCGTCCTCGAGGGCCTCGGCCGAGGTCACGGCCACGGCCGGCACGCCGCGCATGGCGCGCTTGGCCAGTCCGACGAGCGTACCCGCGGGCGGCAGCTCGATGAGCTGGGTGACCTCGCGGCGCTTCATCTCCTCCATGCACAGGTCCCAGCGCACGGGGCGGCAGACCTGCTCGATGAGGGACTCCAGGTTCGCCTGCCCGGAGGCGACGGCCCGGCCGTCGCGGTTGGAGAGCAGGTCCGAGGCGGGGTCCTGCGGAGACAGCGACCCGGCGAGCTCGCGCAGCGGCTCCAGGGCAGGAGCCATGTAGTCGGTGTGGAAGGCGCCGGCGACCTTCAGCGGGACCACGCGCGAGCGCTCCGGCGGGTTCGCGGCGAAGGCCTCGAGGGCCTCGAGCGAGCCGGCGGCGACGATCTGCCCGGAGCCGTTGGCATTGGCCGGGGTCAGTCCGGCGGCCTCGATGGCCCCGCGGATGACGTCCTCCTGCGGGGAGAGGACCGCGGACATGCCGGTGGGCGTGGCGGCGGCGGCCTGGGCCATGGCGGTGGCTCGGGTGCGCACGAAGCTCATGGCGTCGTCCTCGCTCAACGCGCCGGCCAGGGCGGAGGCGGTGATCTCGCCGACAGAGTGGCCGGCGAACAGGAGGTCGTCGCGGCCGTCGAGCTCGCTGCGCAGCAGGCGCGCGGCCACCAGCCCGGCCGCCACGATCAGCGGCTGGGCGACCGCAGTGTCCTTGATGGTCTCGGCATCGGCCTCGGTCCCGTAGTGGATGAGGTCGAGGTCGGCACCGCGGGAGAGCCGCTCGAGGTGCTCCCGCACGCCGGGCAACGGCAGCCACTCGGCGAGCATTCCTGGCTTCTGGGCGCCCTGTCCTGGGCAGAGGATCGCAATCACCCGTGAATTCCACCAGATCGGGGAACGCGCAGCGACCTGCGGCTCGCACGAAGGCCCCGTCGGAGCTTTGTCGACTCCCTACAAGGCCTGCGACGGCGCCTCGCCCGGGCTCCGGCGCGCCGGTCGGGACGGTTGTGCGGGGCCTCCAGCTGCGCCGGGGCCGCTGCGCGCGGCGGAGCTGGAGGCGAGCCGGCCGGCCACCAGCGCGCAGTGCAGCACGAACGCGTCGCGGGGCACGAGCGGATCCCAGCCGGTGAGGTCAGTGATCCGCCGCAGGCGGTAGCGCACGGTGTTGGCGTGGACGTAGAGCTCGCGCGAGGTGGCCTCGAGGGAGTGGCCCACGGAGATGTAGGTCGACAGGGTCTCCTCGAGCCCGGTGGTCGAGGCCGCCAGCGGCGCGTGGATCTGCTCCACGATCGCCGCGCGGGCCAGCAGGTCCCCGGTCATCAGGCGCTCTGGCCACAGCTCCTCGGAGTGCACCGGGCGCGGGGCGGCGGGCCAGGCATGGGCTGCCTCGAGCCCGGCGGAAGCCGGCTCGGAGGAGGCGACCACCGAGAACAGCGAGTCGGCCTCCGGCCCGTAGACGACCGGGCCGGGGCCGAACAGGGCGGCGAGCCGGGCCAGGGCGCGGTCGGTGCGCTGCATGTCCGCGAGCATCAGCAGGAGGCGATCGCCCTGGATGGACACGAGCGCATCCGAGGCGTGCCGGGTGGCCACGCGTCGGATGCGGGCCACCACGGCCGGGCTGGTCTGCTCTGGGCTGCTGCCGACCACAGCCGTGACCGGGCCCTTGGAGTCCCAGCCCAGGGCGGCCACGCGGGAGCGCAGGGTCTCGCTGCGCTCGCCGCTGAGCAGGCCGTCGACGACGACGGACTCCATGCGGGCATCCCAGGAGCCGCGGTTCTCGGCGGCACGGGCGTAGATGTCGGCGGCGGCGAAGGCGATGTCGCGGGAGAAGCGCAGGACGCCGTCGCGCAGGACGGCGGCGTCGCTTCCCGTGGCCAGCTCGGGGACCCGGTCCTCGACGACGTCGACCACTACGCGCAGCACCTGCAGGGCCTGGTGCAGGGAGATCGCGGTGGTGAGATCCGTGGGCGCTTCGCGGAACATCGTGAGGAGGAACTTCTCGTCCTCCGGATCCTCGCACCAGGTCACGAAGCCGGCGATGCCGCGCTGGGCCATCAGCCCGAGCTCGGAGCGGTCCTTGGGCTGCAGCTCGGCGAACCAGGGCAGGTCCTCGCCCAGCCGGTCGATCGCCACATCCGACAGCGGCGCCACGTTGGCGCGGACCCGGTCGAGGGTCTTGCGTCCCGGCATGGGCTCAGCGCGCCACGCGCTGCGTCGGGACGAGCGCGCAGACCTGCCGCCGGTCGACTTGGCGCCGCGGATCCACCGGCTCCCGCCGAGCAGCGCGCCGCCGGAGCGGGAATCGGAGTCCGTCGAGGTGTCCTTCGCCATGACGGCCAGGATACGACAGGAGGCCCGGGGCGAGCGCCCCGGGCCTCCTGCCGACTGCCGTCGCCTGAGCTGATCAGGCGTCGCCGCCCGCGTTGCCGGAGGTTCCGGCGTTCGGGTTGAGCAGGTCGTACTTCTCGATCGCCTTCTGCGGGGCGTCCGAGTCGACCTCGCCCTGCTTGGCCAGCATCTGCAGAGCGCGCACCACCATCGAGTGCGAGTCGATGTGGAACCAGCGACGGGCACCGGCACGCGTGTCCGCGAAGCCGAAGTCGTCCGCGCCCAGCGTGGCGAAATCGTTCGGGACGTACTGGCGGATCATGTCCGGGACCTCGGAGGCGTAGTCCGTCGAGGCGATGATCGGGCCCTCGGCACCGGCCAGCGCCTGGGTGACGTACGGCGTGCGCACGCCCTCCGACGGGTTCAGGAACGCGTCCTTCTCCGCGGCCATGGCATCGCGGCGCAGCTCGGTCCAGGAGGTCACCGACCAGACGTCGGCGGACACGCCCCAGTCTTCGGCCAGCAGCTTCTGGGCCTCGAGCGCCCAGGGCACGGCCACGCCGGAGGCCAGCAGCTGGGCGCGGGGGCCCTCCTGCTCGGAGGCCTTCAGGTGGTAGATGCCCTTGAGGATGCCCTCGACATCGACGTCCTCCGGCTCGGCCGGCTGCTGGATCGGCTCGTTGTACACCGTGAGGTAGTACATGACGTCGTGATCCTCATCGGCGGTGCCGTACATCTGCTCGATGCCGCGCTTGACGATGTGGGCGATCTCGTAGCCGTAGGCCGGGTCGTAGGTGATCACGGCCGGGTTGGTGTTCGCCAGGATCGGGGAGTGGCCGTCCGCGTGCTGGGTGCCCTCGCCGGTCAGCGTGGTGCGCCCGGCGGTCGCGCCGATGATGAATCCGCGCGCCCGCTGGTCGGCGGCCGCCCAGAAGACGTCGCCGGAGCGCTGGAAGCCGAACATCGAGTAGAAGAGGTAGAACGGGATCATCGCCTCGCCGTGAGTGGCGTAGGAGGTGCCCGCGTTCAGGAACTGCGACGTGGCGCCGTCCTCGTTGATGCCCGGGTGCAGGATCACGCCCTGTGCGGACTCCTTGTAGGACAGCATCAGCTCGCGGTCCACCGGCATGTAGTTCTGCCCGTTGGGGTTGTAGATCTTGGCCGTGGGGAAGAACGAGTCCATGCCGAACGTACGGGCCTCATCCGGGACGATCGGCACGATGCGGTGCCCGAAGTCCTTCTCGCGCATGAGGTCCTTAAGCGTGCGGACCAGCGCCATGGTGGTGGCGGCCAGCTGCTTGCCGGAGCCCTTCTTGGCCGAGGCGTAGGCCTTGTCCGAGGGAAGGGTGATCTCCTTCTGCTCGTGGCGGCGCTCGGGCAGGAACCCGCCGAGCTCCTTGCGGCGCTCCAGCATGTACTGGATCTCGGGGGAGTCCATGCCCGGGTGGTAGTACGGGGCGTCGTACGGGTCCTCGAGCTGCTCGTCCTCGATGGGGATGCGCAGGTGATCGCGGAAGGCCTTGAGGTCCTCCACGGTCAGCTTCTTCATCTGGTGCGTGGCGTTGCGGGCCTCGAAGTGCGGGCCCAGGCCGTAGCCCTTGACGCCCTGCGCCAGGATGACGGTCGGCTGGCCCTTGAACTCCATGGCGGCCTTGTAGGCGGCATGGATCTTGAAGTAGTCGTGCGCGCCGCGCTTGAGGTTCCAGAGGTCGTCGTCGGACAGGTCCGCGACGAGCTCCTTGGTCTCCGGGGTCTGGCCGAAGAAGTGGTCGCGGATGAACGCGCCCGACTCGCCCTTGTAGGTCTGGTAGTCGCCGTCCAGGGTCTGGTTCATGATCTGGACGAGCTTGCCGGTCTTGTCCTTCTTCAGCAGCTCATCCCACTCGCGGCCCCAGATGACCTTGATGACGTTCCAGCCGGCACCGCGGAAGAACGCCTCGAGCTCCTGGATGATCTTGCCATTGCCGCGCACCGGGCCGTCCAGGCGCTGCAGGTTGCAGTTCACCACGAAGGTCAGGTTGTCGAGCTTGTCGTTGGCGGCGGCCTGCAGCACGCCGCGCGACTCGGGCTCGTCCATCTCGCCGTCGCCCAGGAAGGCCCAGACGTGCTGTTCGGAGGTGTCCTTGATGCCGCGGTTCTCGAGGTACCGGTTGAACTGGGCCTGGTAGATCGCGTCCATGGGGCCGTTGCCCATGGAGACGGTCGGGAACTGCCAGTAGTCCGGCATCATGCGCGGGTGCGGGTAGGAGGACAGCGCATGGCCCTCCTTGGTCTTCTCCTGGCGGAAGCCGTCCAGGTCCTCCTCGCTGAGACGGCCCTCGAGGTAGGAGCGGGCGTAGTTGCCGGGGGAGGAGTGGCCCTGCCAGAAGATCTGGTCGCCGCCGCCGGGATGATCCGGGCCGCGGAAGAAGTGGTTCTGGCCGACCTCGTAGAGCGTGGCCACGCCGGCGAAGGACGAGATGTGCCCGCCCACGCCGATCTCCGGCTTCTGGGCGCGCTGGACCATCATCGCGGCGTTCCAGCGCATGTAGGCGCGGTAGCGGCGCTCGATCTCCTCGTCGCCGGGGTAGTCCGGCTCCTGGTCGACGGGCACCGTGTTGATGTAGTCGGTGGTGGTGACCATGGGGACGCCGACGCCCTGGGCGCCCGCATCCTGCAGGAGGGCGCGCATGATGTACTGCGCGCGCTCGGTGCCCTGGGTCTTCACGAGGTCCCTCAGGGACTCGACCCACTCCTCCGTCTCCTCCGTGTTGGAGTCGGTCAGCTGGCTGGTGAGCCCGCTCAGGATGTGATTGTTGCTCTCGGATGCCACGATCAACCTCTCTTCGTCGAGTGCGGCGGCGGTCCTGGCGGCAGCTGCGCCGGATGGTGGGGCGCGCCCCGCCGGAAGTCCTCAGACCATCATCCAACATTCTGCCGTCTCGTGCGTCCACGCCTTGACCTCCTGTCATGGGACTTGCCATGCGTCTCTGGTCACAGTCGGGCCGGGTGGGCTCGCAGCCGTCGTCACGGGTTCGCTGGCAGCGCCAATGACGGGCTCTGGTTGCCAGTCGCCTTGCACGCAGCGGCCAACAGGTGTTGTGTTGCGTCGAGGGCCGGACCGCGTCCTGCGATCCGGCAGCACAACTGGCCGCGACTGAGCGGCATGTCTTTCGGTGCACCTCCCGGCGGGAGGGCCCGGTGAAGGAGAGTGACGTGGGCGAGGCCAAGGCCGCCGCAGACGACGCGATGAGCGAGCTCAAGCTGCCTGTGGACGCCATCGTGCAGGAGTTCGGCTACGACGACGACGTCGACTTCGATCTGCGGGATCGCATCGAGGACCTGATCGGGTCGCAGATGCTCGACGAGGACGATCAGGATGTCGTGGATGCCGTGCTGCTGTGGTGGCGCGACGGAGACGGCGACCTCATCGACGCGCTGGTCGACGCTCAGACGCAGCTCGACACCGGTGGAGCCGTCTGGCTCCTCACGCCCAAGCCCGGTCGCGACGGCCATGTCAGCCCCGCGGACGTCGAGTCCTCGAGCTCCACGGCCGGACTGCACACCACCTCGCGTGCAGGCGTGAGCGAGGACTGGACCGCGCTGCGCTTGGCGCCCAAGCGCAATCACTGACGAGCAGGCGGCCTCCGCGCCGCTGCACGGACCCCCAGACCCACGATGATCTGCACCGGAGTCGGCCGTCTCGGCCGATCCCGGATGCGGCGAGGTGAGACCCATGATCGAGATCGGACAGTTCGCGCCCGACTTCACGCTGAACAACCAGTACGGGGAGGCCGTGACGCTCGCTGAGCACCTCGGCCGGCCCGTGGCGCTGGTCTTCTATCCGTTCGCCTTCTCCTCAGTGTGCACGGGGGAGATGTGCCAGCTGCAGGACATGATGGATGAGGTTCAGGAGGCCGATGCCCTCCTGCTGGCGGTCTCCACGGACTCCCAGTACGTCCTCAAGGCCTTCAGTCGCGAGGAGTCCCTGGAGTTCGACCTCCTCTCCGACTTCTGGCCCCACGGCGAGACCGCACGCGCCTTCGGCGTGTTCGACGAGACCACCGGCATGGCCAGCCGCACGACTTTCCTGATCGATGCCGACGGCATCGTGCTCGACCGCTTCACCTCGGAGATCACCTCGCAGAGGCCCGTCGAGCGCTATCGCGAGGCGCTGGCCAAGCTGCCGGCACCCACCGCGTGAGCCCTCCTGTCCGCATCCTGCGGGCCGGATACGGCCCCCGCGATGAGCCGGACCTGTTCCCCGATCCGCAGGCTCTGAGCCTTGAAGCCGGGCTTCCGGCCGCCCTCGAGCAGCTGGCCGGGCGGGAGGCCCTCGTCATCTCGGGCGCGGGCATGTCCACGGCCTCCGGGATCCCGGACTACCGCGGACCTGACGCCCAGCCGCGCCAGCCCATGAGCTTCCAGGAGTTCACGGGCTCGCCCGAGCGCCGAGCGCACTACTGGTCGCGCAACCAGATCGGGTGGCGGAACCTGCAGCGCGCCGAGCCGAACGCCGCGCACCGGAGCCTTGCCCGGCTCGAAGCCGCCGGAGCAGTGCGGGCGGTCATCACCCAGAACATCGACCGGCTGCACGAGCGCGCCGGCTCGCGCTGCGTGATCGACCTGCACGGGCGCTACGACCGCGTGCGCTGCATGGACTGCGCAACGCTCATCCCACGGACTGTCTGGTCGGATCGGCTCGACGCGCTGAACCCCGAGGCCGCAGCGGCCTCGGCGGATCCCGCCGAGATCGACTTCGCCCCGGACGCCGATGCCGAGGTCGCCTATGCCGGCGACGCCTACCGCGTGCCGGACTGCCCGGTCTGCGGGGGCGTGGTCAAGCCGGACGTGGTGTTCTTCGGCGAGAGCGCTGATCCCGACGACGTCGCCGCCGCCTGGCATCAGACCGAGCTCGCTCAGGCCCTGCTGGTGCTGGGGACCTCGCTGACCGTGCACTCGGCGCGGCGATTCGTGCGCCGGGCTGTGCGAGCGGGCATCCCCGTGGTGATCGTCAACCACGGCCAGACCCGCTCGGATGCCGATGCCTCGGTCAAGATCGACGCGCAGGTCGCGGAGTTCCTGGCCGCAGCCGAAGCCCCGCTGAGCGAGGGCGCACGCGGCCGTCGACCCTGAGGGGCCCAGGGCCAGGAGGACGTCTTCACAGCCGACGTGATGGAAGACACCAGCTTCCGCATCAGGAATCGTTGTCGGAGCGTCACATAAGAGCCGACTCGGGGGTAACATCTGCGTCAGCATCGGGTGCTGACGGCTGCGGAAGTCGTCCACCCGATGCCGCCACATCCAGGGCCTTTAGCTCAGCTGGCAGAGCACTGCGTTTACACCGCAGGTGTCGTCGGTTCGATCCCGGCAGGGCCCACCACAGCGGGCATCTGCTGTCGGACCCAGTGCATCACCCACAGGCCGCCAGCACGCTCGTCCTGCTTCTCGGTCCCATCGGGCACGAAGCCGTTGCGCCGATAGAAGCGGTGGGCGCGCGGATTCTCCCGGGCGACCCACAGCTGACAGGGCTCGGAGCCGACGACGGCGTCCAGGAGCGCCTGTCCCGCTCCCGAACCGTGGTGTCTGCGCAGCACATAGAGCATGCGCAGCTGCGTGCTCGGTGGGTTGTCGTGATCCGTCGGGACTGCCATGGCGAAGCCGATGACCTCGTCGCCCGCCTCGGCCAGCACGAGCCGCTGACCATCTGGTTCGTCTCTCAGCAGGCCGGACCACAGCTCCTGCCGTCGCTCCAGCGCCGAGGCCTCAGTGGGGTCGGTGGGAAGGCACATCCCATAGGTCTCGCGCCAGCACTGGGTGTGCACCCGGGCGAGCTCGTGGGCATCGGACGGCGTCGGGTGGCGCAGGGTCCAGATCGGATCGATCACATCCGAGAAACTATCAGCGACAACCTGGGTGCTGGCGCAGATCATGCGCCCCATGGTGCGCGCATGGCGGAGCGATTGCCCTCAACCTGCCGCATCCGGCGGCTCCGCACCATCCCCGGCTGGTGGGAGCGTGATTCCGACGCCGCGGCGAGGAATGAGGAACCCTGATGCCCAGCATCACGCACCGTCCGCCCTTCGACGCCGAGACCGAGGCCTCGATGAACGCGATCGCCGAGCAGCTGCCGGTGATCACCCCGGGGATGATCGCTTCGCTGCGCGGGGTGCCGCTGCCGGTGTCCTTCTCCGAGGAGCTGCTCGCCGAGCACGACGCCGTGGCCGTGAGCGTCGAATATCGCCTGGCCCCGGAATTCCCCGATCCCTGCCCCGTCGAGGACTGCCATGCCGGGCTGGTGTGGACCGCGGCCAACGCGGCCCAGCTCGGCATCGATCCGCAGCGGCTGATGATCGCCGGTGCCAACGCCGGCGGCGGCCTGGCGGCCGGGACCACCCTGATCGCGCGCGACCGCCGAGGCCCCCAGCTGACCGGCCAGCTCCTGGACTGCCCCATGATCGATGACCGCGATGCCACGGTCTCGACAGGATCCCTCGCCGCCGGGGCCTTCGGCGATCATGCCCTCCCAGTTCGGGATCCTGCGCGCGACGCTGACTGCTGCGTCTCTCAGCGGCACGACGACCGAGCTCCCGCCGCGCGGCGGGATCGGCATCTGAACGGATCCCGCCGAGGCGCCGTCGTCCTGGAGCCCTGCGGTGATCGCCATGCGCCTCACCGAGCCCGACGTGCAGCCGGTCGTGGATGCGGCCGATCTGGGGTCGATGCTGCTGCTGGCGCAGAGCTGTGACCCGCAGGACCCTTCGCGCGACATCACGACCCTCCTCCGGCTCGACGACCGGCAGCTCGAGGTGCTGCAGGCGCTCGTCAGCTCCGAGAGCATCCGCGCGGCGGCGAGCACCCTGGGCATGCACCACTCGACGGTGCAGACCCGCCACGAGGCGCTGTGCGATCTGCTGGGCTACGACCCGCGCACCGTCACCGGACGCATGCGGTACCTGGCCGCTGCCGTGCTGGCCCGTCTCACCGCTCCGGGCCGGATCTGAGAACCGCCGGAGCCTGCGCCTGTGCGTCCGGCGATTCCAGCGCGCGAGCAGCCCCAGGCCGTCATCCGCGGCAGATCCTGGCCGACCTCGGTGCGTGGACGACGGCTGCTGAGTCGCCGAGCACTTCGTGTGCCCCGCGGTTCGCCTCAGCCCGACTCCAGTGGTCGTCCTGCGGATGCTGGACACTGCGCGGGGCGGGGGCTGCGGGCACTGGGACCTCGCGCAGCCTGTACGTGGTGTCGGGGCGCCAGCCGGCGATCTCCGTGGATGTGGTGCTGTCCACGGCCAGCGCACGGCCGGCCGGTTCCAGGTAGGTGAGCACCGGCAGCTGCATGCAGCCGCCCCCGCGCCCCTCAGCGCTCCCGCCCGGGATGACCCACGCGCCGTCGCGCGGTGCACGCGGACAAGTCGCCGCGCTCGGAGGACCAGACCTACAGGGGATGCTCGTGGCACAGCCGCGCCCAGTTCAGCGCCCTGCGGATCTCCAGGACGTCTACGGGTACGGCGACCGCAGCGGCGAACTGGACCTCTGGACCAACGCTGTCCTCGCCGAGGTCGAAGCCCTCCGGTACGCGACCCGTGGTCCATCGCCGATACTCCTCCGAGCTGGACCACCAGGTGCCGGAGGACCAGGGCTTCCACGGCCGGTGCCGGCGACGTCGCTTGCGGGTTTCCGCCGCCCGCGTCCGCTGGTCCCAGGCAAGGAGACCGGTCCGGTCGACAGGGGCTGCCGCGAGCTTGTCCCCGCGATGCAGGTCATGCTCGGAGGCCAGCTCCCAAGTCTGCGGTCTCGGCTCCTCGGACAGCTCTCTGACAAGCTCCATGCTCAGGCATCGAACGCAAGCGCCTTCCAGCACTCGCAGGGCCTGCGTCTCATCCATCCGCCCATGCGCGGCGAACATGCTGCGACGAGAAGGGATCAGAGTCGGCTCTGAGTCAGCCGTTCCACGGCGTCCCAGGCCTCGAGCTCGCGCCGGGCGTCGTACGACTGCGCCGAGGACCTCTGCACGGTGTCGCGGTCGATGTAGGCGCCCGTGGGCGCCTCCAGGTCTCCGGTGACGACGGAGGCGAGCCAGCTGCCGGCCTGCTCCGGAGTGCTCGCCAGCGGGGTGACAGCCAGCAGCGGCATGATTCGTCGCATGACGAGGCGAGATGCGACATCGGCCTCGCGGGCAAGGTCGGTGCCGGGGACGAAGCCAGGGTTGAACCCCACGATGGTCGGCCCGGAGGGGAAGCGACGCGCGAACTCATGGATGAGGTGGATCGACGCGAGCTTGCTGGTCGAGTAGGCCCTGCGACCAGCAGTCGTGCTGCTCGGCCTGTCGAAGGCCCCCGGGCGGGCCAGAGCCTCGACCGGCTGCCAGCGCGGGCCCGGCACCATGCCGAGGTTGTGCCGCAGATCGCCGAAGTGGGTGTCGCTGACGGTCACCACGATCCTGCCCTGCGGGGAAAGGGCGCTCTGCAGCCGCCGGATGAGGACGTGGTGCGCCAGCACGTTGACCGCGAAGGTCGATTCGAAGCCGTCGTCGGTCTGCGTGCACGCGTTCGTGTGCTGGACGCCGGCGTTGCAGACCAGGGCTCCCAGCGGCGGGAGGCCGCCCGCGCTCAGCTTCTGGAGCACGGCGTCCGCGGCATCGCGCGTGTTGGGCAGCGAGGACAGGTCGCAGCCGATGCTCGACAGCCTTCCATCGAGCACCGCTGGTTGGTCGACGAGCTCACGGGAAGGGCCGCGGCTGAAGATCACCAGATGCGCTCCGGGCCGTTCGGCCAGCAACCGCTGCGCCGCGATCCAGCCGATTCCGCGGCTCGCGCCCGTCATCACGATGGTCTGCTCCACGAGCATATTCTCCCATGCCACCGGCCCGACCATGGCCTGCTCGAGCACTGCCAGGGCAACATGCAGTACCCATGGAGGGCTGTCCGGCCCCCGGACTAGGCTGAGGCCCATGACTTCAGAGAAGAAAGCTCAGATCGGCGTCACTGGACTCGCGGTGATGGGCGCCAACCTCGCCCGCAACTTCGCGCACCACGGCTACACGGTGGCCCTGCACAACCGCTCGGTCGGCAAGACCGATGCCCTGATCGCCGAGCACGGCGACGAGGGCGAGTTCATCCGCACCGAGACCATGCAGGAGCTCGTGGACTCGCTCGAGAAGCCGCGCCGCATCCTCATCATGGTCAAGGCCGGCGCCCCTGTGGACTCCGTGATCGAGCAGCTCGTCCCGCTGCTGGACGAAGACGACATCATCATCGACGGCGGCAACTCGCACTACCCGGACACCATCCGCCGCGAGCAGGCGCTTGCGGAGAAGGGCCTGCACTTCGTGGGCGTCGGTGTCTCCGGCGGCGAGGAGGGCGCGCTCAACGGCCCGTCGATCATGCCGGGCGGCTCGCGAAAGTCCTACGACTCCCTGGGCCCCATGCTCGAGTCCATCGCCGCGGACGCCCCCGGGGACGGCAAGCCCTGCTGCGCCTGGATCGGCACCGACGGCGCCGGGCACTTCGTGAAGATGGTCCACAACGGCATCGAGTACGCCGACATGCAGGTCATTGGCGAGGCCTATGAGCTGCTGCGCCAGGTCGGCGGCATCGAGCCGGCTCAGCAGGCCGAGATCTTCACGCAGTGGAACAGCACCGAGCTGTCCTCCTACCTGATCGAGATCACCGCCGAGGTCCTCAAGCAGGTGGACTCCCGCACCGGCGAGCCCCTGGTCGACGTCATCGTGGATGCCGCAGCCATGAAGGGCACCGGCACCTGGACCGTACAGGCCGCCCTCGAGCTGGGCTCGCCGGTCACCGGCATCGCCGAGTCCGTCTTCGCCCGCGCCCTGTCCTCCACCGCTCGCGAGACCCGCCTGGAGGCCCAGAAGGTCCTGGCCGCAGGCGTTCCCGAGCCCGGCACCGTGGATGACGCAGCCTTCATCGAGGACGTCCGCCGCGCTCTGTACTGCTCCAAGCTCGTGGCCTACGCCCAGGGCCTGGAGATGCTGGATGCGGCCTCGGCCGAGCACGACTGGGACCTGCAGCTCGACGTCATCGCCTCGCTGTGGCGCGCTGGCTGCATCATCCGCGCCGAGCTGCTCGAGGACATCATGGCCGCCTACAAGGACAAGGAGACCGCCCCGCGCAACCTCCTGTTCGCACCGGCCTTCCGCGACGTCATCGCCGAGTACCTGCCGTCGTGGCGCCGCGTGGTCGTGGAGGCCACCAACCGCGGCATCCCGGCCCCGGTCTTCGCCTCGTCGCTGTCGTACTACGACGGCCTGCGCCGCCCCCGCTCCAACGCCGCCCTGACCCAGGGACTGCGAGACTACTTCGGTGCGCACACCTACCTGCGCACCGACTCCGAAGGTGCCTTCCACACGCTGTGGAGCGGCGACCGCTCCGAGATCGACAGCTGACCCGAGCCGCCGGGGCCCTCGGGCTCCGGCAGTCGGATCGACGACGGCCCCGGACTCTCGTGAGCGAGAGCCCGGGGCCGTCGTCGTGAACCGGAAGACTTCAGATCCACATGGCCGGATCGATGTAGGCGGCTGGATCCACCAGCGGCTCCTGCTTGTCCGGGGTGCGGGCGCGGGCCTTGCCGGGAATGCCGGTGACCACCGAGTCCTTCGGGACGTCCTTGACGACCACCGAGTTGGCGCCCACGGCCGAGCCGCTGCCGATCTCGATGTCGCCCAGGACCTTGGCGCCGGCGCCCACGGTCACGCCGTCGCCGATCGTGGGGTGGCGCTTGACCTTGGCCAGCGACGTGCCGCCCAGGGTCACGCCCTGATACAGCATGACGTCATCGCCGATCTCTGCGGTCTCGCCGATCACGATCCCCATGCCGTGGTCGATGAAGAACCGGTGCCCGATGGTGGCGCCCGGGTGGATCTCCACGCCGGTCAGGAAGCGCCCGATCTGGGAGACCGTGCGGGCCGCGCCCTTGGTCTGCTCCCGCTCCCAGAGCCGATGCGAGAGGCGATGCAGCCAGATGGCATGCAGCCCCGAGTAGTTCACGACGATCTCGACGTCCGAGCGGGCGGCGGGGTCGAAGGCGCGCGCGGTGTCGATGTCCTCGCGCAGTCTGCTGAGAAAGCTCACGGATCTCCTCATCGAAGCGTCACCGGGCGGGCGGAGCCCGGCGGGGCGGTGGGTCCAGCGGCATCCGTCCCGGCCGGCAGGGACCGAGGGGAGATCGCAGGAGGTCGGGGAAGGCGACGGACCCGCCGCTCGTCGACCCCGTCGAAGGCAGGGAGGGGAGCACGCGGGTCCGTCGGGACCGTACCGCGCCGGTGCTCGGCGCGGTCCGAGGTCGCTGCGGGGATCAGCCCCGGATGTCCTCGTACAGGACGGTGGAGATGTAGCGCTCGCCGAAGTCGCAGACCACCGTGACGATCAGCTTGTCGCGGTTCTCCTCCTTCTTGGCCTCCTCCAGCGCCGCGAAGACGTTCGCGCCGGTGGAGATGCCGCCGAGGATGCCCTCCTTGGTGCCGAGCTCACGAGCCACGCGGACGGCGTCGTCGACCTCGACGTCGTAGACGTCGTCGTAGACCTCGCGGTCCAGGACGTCCGGGACGAAGTTGGCGCCCAGGCCCTGGATCTTGTGCGGGCCGGCCTTGCCCTGCGTGAGGATCGGGGAGTCGGCTGGCTCGACGGCGACCACGCGCACATCCGAGTTCTGCGACTTGAGGTAGGAGCCGGCGCCCGTGATGGTGCCGCCGGTGCCGATGCCGGCGACGAAGACGGCGACCTGGCCGTCGGTGTCCTCCCAGATCTCCGGGCCGGTGGTCTCGCGGTGGACCTTGGGGTTGGCCTCGTTCTCGAACTGGCGGGCCAGGATGGCGTTGTCCGAGGACTCGACGAGCTCGCGGGCCTTCTCGACCGCCCCGCGCATGCCGTCGGCACCCGGGGTCAGGACGATCTCGGCACCGTAGGCGCGCAGCATGGCGCGGCGCTCGGTGGACATGGTCTCCGGCATGGTCAGGATGACCTTGTAGCCGCGGGCCGCCCCGACCATGGCCAGGGCGATGCCGGTGTTGCCGGAAGTGCCCTCCACGATGGTGCCGCCGGGGCGCAGCTCGCCGGAGGCCTCGGCGGCGTCGACGATCGCGCGGCCGATGCGGTCCTTGACGGAGTGTGCGGGGGAGTAGAACTCGAGCTTCACGGCGACGTTGCCGGGGAGGTCCTTGTCGAGCTCGTTGAGGCGCACCAGCGGGGTGCCGCCGATGAGCTGGGTGACGTTGTCGTGGATCTTGCCCATGATGATTCCTTCCGAAGGGGATCTGCGGTGCCCTGGCAGCCGCGGTGAGACGGCATCCGTGTGCGGGGCGATCGGACTCTGCTCGAGCCTAACGGCCGAGGCCGCGGCGCCTGCGAGTCACGAGGTGGTCAGAAACTCTGCGTAACCTTGCCGGACCTTGGCCAGCTTGGGATTGATGACGAACTGGCAGTACCCGTTGTAGGGCTGGCGGGCGTAGAAGTCCTGGTGGACCGGCTCGGCCTCCCATACGGTGCCCAACGGCTCGAGCGTGGTCACGATCGGGCGCTCGAAGTTCGGGGCCATCCGCTCGATGGCCTCCTGGAAGAGCTGCTGCTGCTGCTCGTCGGCGTAGAACATCGACGAGCGGTACTGCGGACCCTCATCCGCTCCCTGGCGGTTCAGGCTCGTGGGATCGTGCGAGGTGAAGAACAGATCCAGGATGATCTCGGGGGAGACGACCTCCTGGTCGAAGCTCACCGCCACCGCCTCGGCATGGCCGGTCTGACCGGAGCAGACCTGCTCGTAGGTCGGGTGGCTCACATGGCCGCCGGTGTAGACGGAGACGACGTCGCTCACGCCGCGGGTCTTGCGGTAGATGGCGTCGAGGCACCAGAAGCAGCCGGCGCCCAGGACGTAGGTCGTGGTGGTCATGGTCGGTGGAACCTTCCTCGCGGCCTCGGTATTCCTGCGCTCGACCTCCTGCCGATCCGGCCTCGGGAGGGTCCCAGCGGTGAGGTCCCGACCGGCCGGGCGCGCTGTCGTCGTCTCCTCCTAGACTCGGTGCCATGAGCGAGATCCCCACGCTGGCAGAGGTCGTCGACGCCGCGGATCGGCTGTGGCCGCTGCGCACGCAGCAGTCCTGGGATGCCTCGGGGCTGATCGCGGGGCGACCGGAGGCCCCCGTGCGCCGGATCCTGATGGCCGTGGACGCGGTGACGCCCACCGTCCAGGAGGCCGTGGAGACGGAGGCAGATCTGCTGCTGACGCACCATCCGCTGCTGATGCGCGGGGTGTCCACGGTGGCCGCTGACACCTACAAGGGACGGGTGCTCCACGAGCTGATCGAGCGCCGGATCGGGCTGCTGGCCTGCCACACCAATGCCGACGCCGCGCGCGACGGCGTCTCCGATGTCCTGCTGCGCGCCTGTGGCGTGGAGCGGATGCAGCCCCTCGAGCCGTCGTCGGAGGATCCGGAGATCGGGATCGGCCGTGTGGGCGACCTGGACGAGCCCGTGCGCCTCGTCGAGCTCTCCCAGCGGCTGGCCGCCGTGATCCCGCCGACCGCCCAGGGCGTGCGCGTGGCAGGGGATCCCGACCGGATGATCCGCCGCGTGGCGGTGTGCGGCGGCTCGGGGGACTCTCTGTTCGAGACCGTGCGGCGTGCCGAGGCGGATGTCTACGTCACCGCCGATCTGCGCCATCACCCGGCTTCGGAGGCGCGTGAGACCGCACTGACCGGCGACGGCTCACCGGCGCTGATCGACCTCTCGCACGCGGCCAGCGAGTGGTTGTGGCTGCCCGTGGGCGCGGCCGCGCTGCAGGAGGAGCTCTCCGCGCGCGGGTTCCGGGCCGAGGTCCGGGTCTCGGGGCGTCGCAGCGACCCCTGGGACTTCCGGGTGCCCAGCCCGCACGAGCCCCCGCAGGACGTGTGGGAGCCGAGCCGATCGACAGGAGTCGCATCATGACCACCGCCGCCCCCGAGCAGTTCGAGGCGCTGCTGGCGCTGCAGTCCCGCGATTCTCGCGCTGCGACCCTGCGCGAGCAGCTCACGGTGCTTCAGAAGGAGCCCGAGCTCGTGGAGTCCCTCAAGCGCCAGCGCGCCGCCGTCGCCAGGGCCAAGGAGCTGCAGGCCCGGGGCGCTGAGCTGGTGGGCGCCCGGGACGCCGCCCATCAGAAGGTCGATGGCCTCCTCGCCCGGCTCGAGACGGAGCGTGCCCGGCGCGATGCCGGCGGATCCGCCAAGCAGGTCTCGGCCCAGACCCGGCAGATCGAATCGCTGACCGGGCAGGTCGAGAAGGCCCGTGCCGGGGCCGAGCGCGCCGATCAGGAGCTGGCCGCCTTCCAATCCCAGCGCGACGAGCTGATGCCGCGGCTCAAGGCCGCAGATGCCGATGCCCGCGCGCGCGTGGGTGCGGCTCAGGAGTCCGGCAAGCAGCTGCGGGAGGAGCTGGCCGGGCTGGATCAGGGCCGGCAGGACGCAGTGCTCGCCGTGGGCAACGATCAGCTGGTGGCGCGCTACGAGCGGATCCGCGGCGGCGGCACGGGACGGGAGAAGATCGCGGCGGCGCGTCGTCAGGCCTCGGCCTGCGGAGCCTGCGGCAGCCCCATGAGCCCCGCGGAGGTCTCGGCCCTGGAAGCCGATCCGCAGACGGTGGCCGCCTGCGCCGACTGCGGCGCGATCCTGGTGCCCTGAGAGCGCTTGCGGAGGTGCCGGAGCGGGGATGTCGAGGGACAGGACGGCCTGTGAGCCGGGTTCTGTGCACGTGCCCGGTCGCCCGGGGCACGGCGGTGATCATCCATCTAGGCCCATCGTTGCCGATGGGCTCGAGCGGCCTACCCGGATGCAGGACGAGCAGCCCTGTTGCACCCTGTCTGACCTTGCTCCGAACGGGGTTTGCCTAGCCGCACCGGTCGCCCGGTGCGCTGGTGGTCTCTTACACCACCCTTTCACCCTCACCGCACGGCGTGCCGTGGGCGGTCTGCTCTCTGTGGCACTTTCCTGCGGGTCTCCCCGAGTGGCCGTTAGCCACCGTTCTGCTCTGCGGAGCCCGGACTTTCCTCGAGGCGCACATGGCGCCGCGCGATCACCCGGCCGTCCTGTCCAGCCGACCACTGTACCCGTCTGCGGCCGATAGCATGCTCGGATGCTGATCCTGCTGCCGCCCTCCGAGACCAAGACCCGGCCCGGTTCCGGGGACCCGGTCCAGCTGCAGGAGCTGTCGCTGCCGCAGCTCGACGACGACCGCCTGAGAGTCCTGGCGGCTCTCGAGAAGGTGAGCGGGCAGCGCAATGCGCTCGAGGCGCTGGGCGTGGGGGCCTCGCTCGCACCGGAGGTGCAGCGCAACCTGTCGCTGCGCACCGAACCGGCCGCACCGGCGCTGCAGATCTACACCGGGGTGCTCTACGACGCGCTCGGGGCCCAGTCGCTCACCGCCGAACAGCGCCGGGTCGCGGAGGACTCCGTGGTGGTGATCTCGGCCCTGTGGGGTGCGGTGCGGCCCACCGATCGGATCCCCGCCTACCGGCTGTCCATGGGCACTGCCCTGCGGGGGCTGGGCAAGCGCGAGCCGGTGAAGCTGTCGTCGTTCTGGAAGCCGCGGCTGCGGGAGGCGCTGGGTCCAAAGGCCGAGGGGCAGCTGATCATCGACTGCCGCTCCTCGGCGTACTCGACAGCCTTCGCCGCCCCGTCAGAGACCACCGTGGCCGTCCGCGCAGTCACTGTCTCCGACGACGGCCAGCGCAAGGTCGTCTCGCACTTCGCCAAGCACACTCGCGGGGAGCTGGCGCGTCACGTGCTGGAGCAGGTCGCCCAGGGCCGCCGCGTCGAGACGGCCCAGGAGCTCGCCGAGGCGGCCGGCACCCGGTGGCGCGTGGAGCTGGAGGAGCCGCAGGGCAAGCGCCCCGGTCAGCTCACGGTGGTGCTGCCCGCAGCTTGAGCACGGCGCCGTCGAGCTGTGCATGGAGGATCGTGGGCCGCTCCTGATCCTGTCCGGATCCTGAGCGCGGGCGGGCGGTTCAGGGAGGGGGAGGCGGGCGCGTCTGGACATCCCACATCCGGGTCTACGCTGTCGGCCATGCCGATCGCCCCGGCGCCCCGTGCGCTCGCCGAACCTGTCGCCCCCCGGGCATCGGACCCCTCAGTCCGTGGGCATGTACTTCGCCCTGGGACACTCCACCGTGGTGTTCGCAGCCGCGGTGCTGGTGGTCGTTTCCGCACGGTGGGTGGGCCTGACAGGAGACTCCCCGGTGCGCACTGCGCTGGGCGTGTGGGGCGCTGCCTTCTCCGGGATCACGCTGGTGGTGCTGGCAGCGATCAACCTGCGGACCCTGCACACGCTGATCCGAGCCTCGCGCCGAGCCGAGGAGAACGACCCGGCAGGAGCCGCTGGTGCGCTGTCCCGGATCCTGCGGCCCGCGCTGCGACGGGTGGACCGGCCGTGGCACATGTACCCGGTCGGGTTCCTCTTCGGACTGGGATTCGACACTGCGACCGAGGTCTCCCTGCTCATCCTGGCCGCCGGGGGCGCCACGGCAGGCGTCCCGTGGTGGGTGGTGCTGCTGCTCCCGCTGGCGTTCACCTCCGGCATGTGCCTGCTGGACTCCGCCGACGGGATGTTCATGGCCCTGGCCTACCGCTGGGCTCTGGAGCGGCCCGAGCGCAAGCTGAGATACAACATTGTCATGACCGCGGTCTCCGTGTGCTTCGCCGCCGTCATCGGCGTGCTGGGGCTGATGAGTCTGCTCGGGGAGCTGGGAGTCACCGCCTTCACCTGGACGGACGCGCTGTCGCTCGAGTGGTCCGGGGTGGTGGTGCTGGGGCTCTTCGCGGCGCTGTTCGCCGGTGCCGTGCTGCGGTGGCGGCGCGGGGTACGTCGGGTCTGAGCCGACCTGCTCCTCTTGCCTTCCGGCAGGGGCCTTTCGGGAGACCGCCGCTGCGACAGGGCGGGTCAGTGCCCGAAGGGGTCCTCGTCGATGCCGGGGGTCCAGGTGGTCCCGGCCTCGCGCCAGCCCTCGCCCTTCAGAGCCTTCCTGGCCTTGCGGGACCACTTCTCGTCCAGGCGGTCGACGTAGAGCTTGCCGTCCAGATGGTCGTACTCGTGCTGCATCACGCGGGCGAACCAGCCGGTGGCCTCCCAGGCGATCGGCTGGCCGTGCGGGTCGAAGCCTGCGATGCGCACCCACTCGGCCCGCTTGAGCGGGAAGCTGTAGCCGGGCACGGACAGGCAGCCCTCGGCCTCCTCATCGGGGTCCGGACGCTGCTCGGAGATCTTCCCGACCGTGAGCACCGGGTTGATGATCTCCCCGCGGTTCGGGGCGTCATCGTCGTTGTCGAACACGAAGGTGAAGATCCGCAGACCCACACCGATCTGAGGGGCGGCCAGGCCGACGCCGTGGGCTGCGTCCATGGTCTCGTGCATGTCGGCGATCAGCTCGCGCAGCGAGTCGTCGAACTCCGTGACCTTGGCGGCCGGGCGGTGCAGAACGGGATCGCCGGTGATCACGACGGGGCGGACGGACATGCAGGGGCTCCTGGAGCTGGCGGGACGGTGGGGCGGCCGTGCGCGGCGGCGGCCCCGATCCTACCGGGCGAGCCGGCCGCCCACCGGAACCGGGGGTCCACCGGATCGGGCACGGTCCGGCTCCGTCCATCAGCCTGCTGTCTGTTCCCAGGTCCGTGTGTCAGATTAGGGCCATGACCTCTGAGCCTGCCCCCATCCTCGATGACATCGCCCAGGCCGTGGGCGGCACCCCGCTGGTGCGCATGTCCCGGCTGTTCGACGGCCATCCGGCCGAGGTGCTCGCCAAGGTCGAGTCCCTGAATCCCGGGGCCAGCGCCAAGGACCGTCCGGCACTGGCCATGCTGCGCGATGCGCTGGACTCCGGGCGACTGGCCCCCGGCGGGACCGTGGTCGAGTCCAGCTCCGGGAATCTGGGGATGGCCCTGGCCCGTGCGTGCTCGGCGCACGACGTGCAGTTCGTGTGCGTCGTGGACACCCGGGCCAACCGCTCGACGATCGCGGCGATCCGAGCGCTGGGCGGACGGATCGAGCTCGTGGAGCATCCGGATCCGGCCACGGGCGACCTGCTGACCGCCAGGCTGGCCCGCGTTCAGCAGCTGCTGCGGGAGATCCCCGGGGCGGTGAACCTGCACCAGTACGGCAATCCGGCGAATGCGGGCGCCCACCGCGAGGGGACCATGCGCGAGATCGCCGAGGCCATGCAGCACCGCGTCGACGACGTGGTCGCGGCCTGCTCCACGACCGGCACGATCGGCGGCTGCGCCTCCTACATCCAGGAGCACGGGATGCGCACCCGCGTGATCGCCGTGGACGCACAGGGCAGCGTGCTGTTCGGCGGGACGGCCGGGGCACGACGCCTGCCGGGGATGGGCGCCGGATTCGTGACCGACCTGTCGCGCCGGGTCCAGCCCGATCAGGTGCTGCGGGTCAGCGAGATCGAGTGCGTGGCCGGCGCGCGCCTGCTGGCCAGGCGCGAGGGCATCCTGGCCGGGGCCTCGACCGGGGCGGTCGTGCACGCCGTGGCCTCGCTGCTGCCGCAGCGACCGGACGATGCCCGGATCGCCATGCTCGTGCACGACGGCGGCATGCCCTACCTGGACACGATCTACGACGACGAGTGGGTGCGCACCGTCCTGGGAGCCTCCCCGCAGCAGGTCGAGGAGGCCGTGCAGGCTCTGCAGGAGCGGACGCGTGGCTGAGGGCATCCTGCGGCTGGCGGTGATCGGAGCCGGTCCCAAGGCACTGAGCGCACTCGATTCCCTGGGCAGACGGCTGCGAGCAGCCGGCCGCGGCGACGGTCCGCGGGAGGTCCGGATCGACATCGTGGACCCCTCCGAGCGACCGGGCACCGGCGCGGCCTACGACCCGCGCCAGCCCCGGCATCTGCGCCTGAACGTCACGTCGGGGATCGTCGACGCCCATGAGCCGGGGGCCGAGGACCGCGTGGTGCAGCCCTTCCGGCAGTGGGCGCTCGAACAGGGCCGGGACGATGCCGCCGAGGACTACCCGCCCCGGGCGCTGATCGGAGACTACCTGGAGCACGCGTGGTCGCAGGTGGTCGCGGCATTGCCCGAGGGGACCCGGGTGCGGGTGCTCCGCGGCCGCGCCGAGCAGCTGCGCCGCCCTGCGCTGGAGCCGCGCGCGTGGGAGGTGCGGATCGAGCCTGCGCGGCGCGCAGGGGGCTCCGGCCCGCTCTGGCACGGCC
The DNA here is from genome assembly GCF_016907795.1 of Kocuria palustris. Classification (NCBI taxonomy): domain Bacteria; kingdom Bacillati; phylum Actinomycetota; class Actinomycetes; order Micrococcales; family Micrococcaceae; genus Kocuria; species Kocuria palustris. Next base: position 2,745,636 of record NZ_JAFBCR010000001.1, read on the forward strand.
CGTACGACGAGGTGCTGCTGGCCACGGGCCACGCCTCGGATCACCCAGCCGCCCTGGCGCACGGGTGGGTCGGCCCCGTGCCGCTGATCGGCGGTGTGTACCCCGCCCCGCAGCGGCTGAGCGAAGAGGCCGTGCCCCCGGGATCCCGCGTGGTGGTGCGCGGCGCTGCGCTGACCTTCATCGACGCGGCGCTGAGCCTGAGTGAGGGACGCGGCGGTCGCTTCGAGGAGGGCTCCGACGGCCGTCTGCACTACCGGCCCAGCGGCCGGGAGCCCGCGGTCATCCTCCCGACGGGACGCAGCGGAGCGCTGCTCGATGCCAAGCCGGATCCCGATTCCGCACCGGCCGGGGCGCTGCAGGAGGGCGTGCGCGCCGAGATCCTCGCAGCCGGCCGCCGTGAGGTCCTCGACGCCTCGGATGCATCGGCGCTGCTGAGGGCTGTGCAGCGCACGGCGCAGCGGCTCCTGCTGCGCGAGAGGCACCCGGAGTCCGAGGACGGCTGCGGCCCGCTGCGCTCGACGATCCCGGAGGGCATCGTCGCCGAGGTGGAGGAGACCCTGCGCAGCGGCCGGGAGCCGGAGCATCCCCAGGACGAGGCAGCGCAGAGCGCGCAGACCTCGAGTGCGGCTGCGCGCAGTGCCGCGGCGCGGTCCCTTCGCCGCGGGATCGCCGTGGCCCAGGGCCGCGAGCCGGGCGGCCCGGCGTGGGTGCTGGGACGCGCGTGGTCGCTGCTGTACCCGGCCATCGTGCAGCGGATCAGCTTCGCGCAGATCCCGCCGCAGCAGTGGGCAGAGCTCCGCGCGGCGGCAGTGCGCTTCGAGCGGTGGGCCTTCGGACCGCCGCTGCGCAGCGCGCGGCGGCTCGAAGCCCTCGTCGAGGCCGGGATCGTGGATCTGTCCAGCCTGGATGCGGGTGCGCAGATCGGTGCCGACGGCCGGCTGCGGGCCCCCGGCGGGCCGTCGTCCCCGGGCCCGGACGTCGTCGTCGATGCCGTGCTGGCCCCTCCGGGCATTTCGGCGACGGATCCGCTGCTGCACGGGCTCGTGGAGCGCGGTGTGCTCAGCATCCCGCCGGGGCGCCGCGGCTGCCGCATCACACGCGAGGCGGCCGCTGTGGATGTCGCCGGTCGCCTCGTCCCCGGGCTGTCGGTGCTCGGGCGGCCCACCGAGGACGTCGTGCTGGGCCATGACACGCTGAACCGAGCCCTGCATCCCCAGCCGCAGCTGTGGGCACAGCGGATGATCGAGACCCCTCCCAGGAAAGCCATGACCGCCACCCCGCCGATCGACGACCCCCTTCGCTCTCGCGCCCACGGCAGCCCCGCGCTGCCGGGCCGCCTCGAGCCCTGGATGCAGGAGCTGGTGGGCGATCCCGTCGCGTGCCAGGACCTGCTGACCGAGCACGGCAGCCCCGTGAACCTGCTGGACCCGGGACCGCTGGAGGCCAATGCGCAGGAGCTGATCCGTGCGGCGGACCAGCGGGGGGTCGAGCTGCGCGTGTTCGTGGCGCGCAAGGCGAACAAGATGCTCGCGGTGGTGGACAGGGCGCGGGAGCTCGGCCACGGGATCGACGTGGGCAGCCAGCGAGAGCTGCGCCAGGTCCTCGAGCGCGGGGTGCCGGGAGAGGACATCGTGGTGACGGCGGCGATCAAGCCGGAGCCGCTGCTGCGGCTGGCGGTGGACTCCGGTGCGACCGTGGTCGTGGACAACCGGGATGAGCTGGCCCTTCTGCGCCGAGTCCTCGCCGGGCGTCCGGCCGGGACCGCCCCCGTCGGGATCGGTCTGCGGCTGGCGCCGGAGCCGGGGCGGGGGATCGCGCCGACCCGGTTCGGGGAGTCGGCGAGCACGTGGCTGGCCGAGCTCGGCGGCGCAGGGGGCTCGGTGAGCGAATCGGGAATGGCGGTCACCGGCGTGCACTTCCACCTGCACGGCTACGATCCGGGCGATCGCAGCGAGGGCCTGCGCCAGGCCGTGTCGCTGGTCGATGCCCTTCGCCAGCGTGGACAGGAGCCGGCCTGGATCGACATGGGCGGCGGCGTGCCCATGTCCTATCTCGAGGACCCCGAGCCGTGGGAGTCATTCTGGCGGGCCCACGAGCAGGCCGTCCTCAGCGGCGACGAATCGCTGACCTGGCGCGGTGACGGCCTGGGACTGCGCCGGGAGGAGGGCCCCGACGGTCCGCAGCTGGGCGGAGCGCGCGAGCTGTACCCCTATCACCAGAAGCTCACGCGCGGGCCCTGGCTGGGCGAGGTCCTCGACGCCGACCTCGCCTCCGGCAGGGACGACGACGGCGTCGTCGGGGCGGAGCACGTCGGCCTCGGCGCGCAGGCCACGGTGGCCGATGCCCTGCGCGCCCGCGGCCTGCAGCTGCGCTGCGAGCCCGGCCGAGCGATGCTCGACGGCTGCGGCATGACCCTGGCCCGAGTGGCCTTCCGCAAGCGCACCAGCGACGGCGTGCCGATCGTCGGGCTGGAGATGAACCGCACACAGTGCCGCTCGACGTCCGCCGACTTCCTCGTAGACCCGCTGCTCGTGCCCGGTCCGCAGCACGACGAAGGCGCGCTGGCCTCCGATCCCGCAGGATCGGAGTCGCCCGTCGACCCCTGGGCGGGGCCGATCGAGGCCTTCCTGGTGGGCGCCTACTGCGTGGAGGCCGAGCTGATCCTCAAGCGGCGCATCGTCTTCCCCCACGGAGTGGCGGTGGGGGACGTCATCGTGCTGCCGAACACCGGCGGCTACCTCATGCACATCCTGGAATCCGCCTCGCATCAGATCCCGCTGGCGGCCAATGCGGTGCGCACGGCCCACGGATGGGAGCCCGATGACATCGATCGGCAGTGAGCGGGTCCGACCGCGGGGGGTGCCTCTATGGTTTTCGTCAAGCCGCCAGAGCGACTGACGACGACGCCGGAGGCGTGGTCGGGTCTTCGTACAGGGTGCCATCCCGCAGCATCGCGTAGAGCACGTCAGTGCGCCGCCGCGCCAGGGCGATCAGCGCTTGGTTGTGGCGCTTGCCCTGGGCTCGTTTTCGGTCGTAGTAGGCCCTCGAGGGGCCGTGGTGCAGTGAGGCGAAGGCCGAGAGGAACAGGGCGCGCTTCAGGCGCTTGTTGCCTCCGCGGGGTGCGTGCTCGCCGCGGATCGAGGTCCCTGAGCGGCGGGTGACGGGGGCGATGCCGGCGTAGGAGGCCAGGTGCCCGGCATCGGCGAAGTCCTTGCCCACGACTTCGGTGAGAATCCGTGCTGCGGTCCTGACCCCGATACCGGGCATCGAGATCAGGACCGGATGAAGAGGGTGGGCCTCCACGACAGCCTCCACCTGGGTGGCCAGCCTGGCCCGCTGCTGGAGCAGCCCGGCGAGCTGCTCGGCCAGAATCGGCACGACGGTGGCTGCGGCCTCGGTGCCAGCGACCACGACGGTCTGCTGGGCCAGGGCTTCGAAGATCTCCTCCGTCAGAGTGTTCGCCAGTCGGGGTGCGTGCTTGCGCAGCCGGGCGCGCACGTGCCCGGGCCCGGCGGTCTTGAGCTTGCCCGGGGTCGGGTACCGGCCTAGCAGATCCGCTACTGCCGGGTGCGTGATCCTCGGTCCCAGCACGCGCTCCAGGGCGGGGTGGATCTGGGTCAGCAGCCCGCGCAGCCGGTTGGAGGAAGCGGTGATCTGAGCGGCGAGATCATCATCGGCGCCAGCGAGCATGGCCAGCTCAGCGATCTGCTCATCATCCACACGGATAGCCCGCAGGGTGTGGGGCATGGTGCGTGCTGCTTCGGCGATGATCGCGGCATCACGGGCATCGGTCTTGGCCGAGCCCGGGTGCAGGTCTGCGATCCGGCGCATCGCCAGCCCGGGCAGGTAGGCCACTTCCACGTCTTCGCAGGACTGCGCCACGGCCACGGGCAGGGCACCGATCGTGGCCGGCTGGTCGACCACGAGCAGCACGGGCCCGTGGGCTGCGGCGAGGTCGTCGAGGATGGCCCGCAGCCGGGTTTCGTCGTTGGGCAGTGCCTTGTCGTAGACCCTTTCGCCAGCGGTGGTGAGGGCGACGGCGTGGTGGTCGGATTTGCCGACGTCGAGGCCGATGTACACGGCCGGGGTTGGGGTGGTCATGGCGGTTGCTCCTGGGCTGGTCGGGCCATGGGTGTGCTGGCCAGCCCTGTGGTGATCACGCTCGGCATCCACGTTACAAAGACCCTCGTGAGGGGGACCCCGCCTCTATCAGCGATCCGTGATCACCAGACCGGTCCTCGGTGACAACACCCCCCGGATCATGGACGACTGGGGGCAACGATCATGCCGAGGACCGGCTGGCCGGCACCTGCTCATCCTGGACGATCCAGGCGCCGCCGAAAAGGTAACGGGGCGACTCCGGGCGGTGACCCCGCTGACAGCCTCCCCGGCGATCGACGACTAGGATCGATGCTCGGAATCGACAGACGCCCGCGGGACGACCCGCATCACCAGCGGCCTGCAGCGGGGACGGCCCCGCACAGGAGGCCTGGTCCGCATGAGCTCACCGTCTTCGGCCCTGCGCAGCGTGCTGCACCCAGCCGTCATCCTGCGCCTGCTGCTGGGCTGGGGCGCCTATCTCGCGCTGAGTCTGGCCCAGCCGCTGCTGGAGGGGCACCTGCCTGCGGCCGCACTGGCGGCGCTGCTGGCGGGCATCATCGTCGTGATCCTGGTCTGCGCCTCCGGAGTCGTCGAGCAGGCAGAGCACCTGGCCCAACGGCTGGGGGATCCCTACGGGACCCTCGTGCTGACGCTGTCGGTCGTGCTGATCGAGGTCATCCTCATCTCGGCCGTCATGCTCGGCCCCGGCGAGCACGCGAGCATCGCTCGCGACTCGGTCATGGCGGTGTCGATGATCATCCTCGACCTCGTGATCGGTCTGTGCCTGATCGTCGGGGGAGCACGCCACGGAGGACTGCGACCGAACCGCGCCGGGGTCTCCGCCTACCTGACGCTGCTGATCGTGCTGGCGGCCACGGCCTTCGCCCTTCCGGGACTGATCGGCGACGACGGCGCGTACACCGGCGCGCAGGCGGTGCTCGTGGCGGCCATGACGATCGTGCTCTACGCGTACTTCCTGCAGCGGCAGATGGGACCCCAGCGCGCTGACTTCCAGGAGCCGGGCGCTTCCTCGGACCCGGAGCTCCCCGCCGCAGCTGCCTCGAGCGCTGTGATCACCGAGGTGCTGCGGGCGCATCGCGCCGAGATCATGCTCCGAGCGCTGGTGCTCGTGGCCGCCGTCGTGCCGATCGTGCTGCTCTCGCACCACATGGCTGCCCTGCTGGACGAGGCGCTCGCGCGCCTGCAGGCCCCGGCGGAGCTGTCCGGGCTGGTGATCGCCGCCATCGTGTTCCTGCCGGAGACGATCACCGCGCTGCGGGCGGCCCTGGCCGGCGAGATGCAGCGGGTCTCGAACCTGTGCCACGGCGCCCTGGTCTCCACCGTGGGCCTGACGATCCCGGCCGTGCTCGTGATCGGGCTGCTCACAGGACAGGACGTGGTCCTGGCCGCTGCCCCCGCGCATCTGGTGCTGCTGGGGATCTCGCTGCTGCTGAGCGTGACCACGTTCTTCGGCGGGCGGGCCACCGCGCTGCACGGCGCCGGTCACGTGATGGTCTTCGTGCTCTACGTCATGACGCTGTTCGCCTGAGCCGGACCAGACAAAGGCCCCGGAGTCCGAGGACTCCGGGGCCTTTCACGGGGTGGCTTGCGGGAGGACACTGCAGCCTCGATCACCACCCTGGGATCGCTGATTTCTCGGGCATCTGAGGCTGGCGAGGGGGTCGGTTAACGGCTGCCCCGGCTGCGGAGTCATCGCGACCGGTCGTGGTCGAGATGATCGATGCGCCCTGGGCCGGGCGGCCGGTGCGGATCCGGTGGCGCAAGCGCCGCTGGATCTGCCTCGAGGACGTCTGCGCGGTGGTCTCGTTCATCGAGCAGGCCCCCCAGGTCCAGCCCGTCCTGGCCCAGGCCGCAGGCGATCCCTCCAGATTGGAGGGAGATTGGAGGGCGTGCAGGTCCTGGGCGTCGACGAGCACATCTCGCACCACCTCGACCCGCGCGACTGGCTGGACGAGCGGGGCGAGGCGTTCCGCAAGCGGGTCGAGATCGCGACGCTGGACCCGTTCCAGGGCTGCAAGAACGCGATCGATGACCAGCTCGAAGACGCGACCTGCGTGCTGGACGCCTTCAACATCGTGAAGGTAGCCGGCGCTGAGGTCGATGACGTTCGCCGCCGAGCCGAGCCAGGATCTAGGAGGTATCCGTGGTTGGTGTCTCAAGCCTACCGAACTCGGGCTCGCAGCGCAGGAGTCCCAGCACGAACCGGACGAGACGCAGGTGCGTCGTACGCGGGTCTAGACAGTACAAACCGTTTCGCGATGGAGCGAGGCGAGGGGTGTATCGAACCACGATGCTAAGGCCGCACAAGACACAGACGGCACGGAGTTGTTCAGCTGAATTTATACTAAATCGACGACACCGCCCAGTCTTCGTCCTCCCTATTGAGAGGCGAGAAATCCTGCGGCGCTTCCAACTCCGATGGCCGTTCGTGCATTCCCTTTAGAGCCGGGAGATCAATCCGAGGCTGAAGAGGCCGGGGTCCGCCCAGTCGCAGATGGTCCGGTGATCTCAGTCGGTGGGTGCGTTTCCGGGTCGTGTCGATTGCTGCTGTGGGAAGTTGTGCGCGTTTCTCAGGTCAGATCCCTGGTCATGTCGGGCCGCGGTGTCCTAGTACTGAGTTCGGAATCGTCCGCGGCGGTCAGTTATTCACTCTCAGGTGAGGATGAGCTGCCAGGTACCGACCATCACCGCCACACCAATGGAGGCGGCACTGAAACAAGTGGCTGTGATAACCAGCCAGGCGTCGCGGGCGTGGAAGCGTGAGGCCCGAGACCAGGTTCGTGCTTGCGTCCCGAATCCACGTCCTTCCATCGCCATCGCCAGCCGGGCTCCGCGGCGGATCGCCTGCACTAAGAGTGCGAACGCCAAAGGCACTATCGCTGTGGCCCGAGAGAACAGCGAGTCCGCACCCGCGCCTCGAGTACGGCGGGCCAGTACGAGTGTTTTCCACTCTTCGATGAACAGGGTCACGAGTCTGGCGGCGGCCAGCGCGGAGAGAACGAAACGCTCCGAGAGCCGCAGGTGCTGGACTAACCCGTCGGCGAGGTCCGTGGGATCAGTCGTCGCCGCTACGACGATGCCCGGCAGTGCCAGGGCGAGGGAGCGCACGGTGATCGCGGCACCGGCTTCAAGCGAGCCCAAGGTGATAAGGTAGGGCCCCAACTCCACAAGCACAGTACCGGTCTTCGCCGCCATGATGGCTGTGGCCCAGCCCGCGATCACAGCGGCAACCGGGAGGACCCAGAGTCGGCGGAGCATGGCACCCACGTCGAGCCCGCTTGCGGGCAACCCGATGGCCAGTAGGAGTAGGAGCATCACGGTTGCCGAGACAAGGTCGATGCTCAGCAGTACTCCCATCATGAGGATCAGAACTGCTGCGAGCTTGGCCACGGGGTTGGCACGCGAGACCTGTGTCGGCCGTCGCAGCGGAATGAGGAAGTCCTGGGCGGGGCGCGTTTTCCTCCTCGTCATGGGTTGGACTGATCCCACCGGGAGCATACGCGACTCAGACATGCGAAGCCTCCCCGCCCTCGTCATGGACGTGGACCGAGTTGATGGCCTCAGCTGGGTTGTTCTCTTGTGCTGGGACCGCGCTGGGTCCGTTGAAGTCCAAGCGATCCGCGCTGAGGGCATGTGCGAAGGCTTCGTCGTGGGTGACGGCGACGATGGCCCGGTCCAAGGCCAGTTCCTCGGCGAACATCTTCGTCAGCTCTCGCCAGGTCAGTGCGTCTTGGCCGAAGGTCGGTTCGTCGACGATCAAGACCTGCGGTGCGGCAGTGAGCATGCAGGCCACTGACAGTCTGCGTTTCTCGCCGCCGGAGAGCGTCTGCGGATGAGCCTGAGCCAGCCGGTCAAGCTTCAATCGTTCGAGGAGCTCGTCGACGCGCGCCTGGATCTGGGTCTTCGAGTACCCGGCTTGGCGGGGTCCGAATGCTAGTTCTTCGGCGACCGTGTGGCGAAGGAACTGGTGTTCTGCTTCTTGGAAGACCATTCCGATCCGTGTCACCAGTGAGCGGGACTTCCACTGTGAGGGCTGTGCGCATTTCGGGCGGTGAGGGCCGGCGAGCAGGGACTGCGAAGCGGTCACTGTCCCCGCGTCTTCTGGTATCAGACCTGCCAGAGTGAGAGCCGTGGTGGATTTTCCGCTGCCGTTGGGGCCGGTGAGCGCGAGAGCCCGACCTGCTCGTACCTGCGCCGACACCGTGGCGACCGGCTCTGCGCCGGGACGAGCGACGGTGATGTCCTTAGCACAGAGCATCTCCTCGCCTCGCGTGGTCGGGGTGTAGGCGATTCCAGGGACAGCGCCGGGCAGCCAGAGTCCCGCGGCCTGGAGGCAGTCGCGTAGGCGCATGTCGCCGAGCACAGTGTTGGGATCGCCGTCGGCCAGCAGCCCTTCTGGACCCAACACGAGGATGCGATCAACATGGGGTGCCCAGATCTCCAAGCGGTGTTCGACGACCACCATGGTCGCCCCGGAGCGTGCTTGTGCTGCCAGGACGGCATCGCGGACCGAATGCACCGCATCGGGGTCGAGGTTGGCCGTGGGCTCGTCGAGAACGATCACTCCGGGTTCCATGGCCAAGACGCCGGCGATGGCCAGACGTTGCTTCTGCCCGCCAGACAGCGCCAGGGTCGGGTGGTCGGGCTCCACCGGCAGACCCACAGTCTCCAGTGCTGTGCGCACCCTTTCGGGGATCTTCTCGGCGGGCAGACCGAGGTTTTCCATACCGAAGGCGACGTCATCACCGACTCTGGCGAGAATCACCTGGGAGTCGGGGTCCTGCAGGACGAGGCCCGCAGCCCCGCGTGAGGCTGCCGGTGGAGCGTCACCGACGAGCAGTGACCCCGTGGCATCACCGGAGACGGCTGGCAGAACACCGGTGATGGCGTGGAGGAGCGTGGACTTTCCGACTCCGGAGGCACCGGCGAGGAGAACGCGCTGCCCAGCTTCGATGTGCAGATCGAGTCCGGAGAACGCTGGCCGGGTCCTGCCGGCATGAGTCCAGCCATAACCGCGGGCCGTAACGGAAAGGGGGGTCATACAGAAATCCTTGAATAGGAGCAGGGAGCGAATCGTGGGCGCGATTGGTGCCTCTGGGCTGGAGGCAAATGCGTCGAGCCCGTACCAGCGAGCGTCACGAGACACTGAGACACCGGTCGCGCTGAATGTTTTCGCTCCGGTGATGGTCAGATGCGTTTGGCGGCCCGGCCCGCCGCGACCGAAGAGAGGGCGCCAGTTCTCACGAGTGCGCGCGTGAGGAGCCAGGAGCCCAGGCCAGCGATCACGATGCAGCTGAGCACCGCTAGGAGGATGTAGACGGTCTGGGCCTGAGTGGTCCATGCCGCATAGGACCTCAGAATTCCGCCCACGCCCAGACCGACTCCGGCTAGTGCCCCCGAGAACAAGGCTGCACCGAGTCCGAAACGTCGGTAGCCCAGGAGCGCGAAGCCGGCCTCGGCTCCCAGGCCCTGAATGAGTCCTGAGATGATCACTGTCGCCCCGAAGTGCGAGCCCAGCACCGCCTCGGCAGTGGCGGCGATGAGCTCGCAGAACAGCGCAGCGCCTGGACGGCGGATGATGAGGCCAGCCAGGGGTCCGGCGAGTACCCAGACTCCGCCGAAGAGACCGATGAGCGGCGGATAGGCGTTCGTCCACAGCTGGAAAACGGCCCAGCTGGCAGCCCAGGCCCAAAACACCAAACCGACTGCGAAACCGAGGACGGCGGTGATGACGATATCGACAACGCTCCACCGATGAGTCGATTGAGCCGACCCGGGTTGGTCACGAGTTGTGGGCGTACTGTTCTGCATGGATAGCCTCCTGAAGGGCAATGTGAGTGGCTGGAGCCCTCGACCGCTCGCGGCATCTGCCGCTGCCGACATCAAAGGGTCACGATTTCCCAAGCCCGCTGCCCAGCGCGGGCCCCGGTGGTGCTGCGGATGGTGCACGTTGACACCGGAAGCAGCGTTGCTCTCGACGGGTCAGTGCTTGGGCCTTGTCAGACCCAGGTGCTCTCGTAACGTTGTGCCCTCGTACTGAGTCCGGAATCGTCCGCGGGCCTGCAGTTCGGGGATGACGTGGTGGACGAAGTCCTCGATCCCCTGCGGCAGGGACGGTGGCATGAGGTTGAAGCCATCCGCGCCGCCGGTGTCGAGCCAGAGTTCGATCTCATCGGCGATCGTCTCCGGGGCGCCGACCATCGTGCAGTGTCCGCCACCGGCGGCAAGCCGGCCCAGTAGCTCGCGCACGCTCGGCTGCTCGGTCTCGACGATGCGCAAGATTGTGGCGTATCGCCCCTTGGGGCCGGTGAAGGCCTCCAGCGGGGGTAGGGGCGGTACCGGGGCGTCGAGGTCCCAGGCGGATGCGTCCTGTCCGATGAAGGTGCTCAACTGCCGCAGAGAGCTCTCCGTCGGCAGGAGGACGTCGAGTTCTCGTTGCCGGGCCCGTGCCTCGTCCATGGTCGATCCGACATAGGCCACCAGGCCGGGCATGACCGCCACCGTGTCCGGGTCACGGCCGGCACCTGTGATCCGGCGACGCACATCACTGCGGTACTCCCGTCCCGCCTGCACGTCATAGGCCACGGCATAGATGGCCTCGGCCCGGCGGGCGGCCAAGTCCCGTCCCTGCTCGGAGGCACCGGCCTGGAACAGCACCGGGTGTCCTTGCGGCGGGCGGGGCACATTGAGCGGACCACGCACATCGAAGTGCTCACCGGAATGATTCAGCTCCACGAGTCGGGAGCCGTCCACGTACCGGCCTGGTTGCCCATCGGGTGCCTCTGCGCGTTCGATGAGGATGGAGTCCTCTGGCCACGAGTCCCATAGCCGCAGGACGACGTCGACGAACTCCTCGGCCCGGGCGTAGCGAGTCGCGTGATCGGGCATGCGGGGCATGCTGTGGTTCTGCGCCTCGGTATCGAACATTGAGGTCACCACGTTCCAGCCGATCCGCCCGCCCGAGATGTGATCGAGGCTCGCCAGCATCCGGGCGGCATGGAAAGGTGTGTAGAACGTGGCTGAGACCGTGCTGACCAGCCCGATCCGCTCAGTGGCCTGAGCCAATGCCGCCAGGAGTGTCAGCGGCTCGAGGTGCCACCTGGGACCATCACCGGCCGTGGCCGGTTCCAGTGAGTGGCCATCGGCGAAGAACACCGCGTCCAGCAAGCCGCGCTCGGCGACTCGTGCCAGCTCCTGGTAGTAAGCCACCTCCGTGAGTCGTTCGACCGACGACTCCGGTGCCCGCCAGGCCGCACTGTGATGGCCAACACCGTGGATGAACAGATTGAAGTGGGCCTGCTTGACTTCCACGGTGCTCACCCCTTGACGAGCCCGCCGTCAACGATGAGGTTCTGCCCCGTCACACCCCTGGCCCACGGGGAGGCGAAGAACACCACCGGGTCGGCGAGCTGTTCCGGCGTCGTCACCGCCCGCAGCGGGGTACCTGCGGCGATGCCTTCGAAGACCGCCTCAGGCGTCGCAGACGAAGCGTCCGTGGTCTGCAGCAGGCCACCGGAGACCATGTTCACGGTGATGCCTTGCGGGCCGAGATCATCAGCGAAGGTCCGGGTCAGAGACAGCAGCGCGGCTTTCGCCGCGGTGTAGTCGTGGTAGGGAACGACCGGGTGCTGGAAAAGATTCGTACCAATGTTGACGATCCGGCCGAAGCCTGCCTCGACCATGCCGGGAAGCGTTGCCTGGATGACGTTGAGAGGTCCCTGCACGGAACCGGTGAACTGTGCGGTGATCTCCTCGTAGGAGATCTGGTCCGCGTGGGAGCGGGCATCGCCGTTGAAGGAGAAGTCGGCCAGGGCGTTGTTGACGACCGTGGTGAACCGCCCGCCAAGGTGATCGGCTGCCTCAGCGACGAGCGCGTCGACCTGGGCACGGTCGCGGACATCAGCCCGGATCGCGATCGCCTGTCCAGGGTGGCCGGCGGCGAGGTCCTCCGCGGCCTCCTGGGATGCGTGGTAGTTGATCACCACCCGCGCACCCTGGGCCAGGAACGCGCGAGTGATCGTAGCTCCGAGTCCGCGGGCCCCTCCGGTGACGAGGACGATCTGCTCGGTGAGGGGGAGAATAGTGTGTGCCATGTGTATGCCTCTCGATGTCGAGGCGAAGGCAACCCGTGCGCGCCAGAAGGGGGCGAAGCCCCTCTCATGGTGCGCCGACACCGCCAACGTTGTCGGCGGGTGCAAGTACGGACATTCCCTTCGCCAGTGCTAACTGGATCAGGTTCAACGGGTGTCATCTCAGCCGACCGCGTCCCATGCTCGAAAGCTGGAACGGGCGGCACCCCGTGTCGCACGACCATCACATCACGGAAGCCACCCTCTCCACAAGTCGGTCTCGGCCCCCGGTTTGTTGTCACTGGAAGCAATGTCACAGAACACCGGAAATCAATCATGGCTATCCGACAATTGGGCATTCTGGCTTCTCGTTTTGCTTGTCTTATTTTGGACGCTCTTGTTGCTCGCGCTCCAGCTCGAGCGCGGTTTCGGCAATAGCGCGGACGTCGAATGTTTGCGCCACCGGTATCGCATCCATTTCCTCGAGAGTGAACCACGCCGCCTCAAGCGCATCATCGCCCGAGACCGGTTCCCCCCGTTCCCATCGGCAGAGCACCGCGATCAGAACATAATGCAGATCGTGGTCGGCATCGATGACGTCGACAGCATCGAAGACATCACCGGGTGTGGCGTGCACTCCCGTTTCCTCGGCGAGTTCGCGCACGGTCGCGACGGTCAGGGTCTCACCGAGGTCGATCTTTCCCCCGGGGAATGCCCAGCGCCCAGCATCGGGCATATGGGCCCGACGGATGAGAAGGACTCGCCCTTCCCGGACCACTGCCGCCAGCGTCGCCGGTTTCGGATAGGAACGGCCGCATGTCATCTACCCAGCCCCGATCGTGGACTCGGAGGCCGCCGCGAAGTGGGCTGTGATCTGCATGAACGGTGGATGGTCGATGGGCGACTGCATGCCGACGTCCTCCACCGATTGTGCTCCGCGGTCGGTGACCTGGTCCACTGTGAAACCGGCCTCGTTCAGCACCGCCTCGTAGGTGCTGATGAACCAGTGCCGGTCGACAAGCTCGAGAACACCGGCGCCGGGGATCTGCAAGCTGACCCTGCGTTCGTCTCCGTCGCGGTAGCGTCTGCCGGGCTCGCCACTGCGGAAGGTCGGGAACGGTATTCCTGTGGCCGCCGGGTTGCTGTCGACGATGAAGAGCGTGCCGGTCGGCGTGAGCACTCGGGCGAGTTCACGGGCGATAGCTCTCAGTTCCTCGCGTGTGGGCACGTTGATGAACACGAAGCAGCACACGACCGCATCGAATGTGGCGTCAGGGTAGGGTACGTGGCCGCTGTCGATGGTGTGGAATCGCGCCGTCGGTTGCGGGGACTGCACCTGGGCGAGGGTGATCATGTCGGTGCTGATGTCGACACCGACGACCTGCGCTGCGGCCTCGGCGTCGAGGAGGCGTCGTGAGACTTTTCCGCTGCCGCACCCATAATCGAGCACGATCGCCTCTCGGCCGCAGGCGGTTTGGAGATCGTTGACGAGCGGGGTGTAGGCCAGTCGGGTTTCGACATAGTCGTCGTAGGCAGCGAACCCTGCTGATACTGCCGGAGTCGTCCATGATGTCGTCACTGCCGCACCGCCCTCACGCTCGCGTTTTCGATGCTGGGCCATCGATTCACGACCAGCTCCCGGTGGAGGGGATGAAGGTCGCCGATCATCGATGGGTCGACTGGTCGCTGACATTGGAGTTGCCGGTGGATCCAGAACAGGCGGACAATGTCGACCCACGCTTCTGGAAGGTCAACGGTCGCCAGTGCGCGGCCTGGGAGCCTGTCTGCACGGATCGACTGCTCCAAGTCCAAGACCTGGTGCACCTGGTCCAGGCTCGCTCCCGAGGGTAGCCGTGGAAGTGTGCTGGGTTCCTCCACGATCGTCTGCTCATCGCCATCGAGGAGGCTGTCCACCTTGGCGAGGTCTTTTTCGTAGATGTGGATCGAGCCGACGTTGTGGATGTACACGCCCGGAGTCAGTCCCAGCATCGAGGCGAGGAATTCTTGGACGAACGTGAAGGAGAACGTGTCGTTGAGCAATCCCATGTACGCGTCGTTGGCGCGCATGAACGCGACCATGTGCAAACGGTCGTCACGGCGCAACAGCTGGAGAGCTAGCGTGCAGGAGACATCGATGTTGCGGCGGTAGATGTCTTCGGAGTGGTCGAAGATCTGCAGGACGGCACGTTTGCTCGCAGGGTCATCGTCGTTGAGGATGTTCACGATTCGTTCGATCGCGGTCTCGCCGCCGACGTCCCTGAGCAGTTTGGGACCATACCCCGTGCCCGGCAGGCTGAGACCGTCAGGACTGCACCGGCTCATCGAGGGCGCGTAGGTGCGGATGAAGTCGAGGTCGTTCTTCCCCGAGAGGTACCACAGTGCTTCGGCGTAGTTGAAGATGATGTTCTGCCGACGCGACCGCGCCAAGCAATATCGCCGGGCGGGGTTGGTCAGGCGCGCGGTGAAGCCGATGATTTCGCGTTCGTCCTGCCCACGGGGACTGTTCTGGTATTCGAACCCGGTGTAGACCTGTCGCAGTGAATCCAGGTAGAGCGTGTGGAGGTCGGGATACTCAGGCTTCACTGACGGCTCCTCCCTGCACGCGCTCGATCGCAGCGAGGATGCGTGGCGCGGTGGGCTGCTCGGGATCGATGATGATCTTCTCAACGTCGGCGACCGCTGGGAGGCCCCGGACGAGGAACGCGTACTCAGCTCCCTCTTCGAGGAGCAAGACGACGGGCTTCTTCCAGGCTGAGGCCCACCCGATCTCGATGTGCGTGCCCGGGGACGCGGGTGCGCCGGGGAACGCGACGAAGACGTCACAGGCGGCGATCTCCGTGTAGTCGATGATTGTGCACTCGCTGGGTTCCATGAACTCACGACCCCAGCCCTCTCTGCGGTGGGCGCAGTGCACATCCCACCCCTGGCCTTCGAAGAAGTCGATGATCGAGGTGTACTTGTCGATCTCGGCATCGCCCATCACATGGGTGTCAGCATCGACGAGAGCTTTGAACGGGCCGGCGAGAAACATCTTTCGCGTCATAGTCACGGCTCCTTTCATGAGTCGATGTGGTTGGCCCCCGATCGCGCGGAACGAGAAGGGGTTGTTCTGCATCCCTACCCGCGCGGCCAGAACTGGTGGAAATGGTGCAAAGGACCATGACCTTGGCCGACGTTGAGGCGGTCGCTGGCAACCAGAGCGTCTTGCAGGTAGGTCTTCGCCTGGTCCACACTTTCGGGCACCGAGTGGCCGGGCAACAGCGCAGTGATTGCCGACGACAAGGTGCAACCGGTGCCGTGGTCGTTGAGGGTCTCGACCCGGGGAGACGAGTAGGTGGAGACGCCGTCGGGGCCGGCAAGGTAGTCGACACTGACCGTCTCGCTCGTGAGGTGCCCGCCTTTGAGCAAAGCCCACTGACAGCTCAGTCCACGCAGCTGGGTGGCCTGGTCCTCCATCTGCCCCAGATTAGTGACATCCTCGGTATCGAGGAGCACGGCGGCTTCGGGAAGATTCGGGGTGATGACCGTGGCCAGCGGCACGAGGGTGTCCCGGATGGCAGCCACCGCATCGTCGTCTAACAGCCTGTCGCCACTCTTGGCGACCATCACCGGATCCAGGACCACGGTCTCAGCTTCGTGGTGGTGCAGGCGCTCGGCGATGACCTCGGCGATGGCGGCGTTGGCGACCATACCGATCTTCACCGCGTCGACACGCACATCGTCGAACACTGCATCGATCTGCTCACCAACGAATGACGGATCAAGGGGCACGAACGAGCGCACACCGCGCGTGTTCTGCGCCACGACCGCAGTGATCGCGGCCATGCCGTAGGCGCCCATCGCTGAGAAGGCTTTGAGATCGGCGTGGATGCCTGCCCCACCGGTGGGGTCGGTTCCCGCGATGGACAGGACGTTCTTGACCGTCATGCGCACACTTCCTTCTGCTGCCGTGTGGCGGCGTACCGAGCGACCTCGGCGACATCCTTGCTCAGGGTCAGCCGGGCTTCGTCGACTTCGTCGAGGGCGAACCAGCGTGCTTCGAGGGCATCGTCGCCAGCGTGGGGTTGCCCCGAGCGCCACCGGCAGAGCACGGCGACGAGCACGAAATGACTGACTAATGGTCTGTTCTCGTCGCGGCTGAACGCGTCAAGGCAGGTCAAGACACCGGTGGCCTCACTGATGATGCTGGTTTCTTCACTGAGTTCGCGTTCGGCGGCTTGGGCGATTGTTTCTCCGAATTCGATCTTCCCGCCCGGGAATCCCCAGAATCCTGCATCGGGAGGGTTCGCACGTCGCGCCAAGAGGACATGGTCGTCTTTGATGAGGACAGAAATGACCGCGACCCTTGGGTGCGCGTCAAATGAGGAAGTGTCAGGAACGACAACAGCATGAGACACTGTGACCTCCTAGCGTGGAGGCCAGCGAAGGAAAGAAGCCCTGCTAGACCAGTCCCTTCGCCGGCATGGTCCGGATCAGGTTCTAGGGTCACCACGCTGACAACGTCCAGTGGTATCTCAGCCCCTTGACGGGACACCCCTCGGTACGACCCGAATCTACCAGAACGCCGTCACAGACACACCCTGCGCGGATAGACTGCCGCCGGATACTGGTGTTGGGATCGCCTGCGCACCCATCCAGTGACGCGACTGCGCCTGATGGAGCAAGTCCCCGCCCCACGGGTGGATCCACTGGTAGGTGTCGGTACTGGACGGTAGACCGGAAGGTGTCGGTCGAGCATGAAGGAGGACTGGTCATGGCGACGACGAAGGCCTTGTCACAGGCCGAGATCGACCGGCTCGAAGCGCAGGTCACTGCTGGCCAGCGGATGGCTGGCGGAGAGGAGTCCGACGCCGACCGCGCCCTGGATCGCAAGGTGCTGGCCGGTGAGATGCCCGGCGATGACGCCATCGCCATCGCCGTCCGGCTGGCGCAGATCGACGCGAAGTACGGCATCACCCGGTAGCACGCCGCAGGCCAGGGTCGCGGGTGGGGGTGGACGGTGATGCCGGATCATTGCACAGATCCCGGCACCGAGGTGCTCGTCAACATCCCCGGCTACACCGATCCGGCAGCGTGGAAGGAAGCCGAGACCGCCGTCACCGGCCTTCGTGCCCGCGAGCTGGCCCGCACCCCGATCATCGGCGACTTTGACCTGCCACCTTTGCAGGCTATCCACGCCGCCTGGTCGAGGGCTTCTACACCTGGGGCGGCCGCCTGCGGGATACGAACACCGGCCCCGGTGGGACCGGCATCGCGCACTGTCTGCCCGAGTTCATCCCCGACGAGGCCGTCCGCGTGTTCGGTGTCCTCGCGAAGATGGATCACCTTCGCGGTCGGGACCGGGCCGGGCTCTCCGAGGGCCTGGCCTGGGCGTGGGGAGAGACGACAGCGATCCGCCCCTTCCGTGAGTGAACACGAGGAGCCAGTTCACGTTGTTCAACCAGCTCGCGGTCGAGGCCGGATGGGTCCTCGACTGGAACCAGATCGACCCGCACGTCTTCGCCCACGCCCGCACCGTCGCGATCTACCGCGATCCCGACGGCCTCGACGCATTGCTCTACCCGGCGCTGGTTCCGGCCGCTTCCAGCCCTGAGCGTAAGGTCGCCGAGCGGATGGAACAAGTCGTGGCGAAGTTCGCCCGGCCCCGCCCTCCACGTAAGATGGATGCCCTGGATCACGAGCTGCACGCGGCGTTGCAGCGGCGAGCATACCGCCTCGCCCCTGACCCGCCGTTCGGTCCGCCACACCAGGGGCCGGGGCTACACGACCGAGGGGTCGGGCTATGAACACTCCACGTATCGCCACCGCCGCGCGGAATGAGACCAGCGTGCGGGCGGCCCGGTCACACTGGGTCGAGGAGAACGGGCCCGCAAAATGTGCGAACCCCTCGATGCCCTCGGAGCACCGTACGAACGGAACAAAACCGCAGGAACAGTTAAACGGTCGAAGAAGCTACACGCTCAACGCCCAGCACCACCCGAACTGGTTAGCAAACCGAGCCGTGACGGAGAGGCAGAAACATGGACGGTACGCGATCTAGAGGCCGCGTGCTGGCCGGTCTCTGCGGGGAGCACTCCGGGTGAGGTACTGCTCGTCGACGAGTTGCCGTTGGCGTTCCCCGAGTGCTGTCGCGCGGGCTTCGGTGGCGGCGCGTTTGATCTCGATGAGATCCACTGCCTGATCCCGTGGCGGGCGACGGAGCTCGGCGGCCTCAGCCCGCGCTTCCTCTGTCGACGCCCTCCACTTGGCCGCCTGCCTCCGGGGGCTGGTGCGTAAGTATCGGTCGGGGTCACGGCGGACGTTGTCCGCCCCGTGGAGCCGCGCCAGGAGTGCGAGTCGGTCGCGGCGATGACGCTCCTGCAACCCGGTACGCGCCTGCCGCGCCGCGACTACGGCCTCGTCGGCTTGCACCACTTCGGGAGCGTTCTCGGCTTGCTGGGCGGCGACACGGCCCGCCCACTCATGGAGGTCATCCGCGGGCCGCGGGAGAGTGCCCCACTCCGAGGACAGGCGACCGCGCAAGGCCTGTGTGTGCTCGTGGGCGGTGTCGTGCTCGCGTTGCGCACGCCGCTTGCCGAACCATCCCGCCGTTGCCAGTCGTCCGGCCGCCTGGGCTTCCTCGGCCAAGGCGGCGAGGTAGTCCCGGCCTTCGGCTTCGGCGCGTGTCTCCAGGGGCGCGAAGGTCTCGGCCCGCATCGTCGCGGCGTGCTCCTCCGCGGCAGTGAGGGCGGTGGTGCTCTCGTCCGTCTCCTCCCGATGCCGGGCCGATAGCGCGTCGAGCTGTTCGCCGACGTTCTCCCACCAGGTGGCCCGCTGCTTCGCCTTCTCGATCAGATCGTCGAGGCATGCCAGCTCTTCTGTGACCATCGCGACGGGACCGTCCTTGACCAACCCTTGGATGGCTTCGTGGGCGCGGGTGGTGGCGTCGGTCAGTCCGCGGTCGGCGCGGTCGCGGCCCATCGCCTCGACGAACTGCGCTCTCGCATTCGTGAGGTCCGCAGCGATGACGTGGAGCTCGTTACGGCCGCTGCCGCGGGTCAGTCCGACGTAGACGGCTGCCGCGTCGAGGGCGTCGGAGAGCACCGTGTGCGCCGTGTTCACGGTGGCACCCTGGACGCCGTAGGCGGTGGAAGCGTAGGCCAGGTGCACGTGCTCGGCCACATAGTCGGCCGGGAGCGCGACCGTGAGGTTGTGCCTCCGGTTGGTGCCGGTCTCGATGGCATGAACGGTGCCGTCCTCGCCGATGCGTTGGACGGTGAAGGTCTGCCGGTTCGCTACCCGCAGCTCGGCATCGTTCTGCCGCGCCTGCACCAGGTCACCCGCCCCGATGGGCAGACCAGCAGAGTCGGTCACGGTGCGCCCGTCATCGACTTCGCCCTGTTCGACGCGGAGGGTGCGGGTGCGCTCGTTCAACTCGGCGGCTTCGTCGTTGGTCGCCACGGTCACCGCATCCTCGGGGACCGTGTGCTCGGCGATGTGCTCACGCATGGCGTCGTCGTCGGCATGCAACCGGACCAGGCCCATTGCGTGCAACTGGTCGAAGATCGCCGCAGGGTTCTTCCCCTCCCGCATGCGCAACGTCAGCGCCGCATACTGCTCGTCGTCGAATCGGTGCAGCTCGGACATGTCCACGGTTGCCCCGCGAATGTGGGCGGCCATGTCGAGCACACCGCCGCGCCCGACCGCGGGGAGTTGGGCGCGGTCGCCGACCAGCGCCACCGAGGCCCTCGCTTCGCGGATCACGGTGAGAAGGGCGAGGGCGGTGTCCTGGTCGAGCATCCCGGCCTCGTCCACGATCACCCGCTCACCCCGCACCAACCGCGCCTCACGCGGCGGACCCGTGTAGACGCGGCCCGTGGTGGGGTCCGTGTCGCCGCGCTTGAGGCGGGTCCAGACGCCGTCGTCGTTCCACCGGAACCCGTGCGCGTACACGAGCGCGGCTACACTGTCGGCGGGTACTTTGAGGGTTTCTGCGGCGACTTGGGCGGCCTTCTTCGTCGGGGTGACCACCCGCGCCGACCGGCCCGCGTGGTCGAGGGCTTCGATGGCGGTGGCGAGCATGGTGGTCTTCCCCGACCCTGCCGCTCCCTCGACCACCACGAGCGGGTCACGGGAGGCGACCGAGGCAGCGGCGTCGGTCTGTCCGGCGTCGAGGCCGTGCTCGGCGGCGAGCGTGCTGAGGTCCGGGCGGCGAGGCTCCCGGTTCGGGGCCTGTGCTTCGAGCTGGTCCCGCAACTCGCTTTCGGCCTGCACCACCCGCAGGCTGGTGAGGTGTGCAACATACTCGGGTTGCACCGCGCCGGGCGGCAGCACGGAGAAGCAATCCTTAGCTGCGAGATCGGTGGCGAGTTGCACGAACTCGCGCAACTCGTCAGGGGTGGCTTGCACGCCGTGCTCGGTGGTGATGCGAGTGGCGTGCTCGCGCAGCGTGTGCACCGTCCATGTCGATCCACCCGCCGCGCTACGGTCGAGGGCACGGTTCGCGACCTCCTGCACGCTCAGGTCATCGACGGACACCCGTGCCGGTGCCGTGGCGCGGGTGAGGGTGTCGGGGTCGTAGCCGGCCTCGACCAGCTCGGCCCGCCAGGCGTGTTCGTCGCCGAGGTCGGCGGGCTTCTTGTTCGGCCGCTCATGCGCCCACGCCCTGTGCAGCAGCCGCGCCCGCACGACCGGGCCGGACTCCTCACCGGGATGGGCGTGCTCCCACTCGGCCTCCAACTGCTTCAGGTTGCGTTCGACCTGATGCGCACGCTTGCTCATCATCGGATTGAACTGCTCCAACTCGGCAACCTCCCCGGTGACCGGGTCGAGGGTGAGCCCGTTCGCGTCCAGGGTTGCAGCCAATTGCGGGTTCGCCGCGATGACAGCAGTGCCGAGTGCACGGATCGCGCCTTGCTGCTTGAACAGGACCGCAGTATCGAGGGCACGCCACTTGCCCGCGGCGGGCACGCGGGTGCCAATCTGGAAGTGCACGTGCCGGTGCGGATCACCGGCACGACTGGTCTTGTGCACGACGGCGACGGTCTGCAACGACTCCGCCGGGATGATCTCCTGCTGCCCGCGCGGGCCGACACGGGTGTAGGAGTGCTGTGCCAGCCACTGTCGGATCTCCGAGACCGCGTCCTGTTGGGCTTGGTCGAGGGCGTCGGAGACCTCCGGGTGCAGGGCGGCGGCGATCGACAGCGACTTCGGGGTGTTGACGACCATCTCCGCGAACCGCGGGGAGCCCTTCCGGACCTCGCCCGCCTCGCGCGGGATGCCCATCTGCTCCCCGGTCAGCGGATGGGTCCAGTCGACCCAGCCCGCGTACTGCTCCGGGTCCAGGCCGGTGTTCGCGATGACCTCACCGGCGGCGTTGGTGATGGTGAAGTCCGCCAGCGCCGTGCCGCCTTCGAGGTAGTAGTCATCCACGGTCGACCGGTCGGATTCGAGGTACCGGCGGGCGGCGGTGCCGGGTCCGCGGAACAGGGTCACGCCGCCTTTCATGCCGGTCACCGCCTTCCTCACGAGTCGCTTCGTGAGGAAGGTGCGCGGGTACTACCGCAGGTAACATGCGTCCATTCGTCTTGACAGCAGGAGAGACCGGGTCAGCGCGGAGAAGCGCGTCAGGGGTGCGGTTAGCGGCGTCGCTTGTGCTGGTCGCGGAGGTCGCGCCAGTCGTGGATGGGTCCGGTGATCGTGTCGAGCTGCTGGGTATCGGGATTCCAGCGGATCGCGGTTCCCGGGGCGAGGGTCTGCTCGAGGACGCGGGTGATGTGGACCAGGAGTCGCCAGTCGACATCCCCGCGGCTTTGGAGATGATGGCGCCACTCGGTCGGCTGTGTGACGATCATCGGTCGGCGTAGCCAGCGGGTCTGGATCGTCACAATCTGGATCTTCCCGGGGCGGCAGGTCGAATCGCACATATGGCAGAACCAGCCGTAGGGCGCCCGGATCGCCCACGGCAGCGGGTCGGTGCCGGTGGCGTCTCGGAGAAGCACGGCGGGGTCGTCTGGTCATGATGGGTCGGGCTCTACGCGCGCCGGTCGAACGGGTGGCGGCAGGTTAGGAAGCCACCGGTCGAGTGCGCGGATTCCGGGCCGGGGCGCATACCAGCGGCGAGCCTGCGGGTCCCAGCGGGCACCGGCGGCCTTGGCCTGGTCCTTCTCACGGTAGGCGACGTCGAGCCAGATGCGCTGCACCATCGCTGCCCCCTACTCCGCCTCGTCGCTGTGCCTGATACCTCCACCGTACGTTGAGCACGAGGTCACGACGACCCTGTCGCCACGGCCTGCTCGATGTCCGGGATGCCGTGCGTACCTATCAGGGAGACAACCGCCTCAGGCCGGACGCTCAACTGCGGGGATTGCCGGGGTTTCACTGGGGCGGGAAGGTAGAATGGAGAGTGTCGGATGAGCATGGAGGAGGCATCATGGCGACCACCCAGACGGCATCGCAGGCCTGGACTGCGCAGCAGCTCGCCGCGATTGAGGCCGGGCATCGTATGGCCGGCGAAGAGCCCACGGCTGGGGACGTGGAGGCCGCCCGCCGGGTGCTCACCGGTGAGGCCACGCCCGATCAGGTCATCGCCGAAGGGCTCGCCGAGCTGGAAGCCGAGCACGGCTTCACCCGCTGACTGCTGGTCCTGTATGCCTGGTTGCGGGGGCCGGTGATGCCGGACCATTACACGTATCCCGGCACCGACGTGCTGGTCAATCTCCCCGGCTACCACGATCCGGCGTTGTGGAAGGCCGCCGAACGGCGCGTGATCACCACGCACATGGCCGACCTCGCCCTGCACCCGGTCGACGGCGACTTCGACCTGCCGCACTTGCAGGCGATTCATGCCCGACTGGTCGAGGGCTTCTACCCCTGGGGCGGACGGTTGCGGGATACGAACACCGGACCCGGCGGCACGGGCATCGCGCACTGCGTGCCCGAGTTCATCCCCGTTGAGACTGATCGCGTGCTTGACGCTCTGGCGAGGATGGACCATCTCCGCGGCCGCGACCGTGCCGGGTTCTCCGAGGGCCTGGCCTGGACGTGGGGAGAGGTCACGGCGATTCATCCGTTCCGTGATGTGAACACGAGAAGCCAGTTCGTGTTCTTCAACCAGCTCGCGGAGTCAGCGGGCTGGCTCATCGACTGGAACCAGATCGACCCGCACGTCTTTGCCCACGCCCGCACGCGCGCCATCGACATCAGCGAGGATGGTATCGAGGCGCTTCTGCACCCGGCGCTGGTACCTGCTCGCGGGATCGACGGGCAAGAGGTCCGGGCGCGGATGCTGCGCTCGGCGACGGAGTTCACGCGTCCCAGGGTGGCGAGGGAACGTAACGTGCTCGACCGGGAGCTGCGCGCCGCGTTGCAGCGGCGGGCGAATCGCCTCGACCCCGACCCTCCGTTCAACCCTCCGCGCGACCACGGGCCAGAGGACCGGGGGCTCGGGCTATGAGACAGCGGAGAGCCGATGGAGTGCTCCGTAACGGGGCCGGGAACGGGTCCGCAAAATGTGCGGACCCGTTGAGCATCCGCGCGACGGGCAGTCAGGGGGCAGAAGCCCTGGTGGCGCGGTGCGGGAAAATTTCGCACACCGTTGACGACATCCGGTGGCAGTCTCGCGGGCCGCAGTGGGGCCGATCACGGTGGTGCCGAATCGGCACGACCGTGCCATCAGCCACGGCGGGGCAACGGGGCCGGAAAATTTCCGGGACCGTTCCGCGGCCGTCGCGGTCCCGCAAAATTTGCAGGACCATGCACCCGGCCACGGGGGTGGAAAATTTTCACCCCCGTGGGCGGTCGACGGTGGTGCCACGCTGGCACCACCGTGAAGAGCCAAGGTGAGGCGACGGTGACTGCAACGTGCAGGCACCGTGGAACCCTGACGGTCCCGGGATGGCGGTGGTGGCAATTTGCTACCACCGTGCTGCCCTGCCTGATCGGGTGATGGCGGTGGTGCAAAATTTTCACCACCGCGAGGCCTGAGGTGTGGCGGCTACGGGGGTGCCGAATCGGCACCCCCGTGCCCGACCCCGATTCCGGGGCTTCGACGGGCACGACAGCACTGACCATCCACATATAGTAGCTCGCCTCCGTTCGGATGGCTAGATGTCGACGAGACTCATATAAAGTCCCCGCGTAGCAGGGCCCGTGCCTCACAGGGTTTCCCCGCGAAATCTTCCGCCCTTCAGGTGGCACGGCGACGATGGGGTATGACTGACTGGGACGTGTCGATGACGACCCGCATCGAAGTGACCAAGAAGTACGCCACGGCGTATGTGAGGGCTTCGAAGAAGCAGAAGGGCGCGATCCTGGACACCGTTGTCGGGATCACCGGCTGGGACAGGGACCACGCCCGCCAGCAGCTGCGTCGCCGGGCCGCCCAGCCGCCCGGGCGGCCCATCGCCACGGTGGCGGTGCTGGACCGGCGCAAGTCGAAGCCCCGCAGGTACTCCTACGACGCCGTGGTGGTGCTGCAGCGGATCTGGGCGGCCTCCGGCGGGTTGTGCGGGAAGTACCTGGCCGCCTCGATGGGTGAGTGGATCGAGGCGATGGAACGCCACGGGGCCCTGCTGGACGGCGAAGACCGGTACTGCCCGTCGGTGCGGGCCGAGCTGCTGGCCATGTCGGCGGCCACCATCGACCGGTACCTGGCCCCGACCCGGGCCAAGGACCCGCTGCACGGCAAGTCCGCCACCAAGCCGGGCTCCTTGTTGCGCACCTCGATCACCATCCGCAAGGCCGGTGACGAGGTCGAGGCCGAGCCCGGATTCTTCGAGGTCGACACCGTCGCGCACTGCGGCCCGACGCTGACCGGAGAGTTCGCCCGTTCCGTGAACCTGACCGATGTGCGCATCGGCTGGGTGTTCACCCGCGCGATCCGCAACAACGCCCGCGTGCACATCCTCGCCACGCTCCAGGCCGGCCTCGAGGCGATCCCGTACCTGGTCAGCGGCCTGGACTTCGACAACGGATCCGAGTTCATCAACCACGACGTGGTCAACTGGGCCGCCGACCAGGACATCTTCTTCACCCGCAGCCGGCCCTACAAGAAGAACGACCAGGCCACCATCGAGTCCAAGAACGGACACCTGGTGCGCCGCTACGGGTTCCACTACCGCTACGACACCGGCGAAGAGCTGGCCCTGCTGAACCGGCTCTGGCCCCTGGTCAACGACCGGCTGAACTTCCTCACCCCCACGAAGAAGCCCACCGGCTGGAGCACCGACGCCGTCGGCCGGCGTAAACGTCTCTACGACACCCCGCAGACCCCATACCGGCGGTTGCTGGCCTCCGGGATCCTCAGCAACGCCCAGCAGACCGAACTGAAAGCACACCACGACAGGCTGGACCCGATGGCCATCGCCACCGAGATCGACCGGATCCAGCAACAACTGATCCGCCTGGCCGCGGAGAGGACCCGGCAACTCGAACGCGAGGCCCAGGCCTCCACCGCCCCGCCCAACCCTGCCGGCATCAAACTCCACCACCACCGACGCCAGCCGGGGTTCCGCGTAATTCCGTGTTTCTAGCCCCGATGTGAGTGCAAGATCCGCGAGAATCCGGGGAACTGCTCTCGCGACGCCCCGAGTTACATAGATACACGCTTCCGTGATCGTGATTCACATGGGCGGCTATGTGTGGTAGTTGTCATAGGTGTGTACATCAGGACGGTGAAGCGGCGGACGAGGACCAGCGAGGTCTCCTACGTTCAGCTGGCCCACAACGAGTGGGATGCCGCGAAGAAGCGGTCGACGCCGAAGGTGGTGCATTCCTTCGGCCGTGCCGACGAGGTCGACGAAGCAGGACTGCGCCGGTTGGTCGCCTCGCTGCAGCGCTACCTCGGCGACACCGACGACACCGGCACGAACGGCGCCTCGATGCCCGAACCTGTCGACTCCCGCCCCGCCGGCGGGGCGTTCCTCCTCGACGGGGTGTGGAAACAGCTCGGGCTCGATCGGGTGATCACCGGGGCCGGGCAGAAGGCTCGGGGCCGGAAGCGGGACCTGGACGCCACCGAACGGATCCTGTTCGCGCTGGTGGCCAACCGGGCGCTGGCTCCGTCGTCGAAGCTGGCAGCGGCTGACTGGATGAACCACGATGTGGCGATCCCCGGCTTGACCGACACCGTCGGGGCCGTGGATGAGGACGCCTGCTACCGGGTCATGGACTGGCTCACCGACACCGGCGAAAGCCTGGAGCGGGCAGTCTACGAGCAGGTCGCCGACCTGTTGAACCTGGAGGTCGATCTGCTGTTCTTCGACACCACCTCCACCTACTTCGAAACCGAGGACGCCGATCAGCCCGTCTGGCGCGACGAGACCGGCCACCCGATCGCCGATACCAGCACCGGCGACGTCTCCCAGGGTGCTGGACCGGCGGGGGCGGTCCAGCAGACGCCGTTTCGGACGTATGGGAAGTCCAAGGACCACCGCGGCGATCTCCCGCAGGTCGTCATCGGCCTGGCCGTCACCCGCGACGCGATCCCGGTGCGGGTGTGGTGCTGGCCGGGCAACACCGCCGACTCCGCGCTCATCTGCCAAGTCAGGACCGATATGCGCGACTGGAGTCTCTCGCGCATCATCTACACCGCTGATCGCGGCTTCACCTCGAAGGCCAACCGGCGGGAGCTGATGCGCGGCGGGGACGGCTACATCCTCGGGGAGAAACTCCGATCCAACTCCGCCGAAGCGGCCGCGGCCCTGTCTCGTCCGGGCAAGTACCGGACCGTGAAGGACAACCTGAAGGTCAAGGAAGTCACCATCGACCGGACCACCGGGACTGCGGACCGGTTCATCGTCTGCTTCAACCCCGAACAAGCCCACCGCGACGCCCACACCCGTCAGGCTCTCGTGGCCCGGCTCGAAGAGATGATCGCAGGATCCGATACCCTCACGGCTGGCAAGCGGGGTGAGCTGAAGGGCAAGATCTCGACCATGCCGGGCCTGAACCGGTTCCTCCGGTCGACGAAGACCGGGCTGCTGCGCATCGACAAGGACACGATCAAGCAGGAGACCAACCTCGACGGGAAGTACCTGCTGCGCACCTCCGATCCGCATATGAGCGCTGAAGACGTCGCGCTGGGCTACAAGCAGCTCCTCGAAGTCGAACGCGGATGGAAGGACATGAAGTCCACCCTCGACCTCAGGCCGGTCTATCACCGGCTCGAGTACCGCATCCGCGCCCACGTGTCTCTGTGCTGGCTGGCTCTGCTGCTCATCCGCATCATCGAGAACACCACCGACCAGACCTGGAACGACGTCCGCCGACAGGTTCAGCGGCTCCACCAGGTCACCCTCGAAGGCGATGAGGGCACGATCACCACCATCACCCGGCCCACGCAAGCCCAGACCGCACTCTTCACCCAGCAGGGCCTGCCCACCCCGAAGCAGGTCCAGGGGCTCACGCCCACGCGCATCTGATTCCTGCACCGCCAGCCATAGATACACGCCATGCACGCGCCCCGGCGTGCGTTTCCGCTGATCAAAGCCCAAATCCAAGTGTCTAGACCCAATCAATTACGCGGAACCCCGGGCCAGGCCAGCTAGATTTCCCGGGGACTTTTACCTGAGGCACGGCCCACCGTTCCCGGGGAATTGACTATGAGGCACCACGGATGTTGGGGTTGACTTTTTTGCTCCGACATGCTTTACGTACCTGTCAGGTATGAGTAGCATCCCGACACCCCAGACCCAGACCCAGACCACCGACCACGACGACGACCTCGGCCACGTCTCGCCCCACACGCAGCCGGAGACGGAGCGCGAACGCATCCGTGCTGCCGCGCGTGAGGCCGCTGCGCAGTTCCCGCCGATGAGCGGCGAGCTGGTCACTCTGGTGCGGAACACCCTGCGTGGTCGCACCCGGTGACCAGCCCGCCACCGGCTCACCGGGTGCGGGGCTCCATGAGTACCCGGCCCGGTTCGAAGGCGTTCTGACCGCGGTTGCGCGTCTGCTGGATACGGATGTCGAATCCGGCCTTGATGATCGCTCGCTGCTCTGCCAGCGACAGCTCGCCCCAGGCCGCCCGCAGATCCGGGGCTGTGACCAGAGCCTTCACACGGGCATCGGTGATCGGCGGGATCAGCTCCCGCTCAGCTGCCGCGATCTGCGGACGCAGGGACTGCTCGACCTTCGTCAGCGTGTCCAGGTTCAACTGCCCGGCCGTGTACTGGGCGATCGCCTCGTCCAGACGGGTCTGCAACGCTGCCCGGCGTTCCTGCGCGGCATCGGCCTTCGTGATCCACTCGCCCCCGTCGTCACCGGTGAGCCGGGCGAGGTTCTCCGGCTGTTCGAACCAGGTCAGCACCGCCTCCTCGACGTAGTCGTCCAGTCCCTGCTGGGCGATGGTGATCTTGTAGCAGCCACGGAACGCGCAGTAGTACTTCACCGCATCCGCCTGATGCTTGCGCCTCAGGACGGCACGCTTCAAGGGGCGTCCGCAGTAGTGGCACTTGGCGATGTGGGTGATCAGAGTCTTCGCCTGCGTACCGCCGCCCTTGACCCTGCGGCCGGGATCGGCGAACAGGCGCTGGAGCCGTTGGAACGTCTCCCAGTCGATCAGCGGCTCCCACTGCGCATCACCGATGACCTCACCCTGATAGACCCGCTTGCCCGCAATGGTCGGGTTCTCCAGCACCTGGCGGACTGTGTTCGCCTCCCACCCACGTGGAGCCTCGGTCCAGGACTTCATCGGGGTCGGCTCCTCGGCATCCTGGAGCCGCATCGCCACCGAGTGCAGCGACTTGCCTGCCAGCACGTCCCGGGCCGCATCCCGCACGATTTGACCCTTGTGCGGGTCGGGCTCCTGCCGCAGCAGCACCCCGGTGAGCTGGTCATAGATCCGTCGGTACCCATAGGGAAGGCGCCCGTGGGGGCGTCCGCGCTCGGCGTTGAGCTTCACGGTGCGCAGTTGCCGCTCGCGCATCGTATCCGCGTCAGCTTCGGCCCGTAAGAACTCCCACCCCATCGCGAACGAATCATCCGATCGGGTGAAGTCGTACACGCGGCCGTGGGTGAGGTAGAGGACGTTCGCTCGGCGGCAGGCCTTGCGCAGCTGCACGTAGACCTCCAGGTCACGCGCGGCCCTGGAGGGCTCCCAGGTGACGAACCCGCCGTGCTTGCCTTCCTCGATCAGCGCCATCACCTCGTCGAAGCCCTCGCGGATCTTCTTCCGCCACTGGGAGGCAGACCGGTCGGAGTCACGCACGATCATGTCCGGGTACCAGCGCAAGGGCTCGCACCAGGACACGCAGTCGAGCAGCTGGTCGTTGATCGAGCGCATGAGCTTCTTGCGGTCCTGGGAAGCGCGCCCGTAGACGATGGCCGGCGTCCAGTCGTCGTCCGCGACCTCGCGCAGCCGCGCGATCGAGGCTTCCAACGAGGTTGAGAGTTCGGGGGCTTCGAGCATGGAGTCAGTAGTGGTGTTCATGGACATGAGGTACGCCTGCCTTCCCTACCCCCTACCTCCCGGCTCGACGAGTCCAGCAGGAGACCCTCGGCCACCGAGGCCGCAAGGGCGACCCTCTCTACGGGATCCGCCACCTCCTCCGCGCGGGGCGCGAACGCCTCTCGCCGCGCCAGCAGAACCGGCTGGCCAGCGCGTTCGCGGCCCACCCCGATCATGCCGCGGTCGAGGTCGCCTACCACTGCGCCCAAGACGTCCGCGAAGTGTTCCGCCAGCCCGCCCTTCCCCGGGGCCGACGCCTCGCCGAGCAGCTGATCAAGAAGCTGCCGTCCTGCCCGATCTCGGAGATCGCCAGGCTCGGGAAGACCCTACGGCGGTGGAGGACGGCGTTCTTGGCCTGCTTCGACACCGATGGGGCGAGCAACGGCGGGACCGAGGCCATCAACGGAATCATCGAGCTCGGCCGCCGCATCGCCCGCGGGTTCCGGAACTTCGAGCACTACCGCCTCCGCATGCTCCTCATCATCGGCGGCCTCGACGCCTCTCCCCACACTCAACTCTGAAGAGCCCGAAAACCCTATGGGCCGGCTGCGCGACCTCGGTACGGAACAGCCGGCACGTTCCCACCGTCGTGGCCCATAGAGCATCCTTTGGATTCCAGAATCCGAGTGCGGTCGTCGCGCATATAGTGCGTGCAGCACAATCACTGCTCACGAACACCGAGGTCTGACGACGATTGGGGCCGTAGGCGCAGACTTTCTTCATGCCATGCGTGCCACGGCATCGCACCGCACAAGGGTGATCGGACGAGGTCAGGCAGCCTTTGAGAGAGCACCGGAGCTGCTACCCGGAACCTCACGATGCGCGCAGAGCGCAAATCAAGTCTTTACTGCTTTACATATGGCTGGCTACCGGCCATTTTTCACAAGAACGACGTCGCCGTCGGGGTTCCTTCTACGAGCATCCGAAATGAGCCTGAGCTTATGAGACGTCAGTAGACCGGGGCCAGGTGAGGTGATGGGGCGATTCGGTACTGGGGTGTCTTAGCGGCACATGGGTGGGGTCTGGTCCCACAATTCGACGTCGCCGTAGTCCTTTCCCCGGGCTGTTCACTGCTCCGCTCCTGGGCGCCTGTCTAACGGGGGGCCACGGCAATGGGTGTCAGGACGGCGAGGACAAGCATCACGGAGGGTATGGCCCGCCGTCAGGCGCGGCCCGCGGTGACGCACGGCGGATGGGCCCCGCTTCGAGCGGACCGCTTAGATCGTCTGTGTCGTCCGGGGGAGTGTGGTGCTCAGGACGGTGAACTGGGCGGTTTCGACGAAGGCGCGCGCTGCCCAATCTTCGTTGTCCTGGCGCCAGGCCACGCTGACTGTGGAGGGAGACAGATCGGCCACGGGGACGAAAGCCAGGCCGGGGCGACTGTAGAAACGTTGGGTGGAGGCTTGCGTGAAGGCGACGCCTTGGTGACTCAGGATGGCCTCGAAACACTCGTCGACGGTGTTGACCTCGGAGCCGATGACCGGGGAGTGGTTGTGACGGGCGTCGGTGGCCAGCCAGAAGTCCCGCCACAGATCCGGGGCGTTGCGGGCGATGAAGGGTTCATCGAGGAGTTCTTCTACTCGGACCGAGGACCGGGTAGCCAGCTCGGAGGCCTCTGAGACCGCTAGAACCCGGGGCTCGGTGAACAGGGTGGCCATCCGCAGATCTTTGAACTGCGGCAAGGGTGGGCGAACGAAGGCGACGTCGGCGCTGCCATCGGCCAACCCAGCGGTGGGATCGCCGAAGGGGTAGGAGCGCATTTCGACCTGGACCGCCGGGTTGCTGTGGCGATAGGCCTCCAAGACGGCCCGGGTGAGTTCGGCGGCAGCATTGGCCTGGAAACCTACCACCAGTTTTCGGCCCGGTTCCCGGGCTGCCCGCCGGGTCAAGGAAGCGGCCGCCTCAGCGGCCGCCAGCAGGTCCCGGGCGTGGACCAGCAGGACCTCCCCGGCCGGGGTCAGGGTCACCCCGCGGCTGGTGCGGTTGAGCAAGGGGGTGTCGAGGGAGCGTTCGAGATTGCGGATCTGCACGCTCAGTGACGGCTGGGCGATGTGGAGCCGGGTGGCGGCGCGTCCGAAGTGCAACTCTTCAGCAACAGTGACGAAGTAGCGCAGAACGCGCAACTCGAAGGAGGGCTGCATGACTCAACGGTAGTGACCGCCCCGTTGGCTGGCAATAGTTGTGGCCTATCGCCCCATCGAAGAGGAGTAATGGATTCGTGAGGCAGGTCACGCTCCAATCAAGGAGGCGAACGCCACGGACAGAGCACGTCAGGCGGGAAGGACCACAACATGACTACCACCACCTCCACCACCTCGACCCAGCAGTGGGTTGACGCCTTCACGGCGGCCAACGACCAGGACCCCGAGCTCCTGGCCCACGGGAAGTACTTCACCTGCTCCTACCTGCTGGACATGGACGAGCACTCCTTCGTAGTGCGAATGAACGCGGGGAAGGTCGCTGAAATCAGCTTCGACCCCGGACCCCTCGACGCCCCGTACCAGTTCGCCATCCGCGCCAGTGCGGCCACCTGGCGAGAGTTCGGCACCGAGATGCCCGCCCCGATGTTCCACGGCATCTGGTCGGCATCCTTCCAGCGCGACATGGCCCTGGAGGGCGACGTGCTGGTGCTGATGCAGAACCTGCGCTGCCTCACACGCCAGATCGAACTGCTGCGCACCGTCGGCGTCCCCGTCTGAACCGCCTGAACAAGGAGAACTCTCATGGCTCGCATCTCACCTGTCACCGGCCACTACGTCACCGTCGACGTCGACGGACTGGAGTACAAGGTCTTCTACCTCGAAAACGGCACCGGCCAGCCGTTGGTCTGCCAGCACACCGCCGGCTGCCACAACCACCAGTGGCGGGACCTGCTCGAGGACGAGGAGATCACCGCCAACTACCGGGTCATCGCCTACGACCTGCCCCGCCACGGGAAGTCCGACCCGCCGGAGAACACCGCCTGGTGGACCGAGGAGTACAAGCTCACCGCCGACCACTTCGCCAACTTCATCATCGCCTTGTGCGATGCCCTGGAGCTGGAGAGCCCGATCTTCATGGGCTCCTCCTTCGGCGGCAATATCGCCCTGCAGCTGGCCTACCGGCGCCCGGACCGCTTCGATGCGGTCATCCCGGTCGAGGGTGCGGACTACTCCCCGGGCTTCTACCTGGACTGGTGGCAGCACCCGCACGCCAACGCCGCCCAGGTCTGCGCCTCCGGTACCTGGGACCTGATGGCCCCGCAGTCCCCGGATGCCGACCGGTGGAAGACCTGGTTCTACTACACCCAGGGCTCGGAGTCCTTCAAGGGGGATTTGCACTACTACTCGGTCGACCATGACTTGCGCGGCAAGCTGGGAGAGATCGACACCGATCAGTGCGCGGTGGTGCTGATGACCGGGGAGTATGACTACCTCACCACTCCCGAAGACGGTGAGCGGACGGCCTCGCAGATCCGCAACGCGGAGTTCATCGAGATGAAGGAGATCGGCCACTTCCCGATGAGCGAGAACTACCCCGTGTTCGGCAGCTACCTCAAGCGCGCCCTGGAGATCGTCAAGACCAAGAAGAGCGCCTCGGTCAGCTCCTGACCCCGGCCTGCCACCGTCTTCCTACCCGGAAATTACCTCCCCATGGAGAAGATCAGGTGTCTCCGGGGGAGAGAACGCCTCGTGGGCGCCTCACCCGCTATGAGTGGGTGAGGCGCCCACGATGCGTTCCGGGAAGCACATGATCAAGAAGCGCCCTGAGATGCGCGTTCACCATCCTCCGCGGACCTGAGCCCGCACCACCGGAGGCATTCCGGGGGCTCCCGGGACTCTTCAGGCGTCGGTCCCCACGGCTTTACATATGGAGGACTAGCTGCGAATTGTGCTGCGGCGAAGGGGCTTCATGCCTAGGGTCGTGGGGTTCCCGGGGTGGAGAGGTTCTTATCGAGGTAGTCGGCGGCGAGGTGGGCGATCTCCGGCCAGCCGTGGTCAATGGTCAGGGAATGGCCCCGGTTCCGGACCTCGATCAGAGCCGTGGGGTGGGGATTGCGGGCCCTTCAGGGTTGAGTGTGGGCGCGCCGGTTGGGCCGGGTAGCTGGGTGTATGACGTCGAGGTCCCCGATGATGAGCGGACTCTTACCTCTGCTCGCACCAAGGACCTCGACGATGCCCAACCCTAGTTGCCCATGCGCTGACGCGCTCAATCGCTGCGGCCGATGCGATCTCCTCCTCGGCTTCCCCAGCCTCCATCTGCTCTCGGTGACGCAGGCTCCAACGGGCCTGGTGCTCGAGGTGGAGTCCTGCGATCCGGTCACGGGCTGCCCCGGCTGCGGAGTCATCGCGACCGGTCATGGTCGAGATGATCGATGCGCCCTGGGCCGGGCGGCCGGTGCGGATCCGGTGGCGCAAACGCCGCTGGGTCTGTCATGAGCGCACCTGCCCGGTGGTTTCGTTCCTGGAACAGGACCCCAGGATCTGCGCTGCGCGCGGGCGGCTGAGCACTCGGGCGATCCGGTGGGCAATCGGCCAGCTGCGTCGTGAGGCGGCCACGATCCAGGGTCTGGCCCGCCAGCTCGGCACGACCTGGAACACGCTCTGGGCCCAGATCAAGCCCGTCCTGACCCAGGCTGCAGGCGATCCCTCCAGATTCGAGGGCGTGCAGGTCCTGAGCGTCGACGAGCACATCTGACACCACCGTGACCCGCGCAGGCGCGGCCCGAAGGAGCTCACCGGGATGGTCGATCTGACCCGTGGTCCCCACCCCACCGCCAGGCTCCTCGACCTCTGTCCCCGGCCGATCCGGCAGCGCCTACCGCGACTGGCTGGACGAGCGTGGCGAGGCGTTCCGCCACCGGGTCGAGATCGCAACGCTGGACCCGTTCCAGGGCTGCAAGAACGCGATCGATGACCAGCTCGAAGACGCCGTTTGTGCGTGCTGGACGCCTTCCACATCGTCAAGCTCGCCGGCGCTGAGGTCGATGACATTCGCCGCCCACCCCGATCATGTCGCGGCCGAGGTCGCCTACCACTGCGCCCGGGACGCCCGCGAAGTGTTCCACCAGCCCACCCTTCCCCGGGGCCGACGCCGCACCGAGCAGCTGATCGAGAAGCTGCCGTCCTGCCCGATCTCGGAGATCGCCAGGCTCGGGAAGACTCTGCGCCGCTGGCGGACAGCGTTCCTGGCCTACTTCGACACCGACGGCGCGAGCAACGGCGGGACCGAGGCCATCAACGGAATCATCGAGCTCGGCCGCCGCATCGCCCGCGGGTTCCGGAACTTCGAGCACTACCGTCTCCGCATGCTCCTCATCACCGGCGGCCTCGACGCCTCACCCCACACTCAACTCTGAAGAGCCAGTTAACCAGCCGAAGGCTGCTGTCCAGAATGTGTTTTGGAAGCGTTGGTGGAAAAGTGCGAAGTGCCCGATCTCGTCTACATCGAGGTTCCGAGGGTGCAGATAGATCTCCTCGCATTCGGCTTGAGGGAGATATTTCAGTGTTCTTCGCACCGCTGCTGGTGTGGCATATGGGTCGTCAGTTGGATTCACCGCCAATACCGGGAGCGTCAGCTGAGCGCTTCGGCGCAGTATCGCCTCTCCCTCGGGGCCGATCGTCTTCGAGTAGTCCGATGCTCCGCGCGCCCAGTCGAGGGCGACGCCCTGTGGCAGATTTTCCAGCCATCCGAGCTTCTTTCCCGGGAAGTAGCCCAGTGCGCGAGCAATCACCGGCATACAGACGTGCCACTTGATAAATAGGCTGAGCCTGTGCGTCTTCTCGTAATCCGGCCAGTGTGCGTGTTGGGCGCCCACCATCAGTAGCCGGTCGATCTCAGACGCGTGCTCCGCGAGGATTGCCGCGTAGCCTCCGAAGCTGTGGCCGACGGCGCTTAGTCGCGCCTGCGCTCCGTGGCGTTTGCGCATCCAGAGAATGCAGGCTTCAAGGTCACGCGTACCCCAGTAGTGCCATCGAATCTTCGCTTTCCGGTACTCCTTGAGAGTGTTCGGTGCCGAGCGGCCGATACCTCGATAGTCGGGCACCAGGCTAGTGACTCCGTGCTCAGCCAGGTAACTCGCGAATCGCCAGTAGTATCGGCCCTGCACACCGGTCGCCGGGGCGATGATCACAACATGCTCGATGTCACAGGCCGGTGCCGTGGCGGGGAAATACCGAGCCTGGATCTTCTCGCCGTCGGCACAGGCAATCGCGACGTCCTCGTCCTCATATTCGGACTCGATCACGCGACATCTCCTTTCGATTCCGAGTGCCTCTCGTTCTCACACTATCTGCCCTCAGGTACTCTCGTGAGCCGACGTTCTCTGGTCGATAAGGTTCTTCCTGCACGCCGTGGGCGAGCACGAGTTTCATGGTGAGCAGGACGGGCAGCCACGCCCAGAGATGAGGGGCCGGGGTGAAGAATGCTGCGATGCCCGCGAGTGCGCAGAACGCCAAGGCGACCGGTCGCTGGAGATACACCGCTGAACGTCGGACAGCGATGGTACCCGCGAGGGGGAAGAGATACCAGAGCGCGCCCCACTACCAGAGTGTCGGAGCGAACACCAGTGCAATGAGTATGGGATGCAAGTGCAGCGCCGTGACGAGGACCGGTCGCCGCACGAGTTTCATCCCAAAGGATTCCGGTCTCTCTCCGTGCGAACCGAAGTGGTCAGATTTTGCGGAGTTCAGGCCGTTGGCGACGACGCCGCCGACCACATCGAACGAGATGATGACGGCAAGAACATACTGTGCCCAGCTCCAAGACGCGTTCGTTCCCAGGGGAGTGCGGTGATTCCGACCGCTCCGACCAGGCCGACGATGTTCGCGAGACCTTTCTCGGCGCGGATTGCGCCGGTGCCGAAGATCGGGTCGGGTTTGCCCGGCGGAACAGCCCAGCTCACCGCTGAGGTCGCTTCACGGGGAAATTCTTGGCTCATCGCGTTCCTCCGGCGACGTCGAGAATCGCACCGTTGACGTAACTGGCCTCGGGGCCGACGAGCCACTCGACAGCAGCAGCGATCTCCTCTGGTTGAGCGGGTCGCCCCATCGGCGATCGCGCCCCGACTTCGGTTGCGCGGTCGGGGCGGCCCGCCCGCGCATGGATCGTCGTGGCCGCCGTGCCCGGACTCACTGCATTCAACCGGATTCCGTGAGGTGCGGCTTCTGCGGCCAACCCCACGGTGAGCGCGTTCACCCCGGCCTTCGCTGCCGCATACCAGACGTATTCCCCGGGAGATCCGGTTTTCGCGGCGACGGAGGACAGGTTGACGATGCTTCTCTGCCGTGCTCGGCCAGCGTCCGTCCTACGGATCATCGCCTCGCGGCAGAGCAGGATCGTAGCGGTGAGGTCGACGTCGACCGCGTGGCGAATCGCCTCGGCATCGGAATCGGCGAGCGAGCTGATTCCCCCGGTGACCCCGGCGTTGTTGACCAGGATCACCGGCACCCCGAGCTGTGCGGCCCCGTCGAAGACGACCTCGGCTGATCCGGGCGCGGCGATGTCGCATTTGTACGGCACGACCTTTGCGGTTTCCGTGGTGCAGCGTTCCGCGGTCACCGCTGCGTGGTGGTCGTCCTGGCTGTAGACCAGCAGAATGGTGGCCTGCGGCAGCCAGGCGGCGCACGACCGCAGCTCCGATTCCTCGGCTGCCGCCGGTGACGATCGCCACGGTCGAATCCATTTTTCTGCCCTCGCGTTGGTTCCCTCTGCTGGAGAGAAGATGACGTGCATGAACAGCGAATCGGTGATCTCCGTGAGGGAGTGGTGCTCGCCTGCCGGGACGAACAGAGCTGCACCTGGCACGGCCGCGCCGTCACCGCTTTCCGTACGCAGAATGCCCCGTCCTTCGAGGATGACGTAGATCTCGTCTTCCGCATGCGGGCCTTGGGGGTTGATCGCACCGACTGGCAGGTAATAGGTGCGATCGACCCGCAAACGATCGAGGCGGTCTCGGGGATGATTCATGCCAAGTTCGACGAGATGATGGCCGAAGGAGCCGCCGAGCTCGCCGACCTTGCGTCCCGGACAACCCAGCTCGAAGGCGAGCAGCAGAAGCTGCTCCAAGCCCACTACGGCGGGGCGATCCCGCTCGACCTCCTCAAGAGGGAGCAGGACCGGATCACTGCGTCGTTGGAGACCATCGAGCACCGGATGACCCCGCACCACGGCCACTACGCCGCTGCGCGAGAGAACATCGACGACTCCCTGAAGCTGTTGTCCAACGCCGCCGACATCTACGAGCACGCCGACGACGCGAACCGGCGGCTCATCAATCAGGTGCTGTCCAAGGCGATCTACAACGACGTGCGCGTCGGCTACCGGAACCCGTACGACGGGCTGAGCATCTCTGGCCTCCATGACGACGCCCTGAGCTGGACCGCCGAAGCGAAGAAAATGGGCCAGGTGGGAACCGCGACCAAGGGCGGACCCTTGGTCGCAAGTTCACACCTGACCCGTTTGGGGTGAGCGACGGGGGTTGAACCCGCGACCTCCTGGACCACAACCAGGCGCTCTGCCGACTGAGCTACGCCCACCAAGCTGCTCGTCACGGCCGGGCCGTCTCCGCAGGGGAGACGTTGTCAGCCGCTGAGCAACGCGGACTACTGTAACCCATTCCTGAGTCTTCCGCGCGCACGATGTCGATCTCGTCACGCGCAGATCGCACCGCCGCAGGGGCGGCGCGGCAGCTTAGGCCTGCGGCTCGTCCTGGGAGCTGCTCTGCTCGGCCAGGCGCCGGGCAGCCACCACTCGTGAGGCCGCTTCCCTGGCCTGCTCGGAGGAGGGGCCGGGGTCGTCCACGAACACGGCTTCGCGGTAGTAGCGCAGCTCGTCGATCGAGTCCTTGATATCGCCCAGGGCGCGGTGGTTGCCGGTCTTGTCCGGGGACTGGAAGTAGGCCCTGGGGAACCAGCGCCTGGACAGCTCCTTGATCGTGGAGACGTCGATGATCCGGTAGTGCAGGTGCTCCACGACCTCCGGCATGTCCCGGACCAGGAACGTGCGGTCGGTGCCCACGGAGTTGCCGGCCAGCGGTGCCTTTCCCGGCTCCGGAACCCATGTCCTGATGTAGTCGAGGACCTGCTGCTGGGCCTCCTCCATCGAGGTCCCCGACGGCAGCTCTTCCAGCAGGCCGGACTCGACGTGCATGTTCCGCACGAAGTCGCCCATCTGCTCGAGCGCGCCCTCCGGCGGCCGGATGACGACGTCCACGCCGTCGCCGAGCACGTTGAGCTGATCATCGGTCACGAGCACTGCGACCTCGATGAGGGCGTCGTCCGTCAGGGACAGACCCGTCATCTCGCAGTCGATCCACACCATTCGTTCATTAGAGAGAGCCACGTCGGTCACTGTAGCCGCGGCGGCGGACAGCCCTGCATATCCGTCGCGAGGAGTCTCAGCCGCGGCGCCCCGGTAGGATGACGGCCACTGCGGGCGGCTCTTGCAGCAGGACCGTGCCGCCCGATCGACCGTCAGCAGACCGCCGTGAGGGGATCCGTGCCAGAGACGACCACCGAGCAGCCGCCCGAGCCGGCGGCCGACACCGCGACGGCCCCGCCGCGCTCCGCGCGCGCAGAGCGGTCGATCCTGCGCTCCGTCGTCTTCGGAACTCTCGGATCCGTGCTGCTGATGATCGGCTCCTACGGGGTCGGCTGGCTGGCAGGGGTCTCCGAGCTGCGGCGCAGCCCCCTGGTGATCGAGCTGCGCTTCACCACACCGGGCGCGATCCTGTCGATCATCCTGGTGGCGATCGGATCCATGATGCTGGTGCGCGAGTGGTTCCGGCTGGGTCAGAAGCTGCAGGGGTGGGGACCGGGCTCCCGCAGGTGGGTCACCGCCGCGACCATCGCCTGGTCGGTGCCCATGGTCTTCTCGGTGCCGATCTTCAGCCGCGACGTCTACTCGTACATCGGGCAGGGCCGCGTGGCGGCTGCCGGGCTGAGCCCGTACGAGGCCGGCGTCTCCACGATCGAGAACTTCTTCCAGCTGGGGGCGGATCAGCTGTGGAGCGAGTCCCCGCCGCCGTACGGGCCGCTGTTCATCATGATGGAGCGGGCGATCGTCGGGATCACCGGCGCGGAGCCGGACTCGTCGGTCTTCCTGTTCCGCATCCTGTGCGTGCTGTCCGTGATGCTGCTGGCCTGGACCGTTCCCCGGCTGGCGCAGCGCCACGGGATCGATCCCACGCGCGCCCTGTGGCTGTCGACTGCCAATCCGCTGCTGCTGGTGAACTTCATCCTGGCCGTGCACAACGACGCCATCATGACCGCGCTGGCGCTGCTCGGCGTGCTGGTCGCGGCCACGTGGCGCGACTGGCGCGGGGGACTGGCAGGCACGGCCCTGGTGGTCCTGTCGATCGGCATCAAGCCGATCACCGTGGTGCTGCTGCCGTTCATCGGGCTGCTGTGGGCAGGGCGAGGGGCTTCGTGGCCGCGGAAGTTCCTCATCTGGTTCCTGACGCTGGCCTGGGCGATCGCCGTGATGGCTGCGCTGGGCTGGATGTCCGGCTTCGGCTGGGGCTGGATCGCGGGCCTGTCGACCACCGGCACCTCGTTCATCTGGTACGCCCCGATCGGCCTGCTGGGCGTGGTGGTCGGTGGGATCGCGGGGCTGTTCGGCGGCGATGCCGGGGCCGCCAGGGGCTTCGTGCACTCCGCCGGTCAGGCGCTGGCGGTGCCGGTCATCCTGTGGCTGATGTTCACGGGCCGCGATGAGCGGGTGGTGCGGCGCATGACGCTGGCCTTCGCGGCGATCGTCGTGTTCTCGCCCATGATCCAGGCCTGGTACGTGGTGTGGCTGATCCCGTTCTTCGCGGTGACCGGCATCCGCCCGGACTGGCAGGCCGACGTTCTGCTCTTCCTGACCGTGTTCTTCATGATCTACGCGATCTCGGACCAGCTCGACGTCTTCCCGTACCTCGACATCGACCTGGGATCCGGCCGCACCATCGCCGCGGTGATCGGCGTGGCCTACGGCGCCTACCTCTGGTTCCTGGACCCCTCCACCCGACGCAGCCGGCGGACGCGCACCCTCGATCCGAACCGGCCCGTGGTGATCTGAGGGCTCAGGAACCGTTCTGCGCGTCCCGGGATCGATGACGGGGACGCCCGGGGGCATGGAGTCCCTGACAGTGCGCGAGACGATCCATGTGCGAACGGCAGGGTCCCCGCGCCTGAACGTCCGCCGTGAGCGCGTGAGTCTACGGCAGCTCCGGTTGGTGACGGATATGAATGCCATCAGCGCGGATGGCATGCATATCTGTCTCGAACCGCCTGCTCGCCGCGAGAAAAGGCTGAGCCGCGACATCGTCTGTCAACGATGTCGCGGCTCAGGACTGAAGTGCCCCGGGAGGGATTCGAACCCCCGACCAAGAGATTAGAAGGCTCCTGCTCTATCCCCTGAGCTACCGAGGCGGGCGCGGAACAGCTTATCGAACAGCTCGCGCCGACCGTGCACCCTGCCTCCACAGCAACAAGATTCGGGCGTGTGCCTGCAGATGCCCCCAGATGCGTCGGCGCCGCCGCCGGGGGCGGGGCATGGCGGTCCAGTCTGAGCGGACTCCGGGGCGCTGCCCGCACGAGCAGGCTCCGGCGACCATCCGCCGAGCGGCTCGTCTCGGCCCTCACCATCAGGAGTTGCCATGTTCGACACCCTCACGGTCCGCGGCTTCGCCGCCACCAAGCCCGATCTCCGCAATCTTCCCGACGGCACTCCGGTGGCGTCGTTCCGCCTGGCCTCGACGCCGCGGCGCTTCGACACCGAGTCGAACTCCTGGGTCGATGTGGGCCCCACCAACTGGTACACCGTGACCTGCTTCCGGCGGCTGGCGGCGAATGCGGCGTCGTCGCTGAAGGTCGGCGACGCCGTGCTCGTGATGGGCCGGCTGCGCCTTCGGCCCTGGACCACCAAGGAGGGTCAGGAGCGGCTGACCGTCGAGATCGACGCGACGGCCCTGGGCCCGGACCTGGCGCTGGGCACTGCCACCTACAAGCGCTCCGGCGCCGGTTCCGACAGCTCGCGCGGCGAGGGCTCGGACGCCTCGCAGCACAGCGACGACTGGGGCGACGGGTCCCGCTCGGTCGACCCCATGACCGGCGAGATCCTCGACGACGGGAACGACGAGCACGACGGCCGAGACGGCTCCGGCTCCGATGCCGGGGGCAGCTCCGAGGACGCGCATTCGTGGGAGGGCCATCCGCAGGAGCTGCTGGCCGGTGCCGGGCAGGGCTCCTCCTCCTGAGCCGGTGTGCGGACAGCAGGTCCGTGCCCGGTCTGCAGGGCGCTCGCGGCGCCTCCCGCTCGGTGCTCTCAGGGGCAGGGGGAGGCGCCGCCGGGGTGCGGAGCCCGGCCGAGGGGACTGGACCCTGGGCAGAGGCTCAGGCGGAGTGGCTCCGGCTGTCCTCCCCGACGGGTAGCCTGGGGGCCATGGCTGAATTCATCTACACCATGAACAAGGCCCGCAAGAAGGTGGGCGACAAGGTCATCCTCGATGACGTCACGATGTCGTTCTACCCAGGCGCCAAGATCGGCGTCGTGGGTCCCAACGGCGCGGGCAAGTCCACCATCCTCAAGATCATGGCGGGGCTCGACGAGCCCTCCAACGGCGAGGCCCGTCTCTCGCCCGGTTACTCCGTGGGCATCCTCCAGCAGGAGCCCCCGCTGAACGAGGACAAGACCGTCCTCGGCAACGTGGAGGAGGGCGTCGGCGAGATCAAGGCCAAGCTCGACCGCTTCAACGCCATCTCCGAGGAGATGGCTCAGCCGGACGCGGACTTCGACGCCCTCATGGAGGAGATGGGATCCCTCCAGACGGACATCGACGCCGCAAACGCCTGGGATCTCGACTCCCAGCTGGCCCAGGCCATGGACGCCCTGCAGTGCCCTCCCGGCGACGCCGACGTGAAGAGCCTCTCCGGAGGTGAGCGCCGCCGCGTGGCGCTGTGCAAGCTGCTGCTGGAGAAGCCCGACCTGCTGCTGCTGGACGAGCCCACCAACCACCTGGACGCCGAGTCCGTGCTGTGGCTCGAGCAGCACCTGGCCGCCTACCACGGCGCCGTGCTGGCCGTGACCCACGACCGCTACTTCCTGGATCACGTGGCGGAGTGGATCTGCGAGGTCGACCGCGGCCGCCTGTACCCCTACGAGGGCAACTACTCCACGTACCTGGACACCAAGGCCAAGCGCATGGAGGTCCAGGGTAAGAAGGACGCCAAGCAGGCAAAGCGCCTCAAGGACGAGCTCGAGTGGGTGCGCTCCAACGCCAAGGGCCGCCAGACCAAGTCCAAGTCGCGTCTGGCGCGCTACGAGGAGATGGCCGCCGAGGCAGAGAAGACCCGGAAGCTGGACTTCGAGGAGATCCAGATCCCGCCCGGACCGCGTCTGGGCAACCTGGTCATCGAGGCCAAGGACCTGCAGAAGGGCTTCGGCGACCGCTCGCTGATCTCGGATCTGTCCTTCACCCTGCCCCGCAACGGCATCGTCGGCGTGATCGGCCCCAACGGCGTCGGCAAGTCCACGCTGTTCAAGACCATCGTGGGCAAGGAGCCGATCGACGGCGGCGAGCTGCGCATCGGCGACTCCGTGAAGATCTCCTACGTGGATCAGAATCGCGAGAACATCGACTCCGAGAAGTCGCTGTGGGAGGTCGTCTCCGACGGCCTGGACTACATCCACGTCGGCCAGGTCGAGATGCCCTCGCGCGCCTACGTCTCCGCGTTCGGCTTCAAGGGCCCGGACCAGCAGAAGAAGGCCGGCGTCCTCTCCGGCGGTGAGCGCAACCGCCTGAACCTGGCGCTGACCCTCAAGCAGGGAGGCAACCTCCTGCTGCTGGATGAGCCCACCAACGACCTCGACGTCGAGACCCTGGGCTCTCTGGAGAACGCGCTGCTCGACTTCCCGGGCTGCGCCGTGGTCATCTCCCACGACCGCTGGTTCCTGGACCGGGTGGCCACCCACATCCTGGCCTGGGAGGGCACCGAGGAGAACCCGGACAACTGGTACTGGTTCGAGGGCAACTTCGAGTCCTACGAGGAGAACAAGATCGAGCGCCTCGGCGAGGAGGCAGCCCGCCCGGGCCGCATGACCCACCGCCGCCTCACGCGCGACTGAGCTGCTCTGCCGCAGCCCTCGCACCGCGCCTCGAGGGCCCGTCGTCATCCTGCACAGGATGACGACGGGCCCTCGTCATCATGTGCTCTGGTTCGGATCAGCCGCGGCACCGCCCCTGGCTCGGGCGCCCTGCAGAGCCTCGCGAGTCAGGAAGGCAAGCTGGGCGGTCTTGTCCGGAAGCCGGATCTGCGTGCCGAGCTCGAAGCCGGTGCGCTGCATCCTCCGCACCGCTCGCCAGTTCGAGGCATCGGGCTCGGCGACCACGCGCCGGGTGGCGGGATCGGCGAAGAGGAACTGCGCCAGCGACTCCGCCAGGGCAGAGGTCAATCCGGGCTGCGGCCGCCGGGCCGGGGCGAGCAGCAGGTGCATGCCCAGATCCCCGGCCCGCGGCAGATAGGCCCCGCCGATGGGGTCGGCGTGCGGCTGATAGGTCTGCAGCAGCCCCAGGGGGCGGTCCTCGAGCTCGAGCACCCAGGCGTGGTGGCTGTCGGAGGCTGCGATCTCAGCGTAGATC
Source organism: Kocuria palustris (assembly GCF_016907795.1). Lineage (NCBI taxonomy): Bacteria > Bacillati > Actinomycetota > Actinomycetes > Micrococcales > Micrococcaceae > Kocuria > Kocuria palustris. The sequence continues at coordinate 2,789,857 of NZ_JAFBCR010000001.1, forward strand.
GCCGAGACCGTCTCCGCTTCCAGTCCTCCCATGCCCCAGAAGACGGCGCGCGGTGAGCTGACCCAGCCGTGCAGCAGCTCGGCATCGGCCAGGGGATCCACCGGTCGAAGGCTCAGCAGGGGAGCGTCGGGGCCGAACCCGGGGGCACCAGCGGACTCCTCTGCGGAAGCGCCTACCGGAGCCTCGGACGTGACCTGCGCGGCAGGGCGGCGCAGGTGCAGGCCTCCCAGCGGGTGCGGACGGTCAGTGGACGCCGGAGCCCCAGGCGGCACCCACGGCAGCGCCTGATCGATCTCGCCTGCCGCCCACCGATCCAGCGGCCGCGAGCCCAGCTGGCCGCGGTCCACGGGGTCTGGGGTGATCCATGCCGAGGTGGCCGGGTGCGCCAGGTCCCACAGCACCCGCGCCGAGGGCACACGAGCGCAGCCTGCGCCCAGGCCCGGCAGCACGCCTGCGGCCAGCAGCGCATCGGAGTCCCCGCCGACGGGCACGGGAGCGAAGGGCAGCAGCTGGTCGCAGGCCCTCCACGGGGCGAAGGCGTGCTGCACTCCCCACGGGGAGCCGGACGGCCTGTCCAGCTGCGCCGCGAGCTCCTCGAGCGCCGCCTGGGCGCAGGGGCCGGGATCCAGCCCCAGCCCCGGGCCGAGGGTGACGATCGACTCGAGGGCCAGCCCCACCCGAGGGGTGGTCCCGAGCAGGGGATCCCACAGGGGCGGCAGGCCCGTGGCGCCGCGCAGCGGCTCGAGCGCCGGATGGCCCGCGAGGTGCCGGGCCAGCAGATCCCGCCACTGGGCTGCGTGCGCGGCGACGACGGAGTCCGCGGCCATCTCCCCGTCCCACTCGAGCAGCTCCTGGCGCAGCGCCTCGACCTCCGATCCTGCAACGGGGCTGGACGAGCCGGCGGTGCGATCCGCGCAGGGGCCGGCGGCGGGATCGACGGTCCCGCCGGCGTCGTCGTCGGAGTCCTTCTGCGCGTCAGCCGGAGCCAGCAGCGCGTGCACCAGACCCAGCAGGGACGACGAGCGCGTGTCCAGCTGGGCGCTGAGCAGGTCCTCCGCCGAGATCGCACCGCTGTCCCTGAGCGCCTGGCGCAGCAGGTGCTCTGCGCGCCGGGCGCGATGGGGAGGGGCGCACCCCAGGACGGACCCGGCCGCGAGGGGGTCCGGGGGCCGCTGATTGGCGCGGACGAGCAGGTCGTCGACGTCGCGGGGCTCGGGCAGCGGGCGCGCGGTCGCACCGATCACGGCGTGCACGCACCGGCCCGTCGTGTCGGCCGCGACCAGGTCGTTGACGGGCACCGCCCAGCCCTGTGCCGCGGCCAGGACATCGGCAGCGGTGCCGGCGCCGAGCAGAGTGCGACAGGCGCTGAGGGCCGTGGCCGCAGAGCTTGGCGACAGCTGCTCGGCTGCCGTGTGCACGACCAGCACGGACGCGGTGCCGCCCTCGGGCAGGTCCGACAGCGCAGCCTCTCGCTCGCTGCTGCCGGGCAGGACCCGACCCTGGCGGCAACGACGAATCACGCGCAGTGCGCCGGTGCTGTCCCGGAACCCGGACTCGATGAGAGGCTCACCGGTCTCCTGCTGGGCCAGCTGCCCGCCGCGTCGCACCACGGCGATCTCGGTGAGCTGCTCCGTGACAGCCATCGAGGCGGTGATCGCCCAGGCCGCGGACTCGGTGCGCCCGAAGTGCGGGACGCCCGGCAGGCCCACCAGCGCCAGGCCCCGCACGCGCACCCCCGGGCATGACAGGCACACCGGCTGGTAGGGCCCTGACTCCTCGACGATCCGGTGCGGATCAGCCGCGATCATCGGCGCGCCGGAGGCGCTGAGCCGCCCCGGGACCAGCCACGCATTGGATCCGGCCGTGCGGGGACTCTCCGCGTCCAGGGCGTCGAGCCACTGCGCTCCGAGCTGCCGGCGCACCCGGTCGCGCCACAGCTGCTCCGGCAGACTTCCCGCCAGCAGGTGAACGTCCAGGTGCACGGCGATCGGCGTCCATGGCTGCCAGGGCCGGGGCGGACGATGACCGAGGCCCAGGGACTGCACCTCGGGGCTTGCTGCCCAGGCCTGCGACAGCTGCGAGCTGACCCCGCGCGCGTAGCCGGCCAGGAACACGCGGTCCTGAGACCCAGCGGCCTCCCACCAGGACCGCGCCGTCTCCTCGATGCCGAGGGCGGCGCTGAGATGGTCGCCGTCGTCGTGCTCCGGGCCCAGCAGATGCCCGCTGCGGGATTCGGCCCGGGTGCGCAGGACCTCCAGCTGCCACACCCGGTCGCGGGCGGTCACGGCCCCGTGACCGAAGGCCAGCGCCTCGAGGTCGCGCGCCTGGACGTGCGGCACGCCGTGCGGGTCCCGGAACACGGCCCACCCGTCGCCGGAGAGCTCGCAGCCGTGCGGATCCGGATCGGTCATGGGCGGCTCGCCGCCTCGTCCCGGCACTCGACCTCGACGCCGGCCGGACTTCCGATCTCGTCCGAGGTGGGGCCGACGCCGCGGAACTGCGCCAGCGGATTGCGGATCCGCCCCACGAGGATCTGGGAGCCCAACGGGTCCGTGAGGCTCACCATGGACTGCGGGTCGCGCAGCTGGAGGCGGTTGAGGCACGAGTGGGCGAAGTCCTCGCGGAAGAGATCGTGTCCGCGCCACAGCTCGGGATGGGCAGCGCGGTGCTCGTCGAGCACCTCGGCGGCCGCGCCCCAGAACCGCTGCTCGTCCAGGACGCCGTCGTCGTGCAGCAGCGCACCCAGGTGGCGCAGCACGCCGTCCAGGACGTCGGTGTGCACGGACAGCTCCTGGGACTCCGGCTCGATCAGTGTGCGGATGCGCTCGATCTGCGGGGGCAGGGGCTGATCATCCATCACGGCGATCTCCTCGCCGAGGTCCTTCCAGAACGCGCCGACCGGCAGGCCGTCCTGCAGGCGCAGGATCACGTTCTCGCCATGGGGCATCAGCGCGATCGAGCGCGAGAGCACGAGATGCGCGACGGGCAGCAGGTAGACCTTCAGCAGAGCACGGATCCACGTCTCGGCATCGACCCCGCTGCGCTCGATCCAGGCGCGCGCCAGCGGCACGCCGTCGCGATCGGTGTGCAGGACCCCGGCGAGGCTGGCGGCCTGCTCCCCGGGGGCCAGCCGAGCGACCGGGGATTCCCGCCACAGCGCGGCCAGCTGCTTGGTGTAATCGCTGCGCAGCCCCGAGCGGTGCTGGGCATCGCCCACCCATCCCACGGCGCTGCGCTCGCGCAGGACCTCCACGCCGCACTCCCTGAGGACGGGGTCGGCCGAGACGATGTCGTCGAGCCAGTCGCTGATGGCGGGCATGGCCTCCATGTAGGCCGGCGAGAGCCCGCGCAGGAAGCCCATCGAATGCACGCCCAGCGCGGTCTTGGCGTAGTCGCGGGCCGGATCGTCCATGTCCAGGAAGGTCCGCACGGACTGCTGGGCGCGCCAGCGGTGCTCGCTGGGGCCCACCAGGATCAGATCCCGGCGAAGGACGTCCGGCAGCATGCCGGGCAGGATCCGGTGCTCCCACTGCCAGGGGTGCAGGGGGATCGGCGTGTAGTCCTGCGGGTCCTCGCCCGCCTCCCGCACGGCAGCGCGGAAGCGCTCGCGCTCCGGGTCCAGCAGGTGAAGCTCCATGTGCTCGCGGTCGTCCATCTCGCGGCAGAGCGAGAGGACGCAGCCGCTGCGGCGGGCGGCGAGCCACACCAGCGGGGTCGGCTCCAGGGCCTCGGGCGCCCACCGCTCCTGCTGGGCGGCGCCGAAGCCGATCCGGCCGGAGCTGGCGACGAATCCGGGGTGGCCCTCGTGCAGATGCTGCTCGACGAGCTCCAGAGGGCTCGCGGCGAGCTCGCGGGAGCTCGGTGCGGGTCGGGCCTGACGCCGGGCGGAGGTGAGCTGCGTGGCGGAGAGGTCCTCCAGGTACAGCGGCAGCACCCGGTCGGTGAGCTCGAGGACCTCGCGCAGATCCAGGATCGCCTGCTGGGCGTCGAGATCGCGAGGCGCTGAGCTGGGGCGGCCATCGTCGTCCAGGCGCTGGATCGACGACGGATCCACTCGCCAGTGCTCCATCGGGTGGCGGCTCGCGCGGAAGCGCCAGCGCGGCGTGCCGGTGTGATCGTCCACGACCCAACCCTCCGCCTCCGGACGCGGCGCGAGGATGCGCTCGTGGGCGAACTCCGCGAACAGCTTGGCCAGGGTGAGCCGCTGCAGCTGCTCGGCGCCCTCGGCATCCAGGTTCGGGGCAGGCGTGGGTCCGGCGGAGCTCGCGGTCTCGGCTCCGGTCAGGGTGGTCTCGGTCATCGGGGATCCTCCTCGCTCGCGGGATCGACGGTCAGGGTGCCGGCCGACGGGCGCTCGGAAGCCGAGGTGCCCTCGGACGTCTCGGGCGCTGCGTCGGCCGCGGTGCGCTCGCGCACGGACAGGCAGGCGGTCTTCTCCGGCAGCTCGAGGGGTCCGAGCTCTCGGAAGCCGGCGCTGCGGTTCACGGCGCGGATCGCATGGTTGGTCTCGTCCGGCTCCACGACGACGCGCTGGACGGACGGGTCGCTGAACAGCAGCCGCAGGGCCGCCGCCATGACGGCCGAGGACGTCCCGGGCACCGGATCCTGGGCCGGGGCCATGAAGAAGTGCAGCCCGACGTCGCCGTCGCGCACGCACCAGTGCTCGGCCAGCGGGCTGCGTGCGGGGTCGTAGGTCTCCACGAAGCCGCGCCGCACCGGATGCTCGGGATCCGAGGCCACGATCTCCTCGACGAGCCAGGCATCCATGTCATCCGCGCGCTCGATCGCCTGGAAGACCTCTCGGATCCGCTCGGGGCTTGCGCCGACGAGATCCCAGGCCCTGGCCCTAGGCCGGCTCAGCCACTCGTGCAGCGCGGCGCCGTCGCGCTGCGGGTCCACCGGACGCAGCATGAAGCGGCGCCCGTCGATCTCGGCGCAGAACGGCTGGGCCTCGGCGGTGCGGGGGCCCCAGTGCTGCTGGGGCAGTCGGCCGAAGCTCTGGAACATGGTCCGCCGCTCTGTCCGATACGGCTGCCGACCGGTGACGTGGCCCAGGACGATCGCATTGCGCAGCGCGCCCATGCCGAGATCCGGGGCGGTCAGGGCGTGGGTGTGCTCGGTGTGGTTGAGCACGTGCAGGGTGCCGTCGGAGCTGGCTCGGTGCCATCGGTCCGGGCTCAGGCGTCCTGCTCCGTCCAGGCTGAGCTGAGCGCGCACGGGCTCCAGCCACGGCAGGGGAGCAGGGGCGTAGCCGGTGCCGGCCACGACCGCGTCCGTCACGGTCTCGCGGCTGCGCCCGGTCTCGATCGAGCGCCAGGTCAGCAGCGTCCGGGAGTCGTGCGGGGCGGCGGCCACCAGCTCGGTCGCGGCCAGCAACCGCACCGGGGCACGCCCGCCGGCCGCGCGGCGGACGTGCAGCGCCTCGTAGATCCGGGTGATCGTCTCTGCCGAGATGCCGCGGTGCAGCTGCGGCTGGGCCCGGTTGATCGCATCCCGCTGATCCTCCGGAAGGCCCCGGAAGTGATCCAGGTATTCGGGGGAGGTCAGCTCGAGCGAGAGCTCGGAGTACTCCATGGGGTAGAAGCGCGGGGAGCGGGTCACCCAGTCCACGGCCGGGCCGTGGGGATCCTCGAGCAGATCGACGACGACCTCCGCGGCCGACTGCCCCGATCCCAGCACGGTGACATGATCCTGCCCGTGCAGCCGGTCCTGGTGGGCCAGGTAGTCGCCGGCGTGCAGGACCGCATCGCCCGCAGGATCCAGCGCCTTCGGCAGGGTGGGGATCGTGCCGGCCCCGACCACGAGGTGGCGGGTCCACCAGAGCTGCTCGAGACCGTCGTCGTCGCGGGAGCGGACCTGCCAGGCCCCGGAGCCGGACGGGCGACGGACCTCGAGGACGTCCTGGTCCCAGTGCAGTCCAGGGACGCGGGAGGCGGCCCAGCGGCAGTACGCGTTGTAGTCGCGTCGCAGCGGATAGAAGGACTCGCGCACGTAGAAGGAGTAGAGCTGCCCCGTCTCCTTGAGCCAGTTCAGGAACGAGTGCTCGGAGGTGGGATCGGCCATGGTCACCAGGTCCGCCAGGAAGGGGACCTGCAGCGTCGCGTCCTCGAAGAGCAGCCCGGGATGCCAGTCGAAGCCAGGTCTGCGGTCCAGGAAGGCGGCGCGCACGTCCGGCAGGGGATCGGCCAGGCAGGCCAGCCCCAGGCCGAAAGGCCCGAGGCCCACGCACAGCAGGTCCAGCGGCTCGTCTGCGGAGCCCGTCTCGGCGGTGGAGCGCATGGTCATCGGATCCTCTCTGCGGTCTGGGCCATGTCGGGATGCGGCTGCGCAGCGCGCTCGGCGAGCACGGCCTCCCCTGCCCGGTGGACGTCGTCCAGGACGGCGCGCAGGTCACTGAGCTGCGCGGCGGGGTTCAGCAGCGTGAGCTTGAGGCAGCGCTGATCATCGACCACGGTCTCGGCGACCGTGGAGGAGGCGTCGTCCCACACTCGGCGCCGCACTGGGCGCACGAGAGCCTGGGGGTCCGAGCCGTCCAGGGGCAGCCAGCGGAACAGCACCGTGGACAGCGACGGCTGCGCGATCAGCTCGAAGCGCGGATCGGCCGTGATCTCCCGGGCCGTCTCCTGGGCCAGGGCGCAGCAGCGATCGAAGAGCTCGCCGATCCGCTCCGGGCCCATGGCGCGCAGGGTCGTCCACAGCTTGAGCGCATCGAAGCGCCGCGTGGTCTGCAGGGAGCGGTCCACCTGGTTGGGCTCCGGAGTGTCGGCCGGATTCAGGTAGTCGGCGTGATGCGTGCAGTGCCGCAGCGTGCGGGGATCGCGCACGATCACGGCCGAGCAGGACACCGGCTGGAACCAGGACTTGTGGAAGTCGATGGTCACCGAATCGGCCTGCTCGATCCCCGCCAGGCGCTCCCGCTGAGTCGTCGAGGCCAGCAGGCCGCCGCCGTAGGCGGCGTCGACGTGCAGCCAGGTCCCGGACTCGGCGCAGAGCCGGGCGATCCGCTCGAGCGGATCGATGGCGCCGCGATCCGTCGTCCCGGCGGTCGCCACGACGGCGGCCGGCTCCAGCCCCTGGGCGCGCAGGTCGTCCAGCGCGAGCTCGAGGGCCTCGGGAAGCATGCGTCCGTCGTCGTCGACGGGCACCTGGACCACGGCATCGTCGTCCAGGCCCAGGATGTGCGCCGCGGTGAGCACCGAGAAGTGGCTCTGCTCCGAGGCCAGAAGCCGCAGCCGAGCCGCCCGCACGGGGCGGGATTCGGCCCGCGGGGTCGCCGCGGAACACTCGAGCGCCTCGTCCCGGGCCAGCATGAGCGCCTGGAGGGTCGAGGTCGTGCCGCCGGGGGTGAACATGCCGTCGGCGCCGTCCGGGAAGCCGATCCGCTGGGCAGTCCAGGCCAGCAGCCGTCGCTCGATCAGGGTGGCCGAGGTCGACTGGTCCCAGGTGTCCACCGAGGTGTTCACGATCGCGGCCATGGTCTCGGCGGCCACGGCGGGCACGGCCACCGGGCAGTTGAGGTGGGCGGCAGTGCGCGGCAGATGGAACCACACGGCGTGGCGCAGCCAGAGCTCGTCGAGCTCGCCGAGCGCCGAGTCGAGATCCCCGAGCGGCCGGTCGAGGTCGATCGGGTCGATCAGGGCGGCGAGGTCGTCGAATCCGGCGGGGGAGTGCGCCGCGCCTGCCTCGGCCAGGCGGGCCGAGGAGGTGCGCGCAGCGGAGGCGACGGCTTCGCGCAGCTGCGGGGCCGTGGCAGCGGCGAGCAGATCGCGCTGCGCGGGTGCCGGGACGGCCGGGGGCCGGAAGATCGTGGAATCGGCGGGATCGGGGGCTGGGGGCATGGGGCAGACTGCCTTTCGCCGTGGTCCTCGAGGGGACCGGTGGGACACGGGTCGTCACGATCGGGGGACACGGGGTGTTCCTCCCGGCCGCAACGAACAGTGAGGTTAGCCTAATCTTCCTGAGTGGCGGCTCACTGCGAGCTGGCCGAACCGGCAGAACCCAGCGGGAGAGGGAGCATGGCGAGGATAGAGAGTGCCGTGGTGCGTGCCATGGGGTCGATGGAGACGAAGCTCACAGTCCTGGGGCGGCAGGAGATCGCCCCGTCGTACCTGCGGCTGGAGCTGGATGACGGCGGACTGCTGGCCCGCAGGGCCCCGCACCCGACCATGTGGCTGCGGCTGTGGTTCGCCGAAGGAGGCCGGGACCACCAGCGGGCCTACACCCTGGTGGATCCCGACGTCTCCGCGGGCCGCTTCAGCCTGGAGTTCGCCCTGCACCAGGGCGCGGCCAGCGACTGGGCGCGCGAATGCCGTCCCGGCGACACGATCCGAGCGTCGCTGCTGGGCAGCAAGCCGCCCTGGGAGCCCCGCGGTCGTCGCGCGCGGAAGGCCGTGGACCCCGACGTCCCGTTCAGCGGTCGGACGATCGTCATCGGCGACTCGGCAGCGCTGCCCGCGATGAACTCGCTGCTCGAATCGCTGGGCGAGGCTCCGGCAGAGGTCTGGCTCGAGCACGGGCTGCCCGAGGACCGGCAGCTGCCGCTGCACCTGGGGCCGACTGCGGAAGGCCACAGGGTGCACCGCAGCGACGAGAGCACCGGGGTGCGCGCCGTCCTGGAGAGCCGCTGGTCGCAGCAGCCGCCGAGCCCGCAGGATCGCTACTGGATCGCGCTTGAGGCCCGCGACACCCGCGGGGTGTCGTCGATGCTGCGCGCTCACGGCGTGGGCCGCGAGGCGATCGAGGCCACGGCATATTGGAGGAGCGCATGAGCCGGGCGAGGACCGCGAGCACCCCGAGGGCCTCCGTCGCGCGGCCGCACGTGGCCGCAGGGCTGTGGAGCCTGCTCTGGGCGCTGTACACCACCCAGTTCATCGGGGCGTCGTTCATCAGCACCGGCCTCACCGGGATCCTGCGCAGCGGCGGGGTGGACCTGGCGATGCTGGGCCTGCTGCAGCTGCTCGGGCTGATCTGGCCGCTGAAGATCCTGTGGGCGCCGCTCGTGGACCGCTGGAGCCCCGCACGGGCGGCGGGCCATCATCGAGCCTGGCTGATCCTGCTGCAGTCGCTGATGGTCCTCAGCCTCCTGGGCCTGGCGCTGATCGGCGACCCGGTCGCCCAGCTGGGCCCGGTGGCCGTGCTCGCCGGGCTGTTCGTGCTGTTCTCCGCCACGCAGGACATCGCCGCCGACGCGCTGTCCGTGCGTCAGCTGCCCGAGGACAGGCACGACGACGGCGCCGGTGTCCAGGTGGCCGCCAGCTATGTCGGCACGGTGATCGGCGGCGGGCTGGCGCTGGTCGTGCACGACCAGTGGGGCTGGCGCGCGGCCGTCGTGCTGCTGGTGCTGTGCACCGCTGCGGCCATGATCCCCGTGCTGCGCTGCCGGGAGCCGGAGCGCGAGGACCTCGAGCACGTCCGGTTGCGCCTGCGCGATGTCGTGGGCGTGTTGGCACAACCGGGAGCCCGGCTGTGGGGCCTGGGCGCCATCCCGCTGGTGGCCATGGGCTCGGCGGGCATGTGGTCGCTGGTGACCCCCATCCTCACCGACGCCGGCTGGTCGCTGAGCCGGATCGGGCTCACCACCTCCGTGCTGGCCTCCATCCCGGCCCTGGGTGCCGGCCTGCTGGCCGGGCGCCTGATGGGCCGATGGGGACGGGCTCCGATCATGGGTCTGGGGGCGGGCGTCCAGCTGCTGGGCGGTCTTCTCCTGCTGCCGCTCGTGCTGGGCTCAGGCGCCTCCGCGACCGCGGGGGCGGCAGCCGTCCTCGGCGCCTGCCTGATCCTGGCGGGCTACACCGTGGCGAACACCGGCATGTACGCCGTCAACCTGGATCTCTCGCGCCCCGACCATGCCGGGACCGACTTCACGCTGCTGAGCAGCCTCAACATGCTCGCCGGGACGATCGGGGCCTGGGCCGGACTCACGGTCGCGGCGTTCACCGGCTACCCGATCTCCCTGCTCCTCGGCCTGGTCGTGGCCGCCGCCGGGATCCTCACCGCACAGCGGCATCAGCGGGTCTGGGGTCGAGCGGCAGCCCGCGGCTGAACTCCCGTCTCCGGTATGGGAATCGACGCAGGTTCCGAGCGGATGCTGCCAGCCGAGTCGCGGCTGGCAGCATCCGCTCCTTCCGCGGCCCTCGTCCTCAGTCCGCGAACTCGGGCAGGCGCATCATGCCCTCCTGCATGGTGGTGGCCACCAGGTTCCCATCGCGGTCGAACATGCGGCCCTCACCGAGCGCGCGGGCCCCGGAGGCCGACGGGGAGCTCTGCACGTAGAGCAGCCATTCGTCGGCGCGAGCCGGGCGATGCCACCACATGGCGTGATCCAGCGAGGCCACGGACATGCCCTTCTGGGTCCACACCCTGCCGTGGCGGCGCAGCGCGGGCTCGAGCATCACGTAGTCGGAGACGTAGGCCAGTGCGGCCTGGTGCAGCTGAGGGTCATCGGGCAGGCGGCTGTGGGTGCGCACCCACACCGCGTTGAACGGCTGGCGGTCCTCATCCGGGGCCAGGTAGATCGGCTGGGTGATGTAGCGGATGTCGAACGGGCGCTCGATCACCGAGCGGGCCGCCGACAGCGGCACGCCCTCCAGCAGCGTCTCGGCGGTGGGCAGGGACTCCGGATCCGGCATGCCCTGCGGCATCCGGTCCTGGTGCTCCAGGCCCTCGGCGGGCTCCTGGAACGAGCAGATCCCGGAGAAGATCGTGCTGCCGGACTGGTAGGCATGCACGCGCCGGGTGGAGAACGAGCGGCCGTCGCGCATGCGCTCCACACCGAACGTGATCGGCTCGTCGATGTCTCCGGCGCGCAGGAAGTAGGCGTGCATCGAGTGGATGCGCCGCGACGGCTCCTCGACCGTCCTCCCCGCCGCGATCACGGACTGCGCCAGCACCTGGCCGCCGTAGACGGCCCGGCGCATGGCCGACAGGGTGCGTCCCACGAAGATGTCCTCGTGGGTGCGGGCCCCGCCGCCATCGGCCAGCTGGAGCATGTCGATCAGATCCTGCGTGCGACGGGCAGGATCCTTGGCGGGCACCTCGCCACCGGTTCCGGTCCCCGTGCCGGTGGACGGGGAAGCGGGGGGGACGGCGGAGGAGGGGCGGCTGCGGTCGCTGGAGGACTGGGTCATGGGCCCACTCTATGGGCGGGCGCAGCGGGATCGGATGAGCCTCGGGCGTCGTGCCCGTGTGCTTCCATGGGAGGCATGAGCTCCCTGAGGATCCCCGTGCAGATGCGCTTCGGTGACATCGATTCGTACGGCCACGCCAACAACGTCATCCAGCTGCAGTACTTCGAGGAAGCGCGAGTGCGTCTCAGCGAGTCGACTCTGGAGGGCGTCCCCGGTGTGCCGGGGGGCGTGACGTTCCGGGAGCTCGTGGGGCAGCGCCTGACCGTGATCGGGCGCCAGGAGGTCGAGTACCTGGCGCAGCTGCACTACCGCATCTCCGACATCGAGGTGGAGGTGTGGGCCTCCCACATCGGCACGAGCTCCTACGTGCTGAACTACCGGCTCCAGGAGCCCGGCGGCGGGATGGTCTTCGCGATCGCCCAGTCCACGACCGTCGAGATCGACGCTCGGACCGGGCGCCCGGAGGCCTTCGGACCCGAGCAGCGGGCCTTCCTGGAGCACTACAGCCAGGAGCCGATCGCGTTCCGCCGGCGTCCTGCGGAAGAGGACTCCGAGGACCGCCCGGGCGACGGGGAGGCCTGAGATGGGACGATCCCTGCGCCTGCAGGACCGGGAGTCCGTCGAGGACGTCGGCACGTACCTGAGCCGCGCCCGGGCCGTGGACGCGGACGGAGCCGTGCGCTTCCAGGCCGTCGGCGGCGCAGTGGGGATCTGGACCTGCGCCCTGGCCAAGCAGGGGCTGCTCGACTCCACGCCCACGGTGCTCGGGCTGCGCACCGCCGGACTGTCCGATGCCTCCGAGCTCGACGTCGTGGTGTCGCTGGCGGCCGTGCTGGACCGGATCCCGCGCGCGGATCAGGACGACACCCTGCTGGGCCTGCCGCCTCATGACGCCCACGCGGCCTGGGCCGGGATCTCGCCGTCGCTGTCGGGCTGGGAGACCGTTGCGGCGGCCCCGGCCCCCGAGCTCGTGCGCGCGGCCCGCGACGGCATCGAGGAGGTCGCGCGCACCGTGCCCACGGACTCCGGGCAGGAGATCGTCGACCGTGTGCGCTCGCAGGTCTGGGGCCGTGTCTCGGACTGGGGGAAGACCCCCGGCCGCGCCGTGGACGTGCCGGACGGAGCGGCCTTCGCCGCGTGGTCGCTGGGGTTCCTGCGCGCCGACGACAGCTCCGAGATCCCCGTGGCCGTGCACGGCACCTGGGCGCGGCTGGCGTGTCCCGGCGGGTTCGTGCTGATCCGCCGCTGAGGACGATCAGCCGGGGCTGTTGACGAGCGAGTGCGCCGCGCGCTCCAGGTAGTCCCACAGGACGCCCTCGTGCATGGGGGACAGCTCCAGCGTCTCCACGGCGGCGCGCATGTGCTTCAGCCAGGTGTCGCGGGCCCAGGTGTCCACCGTGAAGGGCATGTGCCGCATGCGCAGGCGCGGGTGGCCCCGCTCCTGCGAGTACGTGCTCGGCCCGCCCCAGTACTGCTCCAGGAACATCCGCAGCCGACGCTCGGCGGGACCCAGGTCCTGCTCCGGATACATGGAGCGGAAGCTCTCGTCCTCGGCCACCCGGGCGTAGAACTCGCGGGTGAGCTTGGCGAACGTCTCGTGCCCGCCGATCTCGTCGTAGAACGACGAGCTGCGCGAGGACTCCGCGCCCTGCTCGCCGGAGCCTGAGCCGGAGCTGCGCTGCGGGCGGCGCATGGCCGACAGCGGGCGGCCCACCGGGATCAGCCGCGCATCGGCAGGAGCCTCCGGCGCCGTCGGCTGCTGAGCGGGGTCGGGGACGGGCGCCGATACGTGCGGAGCCTGACCGGTCGAAGCCCCGTCTCCGGCTGCCTGCGGGGCCGCCTCGCCCGTCGAGGGATCCTCACGGTCGTCGGAGTCTCGGGGTGCGCTGGGCTCGGGCATGCTGGCCTCCTCGGGGTCGCCGGACACGGGGTCCTGTGCTGCAGGGTGCTGTGCTGCGGACAGCGTGGGGTCGGGGCGCGTCATTCCATGGTGGTGCGCGGTGCGGGCGTGCGCTTGGCGGCCTCGGCATCGGCAAGAGAGGTGAGATCGGGCTCGTGCACGCCGGGGGATGCCGGGTGGGCGGCGTCGACCTCCTGTGCGGCCACGGCCCGCACCACGCGGTCCCGACCCTCCAGGGCCAGGCGGCGCAGGCCGTTGAGGTCCTCGGGGATCTGCGCGATGAACTCATCGGCGGCATCCACCGTGGCCTGGACTGCCGTGCGCGGGAACAGGCCCACCGCGATCTGCTCGGCGAGCTCGTGCGAGCGCGTGCGGTAGATGTCGGTGACCTGCTCGAAGTAGCGCTGCGTGTACGGGGCGAGCAGCTGCGGATCCTGGGTCTTGCGGAACCCGGCGATCGCGGCGGCCTGCAGCGAGTTGGGCATGGTGCCCTCTTCGACGACGGCCCGCCAGGTCTCGGCCTTGGCCTCCGGCGTGGGGATCGCGGCCCGGGCCGAGGAGGCCGAGATGGCCCCGTGCTCGGTGTTGTCCGCCTGCAGCGCGGCGTCGATGTCAGCGGCGCCGGCGCGGCCGCCCGCGGCCAGGCTGATCAGCAGCGACCAGCTCAGGTCGTCGTCGATCTCCAGGCCCTCGAGCCGGACCTGACCGGAGCGCAGCTGCTGGACCAGGTCCAGATGCTCCTCGGTCGAGGCGCGGCGGGCGAAGGCGCTGACGAACTGCAGCTGATGATCCGAGCCGGGTGCCGCCTTCTCGGCGAGCTCCCAGAGGCGGGTGGCGGCATCGTGGTCAGTGGCCTGTCGCGCTCCCGCAGCCACGTACGAGTCCAGGACCTGGTCCAGCCGGCGCAGCTGCAGGTTCACGGTGGTGGAGTCGGACTCCTGTCCGATGTTGTTCAGCACGGTGTCCACGTAGGCGCGGGCCGGGGTAACGCCGTCGTGCACGCCGTCCCAGGCGGCCTGCCACACGAGGGCGCGCGGCAGCGAGTCCGCGAAGTCCTTGAGGTGCTCGGCCGCGGTGTCCTGCGAGCACTCGTCCAGGCGGATCTTGGCGTAGGCCAGGTCGTCGTCGTTGAGCAGGATCAGGTCGGGGGCATCGCGCCCCACGAGCTCGGGGACCTCGGTGAGCGCGCCGTCGATGTCGAGCTCGTGGTGGTGGGTGCGCTGCAGCAGCCCGGTCGCGGAGTCGACGTCGTAGAACCCGACCGCAAGGCGGTGCGGGCGCAGGGTCGGCAGCTGCTCAGGGGCGGTCTGCTCGATCGCGAACGAGGTGATGACGCTGTCGTCGTCGCGCTCGACCCGAGGGATCAGGGTGTTGACCCCTGCGGTCTCCAGCCAGCGCTGGGACCAGTCCTTGAGATCGCGACCCGAGGCCTTCTCGAGCTCGACCAGCAGGTCCTTCAGCTCGGCATTGGCCCAGCCGTGGGCCTGGAAGTAGGTGCGCAGCCCGGCCATGAACTCCGGCTGGCCCACCCAGGCCACGAGCTGCTTGAGCACGGAGGCGCCCTTGGCGTAGGTGATGCCGTCGAAGTTGACGAGCACGTCCTCCAGATCGGCGATCTCGGCCTTGATCGGGTGCGTGGTGGGCAGCTGGTCCTGCTCGAAGCCCCACGACTTCTCCCCGGAGGCGAAGATCGTCCAGGCGCCCTCCACATCCGTGGCCTGTGCGCTGGCCAGGGTCGAGGCGTACTCGGCGAAGGACTCGTTGAGCCACAGGTCGTTCCACCAGCGCATGGTCACGAGATTGCCGAACCACATGTGCGCCAGCTCATGCAGGATCGTGATGACGCGGCGGTCGCGGCGGGCCTGCGTCGGCTTGGAGCGGAAGACGTAGGACTCCACGAAGGTCACAGCGCCCGCGTTCTCCATGGCCCCCGCGTTGAACTGCGGGACGTAGAGCTGGTCGTACTTCTCGAACGGGTACGGGGTGTCGAACTGGGCCTCGTAGAACTCGAAGCCCTGCTTGGTGATGCGGAACATCTCCTCGGCATCGACGTGGTCCATCAGCGACTTGCGGGCGAAGACGCCCAGCGGGATGGTGCGGCCGTCGCTGGAGGTCAGCTCGTCGCGCACGACCTCGTACGGGCCGGCCACGAGTGCGGTGATGTACGGCGGCAGCACGGGGGTGGGGGCGAAGGCCCAGGTGCCCTTGTCGCCTTCGACGACGGGCCCCGGGGTGGGCTGGTTCGACACGACCTGCCAGTGCGCCGGCGCGGTCACCGTGAAGGCGAAGCGGGACTTCAGGTCCGGCTGCTCGAACACCGGGAACATGCGCCGCGTGTCGGCGACCTCGAACTGCGAGTACAGGTAGACCTCGCCGTCGGCGGGGTCCACGAAGCGGTGCAGGCCCTCGCCGGTGTTCGTGTACTGCATGGTGGAGGCGATGACGAGCTCGTTGTTCTCGGCCAGCTCGGGCAGGAGGATGCGCACGCCGTCGGAGACCTCCGCCGGATCCAGCTCACGGCCGTTGAGGCGCACGGAGGACACGGAGGCCGTGAAGGCGTCGATGAAGCTGTCCGAACCCGGCTCCCGGCACGTGAAGCGGACGGTCGTGAGCGCCTCGAAGGTCTCGTCGCCGGTCGTCAGGTCCAGCACGACGTCGTAGGAGGCGACCTCGAGGGCGGCGGCGCGCTGGGCGGCCTCCGCGCGGGTCAGGTTCTTTCCGGGCACGGTCGGGTCCTTTCCGGACGGTTCTCCACTTGCGGTGCGGGCGGCGGCTCATCAGGGCATCTTCGCGCTGAGTGGGGGAGGGGCCTCCCGGGCGTTCTGCCCATGATGCCATGCGCCTCGCACGTCGCAGCAGGCGATTATGCTGGGGCCGCATCTGGGGCGCGGTCCGTGCGCCCGTCGAGAACTCGAGGAGCTGAAACGCTAATGCGCGTGCACATCGCCACGGATCATGCCGGAATGGAGCTGTCCCAGTACCTGGTCGAACAGCTCTCGCAGCGCGGATTCGAGATGATCGATCACGGCCCCGAGGTCTATGACGCCCTGGATGACTACCCCTCTTTCTGCATCCACGCCGCGCAGGCTGTGATCGAGGACCGCCAGGCCGGGATGGACTCCCTGGGCATCGTGCTGGGCGGCTCCGGCAACGGTGAGCAGATGGCGGCCAACAAGGTCACCGGCATCCGCGCCGCGCTGGCCTGGTCGCTCGACACAGCCAAGCTGGCCCGGGAGCACAACGACGCCCAGGTCGTGGCGCTCGGGGGACGCCAGCACACCCAGGAGGAGGGCCTCGAGATCGTGCTCGCCTTCCTGAACGAGCCGTTCTCCGGCGACGAGCGCCACGTGCGCCGCATCGCCCAGATCGAGGAGTTCGAGCGCACCGGGAGGGTCGTCGGCCACTACGACGCCGTGACCGCCCGCGCCTATCGGGGCTGACCCGTGCCGGAAGGGCACTCGGTCCACCGCCTGGCCACTCAGCTCGGCGACGTCTTCGGCGGGCAGGCTCTGGTCGTGTCCAGTCCGCAGGGTCGCTTCTCCGACGGCGCGGCCATGCTCGACGGCCGGCGGCTGGTGTCCTCGCGCGCTCACGGCAAGCAGCTGTTCCTGGAGCTGGCGGCCCCGGATGATCCCTCCGACGTCCTGATCCTGCGCTCGCACCTGGGCATCTACGGCGCCTGGGGCTTCGCGGGAGATTCCGAGTTCTCCGCCGCCTCCAGCATCGGGGCTCCGCGCCGGCTCGGGGAGCGCGAGTCGGAGGACTCCCTCCAGTCCGTGGAGCACGATGACGACGGCCGCGTGATCCCTGATCCGCCCGTGGGCGCCGTGCGAGTGCGCCTGGTCGGAGACCACGGCTGGGCCGATCTGCGCGGACCCGCGCTGTGCACGGTGGAGAGCCCGGACGAAGCGGCTGCCGCTGAGGCGAAGCTCGGTCCCGATCCGCTGGATCCAGATGCCGACCCGGCTGCCTTCTGCGAGCGTGCGGCCCGCAGCCGTCGTCCGATCGCCGTGCTGCTCATGGAGCAGGACATGATCGCCGGCGTGGGCAACATCTTCCGCGCCGAGTCGCTGTTCCGGCAGGGCGTGGATCCGTTCCTGCCGGGGGCCTCGACTTCCGAGGAGACGCTCGAGGCGCTGTGGAGCGAGAACGTGGAGCTCATGCGCACCGGCGTGCGACTGGGGCGGATCATCACCACGGATCCGTCGGACCGCCCCGGGATCGACGAGGCCGAAGCATGGCCCGAGCAGGCCAACTATGTCTACGGCCGAGCCGGCCTGCCCTGCCGTCGCTGCGGCACGACGGTGCAGCGCCAGCAGCTGGCCGGGCGCGGGCTGTTCTGGTGCCCGAGCTGCCAGCCGCCGGTCTCACCCCGCTGAGGCCGCAGCAGCGCACGCGATCGACGCTGATCGGGTGCCGAAGTGCGGCCTGGACCACCGGAACGAGTGTGCGGTGCCGTCTCCTGGTGAGTTGGTGACAGATCTGCAGCCCCTCAGCGCTGAGGGGCCGCAGATCTGTCACCAGCCGGCAGAGCGACGACGAGGGCCCCGGCGATCTGCTGATCGCCGGGGCCCTCGAATCTGGAGGGGATGACGGGAATCGAACCCGCGTAATCTGTTTGGAAGACAGAGGCTCTACCATTGAGCTACATCCCCGCGCATGCGTCGACGGCATCGGATCCGACGTGCACGAGCGACGATGAAACTACCCCACGCAGACCACCTCGGCAAACCGCGCGGAGCCCCCGCGGGTGCGGCATGACGGTGCGTGCGGCTAGACTCGTGCGATGTCCGCGCCCAGGCGCGGGCACCGCGGACGGTCAGCGGACCCCGCAGCGTGTGCCACCGGCTCCAGCCGGGCCCCTCCGGCAGCGCGCGGCCCGCACGCCCACGGGGTGTAGCGCAGTGGCTAGCGCGCCTGCTTTGGGAGCAGGAGATCGCAGGTTCGAGTCCTGTCACCCCGACGCCTGTCCCCGTCGCCGTGCTGTGCGCGGTGCACGAGGACGCCGTCCGTGCCTGCGGCCCAGTGACGGTCCGCAGGCCGAGCAGACATCGCATCATCACCGATCCGAATCCACTGAGGAGTGCATCGCCAGTGCAGAGCACCGTCGAGAAAGTCAGCCCCACCCAGGCCAAGATCGAGCTGGAGATCCCGTTCGCGGAGCTCAAGCCGTACCTCGATCGCACCTACAAGTCCCTGGCTGATCAGATCCAGGTGCCGGGCTTCCGCAAGGGCAAGGTCCCCTCGAAGCTGATCGAGCAGCGCGTGGGCTACGACTTCGTCGTGGAGAACGCCCTCCAGGAGGGCATGGACTCCTTCTTCCAGCAGGCCCTGGCGGAGAACGAGCTCACCCCGATCGCCCAGCCCAAGCTCGAGGTCACCCAGCAGCCCTCCTCCGAGGACCGCGAGGCGGACGTCAAGGCGACCGTCGACGTCACCGTGCGCCCGGAGATCGAGCTGCCTGAGTACAAGGGCCTGACCGTCGAGGTCGAGGCGCGTGACGCCGAGGACGCCGACGAGACCGAGGCCCTTGACGAGCTGCGCGGCCGCTTCGGCACCCTGAAGAGCATCGACCGCCCGGCCGCCGACGGCGACTTCGTGACCCTGGACCTCCAGGCACTGGTCGACGGCGAGGAGGTCGACGCCGCGAACGACCTGTCGTACCAGATCGGCTCGGGCAACATGCTCGAGGGCATGGACGAGGCCATCCTTGGCCTGTCCGCTGACGAGGACGCCACCTTCGAGACCAAGCTGGCCGGCGGCGAGCACTCCGGCGAGGACGCCACCGTCAAGGTCAAGGTCACCGCGGTCAAGGAGCGCGAGCTGCCCGAGGCCGACGACGACTTCGCCCAGATGGCCTCGGAGTTCGACACCATCGAGGAGCTGCGCGCCGACCTGAAGAAGCAGGCCGCCGACTCCGTGGTCGTCGATCAGGGCATCGAGGCCCGCGACAAGGTCCTCGACAAGCTCGTGGAGCTCGTCGAGATCGAGGTCCCGGAGTCCATCATCGAGGACCAGCTCGAGCAGCACTTCAACAACCCGAACGCCGAGGCCGGGCACGACACCCCGGAGCACCGCGACGAGGTCCGCGACAACGCCCGTGCGGCGTTCCGCAACGAGATCATCCTGGACGCCGTCGCCGACGCCGAGGAGATCGGCGTGGAGCAGTCCGAGCTGATCGACTACATCGTCACCACGTCGCAGCAGTACGGCATGGACCCGAACCAGTTCGCCCAGATGCTCGACGGCTCCGGCCAGGCCGGGATGATGGTCGGCGAGGTCCGTCGTCGCAAGGCCCTGGCCAAGGTCCTCGAGTACGCGACCGTCTCCGACTCGAACGGCAAGCCCGTCGACCTGTCCGACTTCGTGAAGCCGGCCAACGAGACCGCGGAGGAGGCCTCCGAGGCCGCCGCCTCGGACGCTGCTGTCGAGGCCGACGAGATCGTCGAGCCGAACGACGGCAAGTGATCCGATCCCGGTGAGCGCCTCCTGAGGGAAGCCCGCCCGGGCCCTGCGTACGGCGCCCCGTCCGATCGGACGGGGCGCCGTCGTCGTCGCGGGGATCCGCGGGCCCGCGACAGCCATCAGCGAACATTGCCGCCGAGCTCCCCGCGCGGCCCCGCCGCCGGATTAGTGTCGGAGGCAATCAGAACGACCCCGAGAAGAGGACGCACCCATGACTTCGTCGCAGCCGCGAATGGAGACCACGCCCGGCCCCATGGGCCAGGACGACTACGTCTACAACCGCCTGCTCCGCGAGCGCATCATCTGGCTCGGCTCGCAGGTCGAGGACCGCAACGCGAACCTGATCTGCTCGCAGATGCTCCTGCTGTCCGCGGAGGACCCCGAGGCGGACATCTACCTCTACATCAACTCCCCGGGCGGCTCGGTGACCGCCGGCATGGCGATCTACGACACCATGCAGCTCATCCCGAACGACGTCGTGACCGTGGCCACCGGCCTGGCCGCGTCCATGGGGCAGTTCCTGCTGTCGTCGGGCACGCCCGGCAAGCGCTACGCCACGCCGAACACCCGCATCCTCATGCACCAGCCCTCGGGCGGCATGGGCGGCACGGCCTCGGACGTGCGCGTGCAGGCCGAGCTGATCATGGACATGAAGAAGCGCCTGGCCCAGCTCACGGCCGAGCAGACCGGTCAGAGCATCGAGAGGATCCTCGAGGACAACGACCGCGACAACTGGTTCACGGCGGAGCGGGGCCTGGAGTACGGCTTCTTCGACCACATCGCCGCGAACGCCTCGGGCGTCTCCGGGGGCGGCGGCACCCGCAAGGACACCGAGTCCTGAGCCCGCAGCCCACGCCCGCTGATCTTCCGAAGGAACCGAGGATGACTTCCATGCACAACCACCAGGCCATGGCCGCCGCCTACGGCGCCGGCTCCGCGGCATCCCACATGCCCTCCTCCCGCTACGTCCTGCCGGACTTCGAGGAGCGCACCCCCTACGGCTACCGCCGTCAGAACCCGTACACCAAGCTGTTCGAGGACCGCATCGTCTTCCTGGGCGTCCAGGTCGACGACGCCTCCGCCGACGACGTCATGGCGCAGCTGCTCGTGCTCGAGGCCCAGGACTCGGACCGCGACATCACCATGTACATCAACTCGCCGGGCGGCTCGTTCACGGCCATGACGGCCATCTACGACACCATGCAGTTCATCCGCCCCGAGATCCAGACCGTGTGCCTGGGCCAGGCGGCCTCGGCCGCCTCGGTGCTGCTGGCCGCCGGCACCCCGGGCAAGCGCCTGGCGCTGCCGAACGCCCGCGTGCTGATCCATCAGCCGGCCATGCAGGGCCAGGGCGGCGGACAGGCCTCGGACATCGAGATCCAGGCCAACGAGATCGTGCGCATGCGCTCGTGGCTCGAGGACACCATGGCGGTGCACACCGGCAAGTCCTCCGAGCAGATCAACCGCGACATCGAGCGCGACAAGATCCTCACGGCCGCAGAGGCCAAGGACTACGGGATCGTGGATCACGTCCTGGAGTCGCGCAAGGCGGTCAAGCCCAAGACCGTCACCCCGTGACACCACGGGATCGGCCGAAGGGCTGATCCTCCGGCGGGAGGGCGAGGCGCACGCAGGCGCCTCGCCCTCCCGCCGTCTCATCGCCTCGAGCCCCGGTCGGCCCATGACGGGCGCGGCGACGTCCGCCGAGCGGGCGGACACTCAGGCGCAGTCATGTTGTTGGGCGGGTCGTCGCCCCTCGCGTATCGTGGAATCGTCAGCGCCGACCGGCGCTCATCGTCGTGCGCCCGCACCCGGGGCGTCGGCAGCACCCGGCAGAAGGAGAGCCCCATGGCCCGCATCGGCGAGAGCGCTGACCTGCTCAAGTGCTCCTTCTGCGGCAAGTCCCAGAAGCAGGTCCGCAAGCTCATCGCGGGCCCCGGCGTCTACATCTGCGACGAGTGCATCGAGCTGTGCAACGAGATCATCGAGGAGGAGCTGACGGAGACCGTCGACCAGGAGGACTCCTCGCTGCCCACGCCCCGTGAGATCTACGACCACCTCCAGCAGTTCGTGATCGGCCAGGACCCCGCCAAGCGGGCGCTGTCCGTGGCCGTCTACAACCACTACAAGCGGGTGCGCGCCTCCCAGGAGGGCCGCCCGCTCCAGCTGGCCACCGACGAGGGCGACGAGTCCGTCGAGATCGCCAAGTCCAACATCCTGCTGGTGGGCCCCACGGGCTCCGGCAAGACGTACCTGGCGCAGTCGCTGGCCCGCAAGCTCAACGTCCCGTTCGCCGTGGCGGATGCGACCTCGCTGACCGAGGCCGGCTACGTGGGCGAGGACGTCGAGAACATCCTGCTCAAGCTGATTCAGGCCGCCGACTTCGACATCAAGCGCGCCGAGTCCGGGATCATCTACATCGACGAGATCGACAAGATCTCCCGCAAGTCGGAGAACCCGTCGATCACCCGCGACGTGTCCGGAGAGGGCGTCCAGCAGGCGCTGCTGAAGATCCTCGAGGGCACCGTGGCCTCGGTGCCGCCGCAGGGCGGGCGCAAGCACCCTCAGCAGGAGTTCATCCAGATCGACACCACGAACGTCCTGTTCATCGTGGCGGGGGCGTTCGCCGGGCTCGACGAGATCGTGGAATCCCGCGCCGGCAAGACCTCGATCGGATTCGGCGCTCCGGTGGAGCAGATCCTCAACCCGCAGAAGGCCATGCACTCCGGCACCGTGCTGCCGGAGGACCTGCTGAAGTTCGGTCTGATCCCGGAGTTCATCGGCCGCCTGCCGATCATCGCCGCGCTGCACGAGCTGACCACCGAGGATCTCGTGCGCATCCTGCGCGAGCCCAAGAATGCACTGCTCAAGCAGTACCGCAAGATGTTCGAGCTCGACGGCGTGGAGCTCAGCTTCACCGACGAGGCCCTCACCGCGATCGCGCAGAAGGCGGACGAGCGCGGCACCGGCGCCCGCGGCCTGCGAGCCATCATGGAGGAGGTCCTGCTCCCCGTGATGTTCGATCTGCCCACTCTCGAGGGTGCGGCTCAGGTGATCGTCGAGGCCGAGTGCGTCACCGACGGCGTGGAGCCCCAGATCCTCATGGCCCCGGACGAGGAGTCCAAGTCCGCCTGAGCCTGAGCTGATGCCCGGTGTGCGGGGAGCGGACCCGGTCTCCGGATCGTGCAGCCGGCTCCCGGACGTCGACGAGCAGGCAAGCAGAGACACATGAGCAGGGCCCCGATCGCCGCGCGGTGATCGGGGCCCTGCTCTTCTGCGGACTGTCCTGCGCACAGGTGCTCAGCGGCTCAGGGGCTGCGCGTCGAGGCGGAGGGGTCCGCGCGTCGGGTGCGGTTCTTCCTGTGCTTGCGCAGCGCGCTCAGCGCGATGAGGAGCAGACCCGCGGCCGCCCAGCAGACGAGCACGATCAGCGCGTGAGTCATCCCTGTGCCGTCGAAGAAGGCCACTGAGCGCAATGCGGTGCCTGCGGCGCCGATCGGCAGCTGCTGTCCGATCGCGCCCCACGGCTGCGGCAGCCACTGCCAGCCGGTCGCCATGCCCGACAGAGGGTTGGCCACGAACATCATGAGGACCGCGCCCAGTGCCAGACCGGCACCGCCCAGCACGGACTGCAGCCCGGAGACGGCCAGGGAGATCGCCGCGATGCCCAGCGCGAGCACGCCGGCCAGGGCCCAGAAGTCGCCGTCGACCGCGTGCAGCCAGCTCTGCAGGACCCAGGTCACGGCCACGCCCGCCAGTGCCGAGAAGCCGATGATGCCGAGGGCGCGCACAGCGGGACGATTCCCGGACAGCATGGTGAAGGCCGCAGCGGAGATCATGCCGCCGAAGGCCAGCGGCAGGGCAAGCGTGCTCACGGTCGTCGCGTTCGGGTCGTCGTCGGTCAGCGGGGCGACGTCGCGCACGGTGACCTCCTGGGCCGGGGCCTGCTGGGGCTGGTCACTCGGGGCCTGCTGGCCCTGCGCCTGTCCGCCCTGAGCGGCAATCTGATCGCCCTGCGCCGGAGCCTGCTGTTCCTGCCCCTGTGCCTGCTGCGCCTGGGCCTTCTGCTGCTCCTCCAGACCCGTGGCGATGCCGTCCATCATCGTGCCGTAGGGGGTGCCGGCTCCCGAGGCCTTGAGGATCTCGACACCCTGCTCTCCCACCGTCACGGCACCGATGGCCTCTCGATCGGCCACGGCCTGCTCAGCCTGCTCGGCGTCGTCGTACTCGGTGATCTCGAAGGCGCCGGGGGAGCGCTCCTCGAGCGCATCGGTGATCTGCTCGACGGCCGGGGCGGGACCGGCGACCGCCAGCGGCAGGTCCTCCGGGCCGGAGTTCAGGGCCGGTGAGCTGGGTCATGGCCGTGCGAGGATCATGAGGCGGCGTTCCGAGCGTCAGAGTGCTGCCAGCCGAGAAGATGACCACGGAAGGACCACCATGCGAGCCGATGCCCGAGCCAAGCGCGCTGCTCTGCAGACGGCCGGGGCTGAGCTGTTCGCCGAGCAGGGCACGGACGTCCCGCTCAGCGCGGTTGCGGTACGAGCGGGCGTGGGGATCGGCACCCTCTACCGCCATTTCCCCACGCGAGGGGAGCTCTACCTGGGGGTGATGGAGGCCGTCGTCGAGAAGGTCGAGGCGGCGGCCGCTGAGCTGGAGACGGCGTGGGATCAGGATCCCCGGGCCACGTGGCAGGCCGCCGCCCACGAGCTCGGGCGGCTGCGGATCGGCGCTCTGGTGGAAGGTGCCGACCCGCAGCGCAAGGCGGCGTTCGAGGAGGCGGGCTGGGACCGAGTGCTGCAGCTGCGGGACCGGCTCTTCGACCGGCTGGGCGCGCTGCTGCGTCGGGGCAAAGAGGCGGGGCTGGTGCGGGAGGACCTGAGCCCTGCGCAGTTCTACTTCGGCCTGGCGGTGGTCACCCGCCCGCTCCCGGAGACCGTGACGCAGACCATGCCCGTGGATCTGAGCTGGCTCGTGGGCGCCTACTTCCACGGTCTGCGTCCCTGAGGGGCGGGCAGGCTGCGCACACGCGGCGTGCGGTCGGATCCTGCACGTCATCACGCTGTCAGCGGACGCCTCGACCTGTGCCGTCCGTGCGTCATAGGTTGGGCAGCGATGGCCGGGTCCTGTTCCGGGTCGGCCGCCCCCGCACATGGCGGCACCTCGCCGCTGATCAAGGAGTGAGCATGTCTGACAAGGTGGACTTCTGGTTCGACCCCCTGTGCCCCTGGGCCTGGATGACCTCCCGGTGGATGGGCGAGGTCCAGCAGCGCCGCGATGTCGAGGTCGACTGGCGCATCATCTCCCTGGGCATCCTCAACGAGAACAACCCGGACAACCACCACCACGGCCACGACGAGTCGATGTGGATGGTCCGCGTGATCCAGGCTGCCGCGCAGGCCCATGGCGACGAGTACCGCAAGAAGCTCTACGACGCCATGGGAACCCGCTGGCACGTCCAGGGCTACGGCGACGAGAAGAAGCTGGTCGAGACCATCGCCGAGTCCCTCGAGGAGGTCGGACTGCCGGCCGAGCTGATCGAGGCCAAGGACTCGACCGACTTCGACGCCGCCCTGCGCGAGTCCACCGAGGCGGCTCAGGCCGTCGCGGGCAAGGACATCGGCACCCCGTGCATCGCCGTGAACGGCACCGGCTTCTTCGGCCCTGTGTTCACCCCGGCTCCCAAGGGCGAGCAGGCGGCCGAGATCTGGGACGCCGCCCTGACCCTGTCGGGCTACTCGGGGTTCTACGAGCTCAAGCGCGGCCGCGAGAAGGGCCCGGACTTCAGCTGAGGCCTCCGGCCGCGCTCGCCGGGACTGCCCCGACGACGGCCGCCGTCACGCCCGTGGCTGACGAAGGCCGTGGTCGACGGGGCAGGCGTCGGCCAGTATCCGACGCAACTCGATGAGGCGCCGAGCAAGCACTACGGCCCCCGCACCGATCGGTGCGGGGGCCGTAGTGCTGTGCCAGCGGATCAGGCCTGCACGGTCTCCTCCGGGGGAGCCAGCCGGACGTCGCCGACCAGCAGCAGGGCATCGCCCGTCTCGCCCTCCACGACGGTCAGCTCGCGTGCGTTGCCGGCGGCCTTCAGATCGTTCAGCCCGGCCTGCAGCTGCTCGACCTGGGCGGCTGGGGCCGTGATGGTCGCCGACAGCACCTCCGTGCGCTGCTTGACCTTGGCTTCGGACTTGGACTTGCGCAGCCCGGACAGTGCCACGCCCACGGCGGTGAGGATCTCGGGATCGGCCTGATCGGCCTGGCCCAGGGACTCGGCCGACGGCCACGGCGCGCGGTGCACGGAGCCTGCGCGCCACCACGACCAGACCTCCTCCGTGGCGAAGGGGATGAACGGGGCGAACAGCCGCAGCAGCGCATCCAGGGTGGTGGCCAGGGCGGCATGCACGGAGGCCTGCTGCTCGGGGCCCTGCGCGCCGTAGGCCCGGTCCTTCACGAGCTCGACGTAGTCGTCGGTGAACGACCAGAAGAACGACTCCACGAGCTGCAGCGCCCGAGCGTACTCATAGCCGGCCAGGGCCTTCGACGCCTGCTCCACGACCTCGCGCAGACGTGCCAGCAGGGCGCGATCCAGGCCGTTGATGATCACCGACGGATCGGCACCGGCGGAAGCGGCTCCGGTGCCCAGCACCGAGGCCTCCGTGACCCCCTGGTTCAGCACGAACTTGGAGGCGTTGAGCAGCTTGATCGCCAGGCGACGGCCGATCTTCATCTGACCCTCGTCGTAGGCGGTGTCCGCGCCCAGGCGTGCGGAGGCCGCCCAGTAGCGCACGGCGTCGGCGCCGTACTTCTCCAGGACCTCGTTCGGCACGACCACGTTGCCCTTGGACTTGGACATCTTCTTGCGGTCCGGATCCAGGATCCAGCCCGACAGCGCGGTGTGGCGCCACGGCACGGAGCCGGCCAGGGTCTCGGCGCGCACGGCGGTCGAGAAGAGCCAGGTGCGGATGATGTCGTGGCCCTGCGGACGCAGGTCCATGGGGAACGTGGAGGCGTGCAACTGCGGATCGGTCTCCCACCCCGTGGCGATCTGCGGCGTCAGCGACGAGGTCGCCCAGGTGTCGAGCACGTCCGGGTCGCCGGTGAAGCCGCCCGGGACGTCGCGCAGGTCCTCGGTGTACCCAGGGGCCGGCTGGGCGGCGGGATCGACCGGCAGCGCGGCCTCGTCGGGCAGCACGGGGGAGTCGTAGACCGGCTCGCCCTGGGCGTCCAGCGGGTACCAGACGGGGATCGGCACGCCGAAGAAGCGCTGGCGGGAGACCAGCCAGTCGCCGTTGAGCCCCTCGATCCAGTTCTCGTACCGGGAGCGCATGAACGACGGATGCCACTCGATCTCCCGGCCGCGCTCGATGAGCTTCTCGCGGCGAGAGGCGTCGCGGCCGCCGTTGCGGATGTACCACTGCCGGGAGGTCACGACCTCGAGGGGCTTGTCGCCCTTCTCGTAGAAGTTCACCGGGTGGGTGATCTTCTTCGGCTCGCCCTCGAGGTCGCCGGACTCCGTGAGCATCTCCACCACAGCCTGCTGAGCGGAGAACACGGTCTTGCCGGCCACGTTCGCGTAGCGCTCAGCCGGGGCGCCGTCGGCGATCCACGACGGCTGCTCGGCCAGGAAGCGGCCGTCGCGCCCGATCAGGGCGCGGGTGGGCAGCTCGAGCTCGCGCCACCAGGTGACGTCGGTGAGATCGCCGAACGTGCAGATCATGGCGATGCCGGAGCCCTTGTCCGGCTTGGCCAGGTGATGCGCCTTGACCTCGACCTCGACGTCGAACAGGGGCGAGCGCACGGTGGTGCCGAACAGCTCCTGGTAGCGCTCGTCGTCGGGGTGGGCCACCAGGGCCACGCAGGCCGGCAGCAGCTCGGGGCGGGTGGTCTCGATGAAGACCTTCTGCCCGTCCGGGCGGTGGAAGGCCACGCGGTGGTAGGCGCCCTCGCGCTCCTTGTCCTCGATCTCCGCCTGTGCCACGGCCGTGCGGAAGGTGACGTCCCACATGGTGGGGGCCTCGGCCATGTAGGCGTTGTCGGCCTGGAGGTCCTTCAGGAAGGCCAGCTGCGAGACGCGGCGCGAGTGGTCGTCGATCGTGCGGTAGGTCCGGGTCCAGTCGACCGACAGGCCCAGGGTGGCGAACAGGTGCTCGAAGACCTTCTCGTCCTCGACCGCCAGCTCCTCGCACAGCTCGATGAAGTTCTGCCGGGAGACCACATCCCAGTCGCGCTGGTTCTTGGCCGGCTTCTCCGGCGGGCGGTATCCCTCCACATAGGCGTAGGAGGGATCGCAGCGCACGCCGTAGTAGTTCTGGACGCGGCGCTCGGTGGGCAGGCCGTTGTCGTCCCAGCCCAGCGGGTAGAACACGTTCTTGCCGGTCATGCGCTGGTAGCGGGCGATGACGTCGGTCTGCGTGTAGGAGAACATGTGGCCCACGTGCAGCGAGCCGGAGGCCGTGGGCGGCGGGGTGTCGATCGAGTACACCTGCTCGCGCGGGGTGCCCTCCTGGAAGGCGTAGGTGCCCTGCTCGCGCCAGCGCTGCGAGTACTTCTCCTCGAGGCCCTCGAGGGCGGGCTTGTCCGGGACCGTGATCGTGGTGGGCGTGTCTGTGCCCTGAGTGTTGTCAGCCATGGAGACCAGTCTCCCATGACTCGCGCCTGCGTCTCAGCGCTCCTGTCTGCCCTCACCTGACAGGAATCCCCACCTGGCGCGAATGGATCCCCAGTTGCGCTATCGGAGCGAACAGCGCAACTGGGGTTCCACTCGGCGGGAGTGTGCAGGAGGTCGTCGGGGAAGACCCAGGCGGCTGTCGGAGTGTCGAAGCCATTCTTTTACGCAAAGGCAACAAAAGAGGAGTAGACCTGTTCCCCGCATGTCGAGAAGGCTTTCGACACGCATCGATCCGAACGGCTCGATCCGATGGCACGTCGTCGGCTCGGGCCCTCGAGCCAGCAGAGGAAGCTCATGCACCTTCAGCCCAAGGACCAGGAGAAGCTCCTGGTCGTCGTCGCCGCCGATCTGGCCAGACGCCGCCAGGCGCGCGGTCTCAAGCTGAACCACCCCGAGGCCGTCGCGATCATCACCTACGAGCTGCTCGAGGGTGCCCGCGACGGGCGCACCGTCACCGACCTGATGAGCTGGGGCAGCACGATCCTCACGGCGGACGACGTCATGGAGGGCGTCCCCGGGATGATCCCGGACGTCCAGGTCGAAGCCACCTTCCCCGACGGCACGAAGCTCGTGACCGTCCACGACCCGATCCGCTGAAGGAGACCGTCATGCAGCCCGGAGAGTACGTCCTCGCCAGCGACCCCGTCGTGTGCAATCCCGGTCGGGAGGCCATCGAGCTCGAGGTCCTCAACAGGGGCGATCGGCCCGTCCAGGTCGGCTCGCACTTCCACTTCGCCGAGACCAATCGGGCGCTCGACTTCGATCGCGAGGCCGCCCTGGGGCGCCGCCTCGACATCCCCGCCGGCACCGCCGTGCGGCTGGAGCCCGGCGACTCGACGACCGTGAAGCTGATCCCGCTGGGCGGCGACCGCGTGGTCCACGGGTTCCGCGACCTGGTCGACGGCCGCCTGGATCCCCAGGAGGCCGCGGACGTCTCCCAGATCAGGTCCGAGGACTACTCGGGCAACCGGCGCCATGCTGCCGGGGACGCTCCGCAGCCGCTGCGCGAGCGCGCCGAGACCGACTACTCCAATGAGACGCGCTGAGCGCGAGAGGACCAGGACGACATGAGCTTCGAGCTGAGCCGCGAGCAGTACACGAGCCTCTACGGGCCCACGACCGGGGATGCGATCCGACTGGCGGACACCGAGCTGTTCGCGCAGATCGAGCAGGACCTGACCACGCCGGGCGAGGAAGCGGTGTTCGGCGGCGGCAAGGTGGTGCGCGACGGCATGGGCCAGAACGGGCAGCTGGTCCGCGACGTCGGCATCCCGGACACCGTGATCACCAACGTGGTGGTCATCGACTGGACCGGCATCTACAAGGCCGACGTGGCCCTGCGCGACGGGCACATCTTCAAGATCGGCAAGGCCGGCAACCCCGACACCATGGACGGCGTCGACATCATCATCGGCGTGGCCACGGACATCATCGCGGGCGAGGGCAAGATCCTCACGGCCGGCGGCATCGACACCCACGTGCACTTCATCAGCCCGGATCAGATCGAGACGGCGCTGGTCTCCGGCATCACGACCATGATCGGCGGCGGGACGGGCCCGGGGGAGTCGACCAAGGCCACCACGATCACGCCCGGCGCGTGGAACATCCACGGCATGCTGCGCTCCTTCGAGCACTTCCCCATGAACTTCGGGCTGCTCGGCAAGGGCCACGGCTCCGCGATCCAGCCCATGGCGGAGCAGATCCGCGCCGGTGCGATCGGGCTGAAGATCCACGAGGACTGGGGCGCCACGCCGTCGTCGATCAACACGGCCCTGGAGGTCGCCGACGAGTACGACGTCCAGGTCGCGATCCACACCGACACCCTCAACGAGGCCGGGTTCGTGGAGGACACCAAGGCGGCGATCGCCGGCAGGGTGATCCACACCTTCCACACCGAAGGCGCCGGCGGCGGGCACGCTCCCGACATCATCGAGCTCGCCTCGCAGCCGAACATCCTGCCGGCCTCGACCAACCCCACGCTGCCCTACACCCGCAATACGGTGGAGGAGCACCTGGACATGCTCATGGTGTGCCACCACCTGCGCGCGGACCTCCCGGAGGACGTCTCGTTCGCGGACTCCCGCATCCGCAAGGAGACGATCGCGGCGGAGGACGTGCTGCATGACATGGGCATCTTCTCCATGACCTCCTCCGACTCCCAGGCCATGGGGCGCGTGGGCGAGGTCGTGCTGCGCACCTGGCAGGTGGCCGATTCCATGAAGCGCCAGCGCGGCAAGCTGCCGGAGGACGAGGGGAGCACGGGCGACAACCACCGGATCAAGAGGTTCATCTCCAAGTACACGATCAACCCGGCGCTGGCGCAGGGGATCAGCGGATCGGTCGGCTCCGTCGAGGTCGGGAAGTTCGCGGATCTGGTGCTGTGGGAGCCGCAGTTCTTCGGGGTGAAGCCGGACATGATCCTCAAGGGCGGAACGATCGTGCACGGGATCGTCGGCGACCCGAACGCATCGATCCCCACGCCGCAGCCGCGCTGGTACCGCAAGGCCTTCGGAGCCTACGGCGCCGCCGTGTCCGGCACCTCGATCACCTTCCTGTCCAGGTCGGCGATCGAGCGCGGTGTGCCGCGCCAGCTCGGGCTGCGCAAGATCGTGCGCGCCTGCTCCGACATCCGGACCCTGCGCAAGGCCGACCTGAAGTTCAACGGCCAGACGCCCGAGCTGGTCGTGGACCCGGAGACGTACCAGGTCTCCGTGGACGGCGAGGTCGTGACCTGCGAGCCGCAGACCGAGCTGCCCATGGCCCAGCGGTACTTCCTCTTCTGAGGTCGTGACCGTTCACCCTGCCCGCGGCGGACGCAGCGTCCGCCGCGGGCAGGACCGACGACGAGAGGAGTCGCGACGATGATCGTGACCGAGCTGCTCGGCAGCATGAACGACGAGGCCGGACGCGCCCTGGTGGGGCAGCGGCACGTCGAGCGAGTGGTCCTGGCGGACGAGGAACTGTCCAAGCGCATCCAGCGAGTGCGCACCGACCACGACCGGGAGATCGGGCTGCGTCTGCCCCGCGGCAGCGCCGATCTGCGCGACGGCGACATCCTGGCCGTCGAGGGCGAGGAGGCCGACGGCAATGCCGTGGTGATCTCGCTGCTGCCCACGGACGTCCTGGTGATCGCGGCGCGCAGCATCGTGGAGATGGCCTTCGCGGCGCACAGCCTGGGCAACCGGCACCTGCCGGCGCAGTTCTTCGACGCGCAGAGCCCGTACGGCGCCGAGGTCATGGTGGTGCGCTACGACCACACGGTCGAGGACTTCCTGGTGCATCACGGCATCCCGTTCGATCGTCAGGAGAGGGTCATGCCCGTGCCTTTCCGCCATGCGGAGCACACGCACTAGATGACGCCGACACCGACCATCGCGGCGGCCTCCGGGCCGGATCCGCTGCTGAGCCTGATGCAGCTCACGGACTCGGCCCTGCCGACAGGCGCGTTCAGCCAGTCGCTGGGCTTCGAGACCTACATGCAGCGCGGGCAGATCCACGACGAGGGCAGCTTCGCCGAGTGGCTGCAGATGTTCGCCGATCAGCAGCTGACCTACACGGATGCTCTGGCCATCCGCCTGGTCTACACCGCGCGCGAGGTGGAGGAGGTCGTCGACCTGGATGAGCTGGCGACCGTCCAGGCGCTGCCGCAGCAGGTGCGCGACGGCGGCATCACCATGGGCCGTCGCCTGCTGAGCATCGGCGCGGCGTCCTACCCGGGCCCGTGGACCACCCGCTGCGCCGAGGAGGTGCAGGCCGGGCGCATGCAGGGCCATCAGGCCGTCGTCTGGGGAGTGCTCGCGCGCGAGCTGGGGATCGAGCAGGACACCGCCGTGGCGGCCCACGTCCAGGCCACGGCGACTTCCCTGACCCAGAACGCGGTGCGCGGCATCCCCCTGGGCCAGAGCGCCGGGCAGCGCATCATCCGCGCTGCGCAGGACTGGACCCGCCGGGCCGTCGAGGTCTCCCGGGGACTGGAGCGCGAGGACCTGGGTGCGATCGCCCCGGGGCTGGAGATCGCGCAGATGCACCACGAGCGTCAGCGCGCTCGGCTCTTCATGAGCTGATGCGCTCGGCGCCGGGTGCGCCGACAAGACACGAAGCACACACAGCAACTGCAGAAGGAGAAACGATGGACCCCGTCATCATCGGCATCGGAGGCCCCGTGGGCGCCGGGAAGACCCAGCTGATCGAGCGCCTGACGCGTGCGATGAGCCAGGAGATCTCGATGGCCGCGATCACGAACGACATCTACACCATCGAGGACGCCAAGATCCTGGCGCGCGAGTCGGTGCTGCCGGAGGAGCGGATCATCGGCCTGGAGACGGGCGGCTGCCCGCACACGGCGATCCGCGAGGACACCTCCATGAACGAGGCCGCGATCGAGGAGCTCAAGCGGCGCCTGCCGGACGTGCGCCTCATCTTCGTGGAGTCCGGCGGAGACAACCTCTCGGCGACGTTCAGCCCCGAGCTGGTGGACTTCTCGATCTACATCGTCGACGTCGCCCAGGGCGAGAAGATCCCGCGCAAGGCGGGGCAGGGCATGATCAAGTCGGACCTGTTCGTGATCAACAAGACGGATCTCGCCCCGCACGTCGGCGCGGACCTGGAGGTCATGGAGGGCGATTCCAAGGTCTTCCGCAAGGACAAGCCCTTCGCGTTCACCAACCTGAAGACGGACGAGGGCCTGGGTTCCGTCATGAGCTGGATCCGCTCCGACGTCCTGATGCTCGACCTTGACTGAGCAGGCTGCGGGCCCCTCGCAGGACGAGCAGTCGCCGAGCGCTCCGCCGACCGGGCAGCTGCGGCTGCGGATCGAGCAGCGCGACGGCCGCTCCTTCGCGGCCCGGCAGTTCCACGACGGCGCGCTGCGGATCCTCAAGCCGCTGCACCTGGATGGCACCGGGCAGGTCTGCTACCCGGTGATCAACCCGGGTGGGGCGTACTTCGGTGCGGACCGCTACGAGCTCGAGCTCGAGGTGGGTCAGGACGCCTCGCTGCTGTCCACCACGCAGTCGGCGACGAAGGTGTACCGGACCCCGCAGGGCCCGGCGCGGCAGGACATGGAGGTCCGCCTGGGCCCCGGGGCGGTGCTCGAGCACCTGCCGGACCAGCTGATCGTCTATCGCGAGGGCTCCTACCGCCAGCGAACGCTCGTGCGGATGCACCCCACCGCGTCGCTGGTCATGGCCGAGATCATCACCCCGGGGTGGTCGCCGGACGGCGAGCCGTTCCGCTTCGACGAGGTGCGGCTGCGCACAGAGGTCCAGGTCGAGGACGACGAGCACCGGCGCCGGCTCGTCGTCGATCAGCTGCGCATGGTCCCTGACGCGGGCCAGGCCATCACCGGCTCGGGAATGATGGAGGGCCGCAGCCACACGGGCCAGCTGCTGATCGCCGATCGGCGCCTGGACGACGAGCTGTACGAGCAGCTGGCCTCGTCCGTGGAGGACTCGGCGACGCTGTCCGGGATCACCCGCGGCGGCCTTCCCCATCCCGACGGCCTGCGGTGCGTCGCGATCCGCTCCCTGGCTGATTCCACGGGCGCGATCGCCGCGCTGCACCGCGGGGTCGTCGACCTGCTGCGGGCCCGTTGGCGCGATCAGCCCCCGCTCGACCTGCGGCGCCCGTGACGACCGGGCCCCGACCCTTCTGCTGCGTCCTGCCGACGCCATGCTGAGAGGCTTCACATGATGAACGCTGTCCGCACCGTGCTGTACGGGATCTCCCAGATCTTCTTCCTGCGCAGCGCTCCCGCCGGAGCGCTGCTGCTGATCGGCATCGCCGTGGCGAATCCCCGCACCGCGGTCCTCGTGGTGATCGGCTGTGCCGTCCAGACGCTGGCCGCATGGGTCATCGGAGAGCGAGAGCTCGTCCGCGACGGGCTCATGGGCTACAACGGCGCCCTGGTCGGCGCAGCGGCCTCGCTGTCGACCATCCATCTCAACGAGACCGCGCTGTCCATCGCCATGACAGTGGTCGGCGCGCTGGCCTGCATCCCGGCCCACCTGGTCCTCCGTGGCCTGTTCGAGACGGACGCGCTGCGCCGCTTCGGACTGCCGGTCTCGACCGCGCCCTTCTGCCTCGTGGCGGGACTGCTCTTCGGCGTGCTGCAGCCGATCGTCGAGCCTGGCATCACGACGACCTCGGCCGGCGCCGTGCAGGGATCGCTGCTCGGGATGCTGAACCCCTTCGCCGAGGTCGTGCTCGCGGACGGCCTGGTCCCGGGGCTGGTGATCCTCGCGGCGCTGCTGGTGGGATCGCTGCGCGTGGGGCTGTGGGGGCTGTTCGGCTCGCTTCTCGCTCTGGTGCTCGGTCTCGTCCTCACCGGCGACATCGTGCCGGTGTCCACAGGTCTGATCGGCTACAGCGCGGTGCTCGTCGCGATCGCCCTGGGGGCGATCTTCTGCCCGGGACGCGGCCTGGTCCACCGGCTGGTCTGCGCGGCGATCGGCGTGGCCGCAGCCGTCGGGCTGCGCTGGGTGCTGGACCCCACCCCCATCCCCACCTACACCTGGCCGTTCCTGCTGGCCATGTGGGCCGTGCTGATCGCAGACGAGCTGCTCTCGCCGCAGCGGCGGCAGTTATCGGACGCGTCGCCGAGCAGCGAACGTGCGCCCGCGTGAGCCGCCCTGCCGCTTCCGCTCCATCGTCCGAGTGGACATCCCGTTGCGCTGTTCAGCCCGACAGCGCAACGGGGCATCCACTCGATGCGGGGGAGACGAGGGACAGGGGCTCACGGTCTGCCGTGCCGTCTGAGATGCCCGACGAGGAGACAGAGATGACTGGTCGTACGCCCATCGGTGGGCAACTGCACCCGCACCGACCAGCCCCTGGAGAGAGGCTCGACACGCACCGTGCGGAGGCCTGCGAGCACACCCCCGGACGTCGATTCAGGCCAGACAGCGGGCACGAGGTCCAGCGCCGGATCACCGACTACTGGGACCAGCGGGCGCGGGAGTACGACCGCCAGCAGCACCGCGAAGCACGCGTGGAGGCGGATCGGATCGCGTGGCGGGGGATCCTTGAGCAGGTGATGCCCGCTCAGCCCCAGGACGTGCTGGATCTGGGCACCGGCAGCGGCTACATGGCCCTGCAGCTGGCGCAGCTGGACCACCGCGTCACGGGGATCGACCTCTCGGAGGCCATGCTCGGGATCGCCCGGGACCGGGCTGCGGAGCTGGGCCTGGCGGTGGAGTTCGGCCTGGGAGATGCTGCCGAGCCTCCGGTGGCGCCCGGTTCCTTCGACGTCCTCGTCAGCAGGTACCTGCTGTGGACCCTGCGCTCGCCCGATGACGCCCTGCGTGCCTGGCGGCGCGCGCTGCGACCGTCGGGGCTGCTCGTCGCGGTCGACGGCCTGTGGTTCCCGCGGGGGATCGACGCGAACCCGACTCCAGGGTTTCGCGAGCACTACGACACTGCCGTGCGCTCGGTGCTGCCGCTGGCCGAGGCCCGCAGCGTCGAGGAGCTCACTGAGCGGATCCGCGCCGCGGGCTTCCGGGACGTGCGGGTGCGTCTGCTCGAGCAGCTGTGGGAGCTGGACCGTGATCGAGGGGTCGTTCAGGGCCACGATCTGGTGCCCCAGCACCTCATCACGGCTCGGCCCTGAGGTGGGACGGCAGCGGATCGCGCGCTGCGGGATCGTCAGTACAGTGAAGGATTCTGAAGCCGAAGGAGGGGCCGCATCGTGACGCAGGAGACGAGCCCGCCAGTCGCGGGCTCGCGGATCGGGCGGGTGCTCTCGCGCAGCCGCCGACGCGCGGTCCTGTGGATCATCGCCCTGGTGGCCGCGCTGTGCGCTGCGCTCGTGCTGGCGGTCGGCGTGGGCTCGGTGAGCATCGGGCCCGTGCGCGTGCTGGGTGTGCTCGTCGAGCATCTGACGGGGGTGGAGATAGGCCCCGGTGCCAGCGCCACGCAGGATGCGATCGTCTGGCAGGTCCGCGCCCCGCGCGTGGTGCTCGCGGCCTTCGTGGGGGCAGGGCTGGCGGTGTGCGGCATGGCCCTGCAGGCGATGGTGCGCAACATGCTGGCCGATCCTCAGCTGCTCGGCATCAGCTCCGGAGCCTCCTGCGGCGCGGCGGCCTCGATCCTCTTCGGGTTCACCCTGGGCGGCGGGGAGCACGCCCTGCAGGCCATGGCCTTCCTGGGCGCTCTGGGAGCCTCCGTGCTCGTCTACGCCACCGCCCGCTCCGGCGGCCGGCTGACCTCGGTGCGGCTCCTGCTGGCCGGGGTCGCGGTGGGCTACGCGCTCAACGCGCTGACGAGCTTCCTGATCTTCGCCAGCGGCAGCGCCGAGGGCACCCGCTCGGTCATGTTCTGGCTGCTGGGCTCGCTGTCGCTGGCCTCGTGGGGCACGCCGCTGGCCGCGGTCGTCGTGATCGCCTCGGCGACCGTGGCCGTGCTGAGCCTGCAGGGGAGGCGCCTGGACGCGCTGGCCCTGGGCGATGACACCGCTCACTCGCTCGGCGTGGCCCCGGAGCGCACCCGGGCCCTGCTGCTGGTGCTCGTCTCGCTGTGCATCGGCGTGCTGGTCGCGGCCTCAGGCAGCATCGGATTCGTGGGGCTGATCATGCCCCACCTGGCTCGGCGCCTGGTCGGCGCGGCCCATACGACCGCCGTTCCCGTGGCGGCCCTGCTCGGGGCACTGCTGCT
Organism: Kocuria palustris; assembly: GCF_016907795.1. NCBI lineage: Bacteria > Bacillati > Actinomycetota > Actinomycetes > Micrococcales > Micrococcaceae > Kocuria > Kocuria palustris. The sequence continues at coordinate 2,826,662 of NZ_JAFBCR010000001.1, forward strand.
GACGCTGGCGGATCTGGCCGCACGCACCGCGCTGCAGCCGCAGGAGCTGCCCATCGGCATCATCACCGCGCTGCTGGGCGCCCCCTTCCTCCTCATCCTCATCCGACGCATGCGCGCCGGGTCCTCCTCTCGCTGATCGGAGCTCCATGCACTCGTCGTCCCGTTCTCGCGCCCGCGTCCTGTCGGCAGCCGCCGTGCTGCCGGCGGCCGCGCTTCTGCTCGGCAGCTGCTCCCAGGACCAGGACTCCGAGTCCGACGGAGGCGGCGGGCACTACCCGGTCACCGTGAACAGCTGCGGGGAGGACGTCACCTTCGAGCAGGAGCCGGAGCGGATCGTGCTGCTCAAGTCCGCGTCGGTGCCGGGGCTGCACGAGCTCGGTGTGCTCGACCGGGTCGAGGCCAAGGCCGGGGCCTATCCGCTGGAGTCCTACGACGAGACCACCCGCGAGGAGGTCGAGGCCATCCCTTCGCTGGGCGGCGACGTCGACTCGAGCGGGCATCTGAGCGTGTCCCAGGAGGCCGTGATGGCCCAGGAGCCGGACGTCGTGATGGGACAGGCGGAGAACCTTGATGCCTCCGCGCTGTCGTCGGTGGGGATCCCGCTGCTCGAGGAGCCGGCGCTGTGCCCAGGGGGCATCGAGGATCCCGGGTTCGACGACGTCTACGACCAGCTGCGGCTGTACGGGAAGGTCTTCGACCGCGAGGACGAGGCCGAAGAGTACATCGGCGAGCTCGAGGATCGTGTGGCGGCTGTCGAGGAGCAGGTCGACGGATCCGCCTCGGACCAGGAAGACCCCCTGACCGCCGCGGTGCTCTACCCCACGGTCGGCGGCGGCACCACCTATGCCTACGGCGCCCACAGCATGGCCGCGCCGCAGCTGGAGGCCGCGGGTCTGGAGAACGTGTTCGCAGACCTCGACGAGCGCGTGGCCGAGGTGACTCCCGAGGAGCTGGCCGGGCGGGATCCCGACGTCCTGATCGTCCTCTACTCGGAGGGCGACCCTCAGGCCGTCGAGGACTCGATCTCGGACATCCCCGGCACCGACGGCATCTCCGCGGTCGTCGAGGACCGGATCCTGGCCATGCCGATGAACATGACGGAGCCGGCCACTCCGCAGGCAGTGGACGGTCTGGAGCGGATCGTGGAGGAGTTCCAGCAGTGATCGCGGGGACCGGGCTGTCCTTCTCCTACGGCCGGCGCCCCGCGGTGGACGGGATCGACGTGGTGTCGGTGCCCGAGCGACTCATGGGCCTGATCGGACCCAACGGCAGCGGCAAGTCGACGCTGCTGCGGCTTCTGCATGGTCGCCTGCGGCCGGCTTCCGGGCGGGTGATGGTCGACGGGTGCGATCTGGCCGGGATGAATGCCAGGGATATCGCGCGCAGCATCGCGGTGGTCGTCCAGGAGCACGAGCCCGCGGTCGAGCTCAGCGCGGCGGAGATGGTCATGCTGGGGCGCCTGCCCCGCGGCGGGCTGGGCGGTCCGGCGGCCGCCGATCATGCGGCCGCGGAGTCCGCTCTGGAGCAGGTGGGCCTTCTCGCCCAGGCCGAGCGGCCGCTGTCGGCCATGTCCGGCGGCGAGCAGCAGCGGGTCATGATCGCCCGGGCCATGGCGCAGGAGACGGAGCACCTGCTGCTGGACGAGCCCACCAATCACCTGGACATCCGCTACCAGCACGAGGTGCTCTCCACGGTGCGGCAGCTGCGCCGCACGTCGATCGTGGTGCTGCACGACCTGAACCTGGCGGCGCAGTACTGCGATGAACTGGTGCTGCTGGACCACGGCCGGATCGCCGCCCGCGGGACGCCGGACGAGGTGCTGCGCGCCGAGGTCCTGGAGCCCGTCTACCGCATCGGCGTGCGGCGCTGGGACGACGATGGCATCCACCTCTCCTTCGGCCTCCGAGACTGACTCTCCCCGCCCCGTCCTGCCACCCCGCCGAGTGGATACTCAATTGCGCAATTCGGCCCTTCTGCGCAACTGGGCATCCACTCGGCCGGGGGGGCTGGAACGACGGCAGCGGAAAGTCCGGTTCGATCAGGCGATCAGGGGCCCGACCAGCAGCGCCAGACCCAGCAGCAGCCAGCCCACGGGGAAGATCCAGCACAGGACCTTGCCCGTCCGGTGGGCCACATTGAGCGTCCAGTTCGACGGCTGGTTCTGGACCATCAGCGGAAGCTCGGGGTCATCGACCAGACCCGGGATGCGCCATCGATGCAGGTCCTCTCGCGAGTGCTCGCCGAGGGGGATCTCGAGTGCGTCGAGCTCGCGCAGCACGTCAGCCCGGCTTCCGCGGAGGCAGGCGGCGGCGATCAGAGGCAGAGCCAGCATGGAGGCGCCCAGCAGCCAGGTACCGCGGATCTGCCCTGAGCCGTCTGCCCAGCCGGCCACGCTCGTCGCGCAGATCGCGGTGCCCAGCGGCAGCAGGGACCAGGCCACGGCGGCGGCGAGGCGGCGGTTCTGCACATCCATGCGGATCAGCGGTCCCAGTCCATCGGCGAAGGGGGTCCGGGGACGAGGTCGGCCCACTGCGGTGACCAGCGTCGTCAGGCCCGAGGCGAACAGGACGCCGCTGGCCCCCAGCAGCGGGCCGACCAGCACCGAGCCTAGGGTCTTGGGCTCCCAGCGGGTGACCTGGCCGTCGGCGTCGGTGTGGGCGGCGACCTGCTCGGGGATCCGGTCCCACCATGCGGCGCACAGCAGCAGCGTCGCGACCAGCACCGCGGCCATGACCACGGAGGGCACCAGCGGCGAGGGCATGCCGTCGACGTGCAGCTCGTAGCCGCCCTCCTCGACCGTCCGCGCCCACTCGCCCTTCGGCAGGCCGTCGGAGTCCGCGGGGCGGTCCCGGGATGCTGGCAGGGCGGCGGATCGGTCGGAGCTCACCGCGCCATCCTCCCCCCCCCTGCCGAGTGGATACTCAGTTGCGCTGTTCGCCCCGATAGCGCAACTGAGTATCCACTCGGCGGGAGGGGAGGGGCGCGTAGGGTCGGTGCATGACGCATGTGGAGATCAAAAAGGTCCGCGACGAGCCATCCTCGGACGACGGCGTCCGGCTGCTCGTCGACCGCCTCTGGCCGCGCGGGGTGTCCAAGGCCGACGCCGAGCTCGACGGCCATCCCAAGGACGTGGCCCCCAGCACCGACCTGCGCAAGTGGTTCGACCACGACCCGAAGAAGTTCCAGGAGTTCGGCGACCGCTATCGCGCAGAGCTCGACGACAACGACGCAGCCCATGACCTCGCCGCCAAGCTGCGCGATGAGCGCCCCCAGCAGGTCACGCTGCTCTACGGCGCCAAGGACGACGAGCACAACCACGCGATCGTCCTGCGCGACTGGCTGCGCGACCACCTCTGAGACCGCCGAGTGGATCCTGGGTTGCGCTGTTCGCTCCCTCTGCGCAACTCAGTGATCACTCGGCGAAGGGGGAGGGGCGGCGGGCGCGGCGGATCATGTCGATCAGCGCCGGGCGGTGGCCTCGAAGGTCCTCTGCGGTGACCCGCAGCTCCTGCCACCCTGCCGCCTCGGTGAGCCGACGCCGCAGGATGTCCTTGCGCAGCTGATCCCCGCGGGCATGATGCGGCCCCTCGGCCTGCAGGCTCAGCCGATCCTCGTCATCGGCCAGATCGGGCCAGAAGCAGGATCCGTTCGGCGCGCTCACCTCCAGATCGGTGACCCAGCGGGTCTCCCCGAAGCGCTCGAGGCACAGGCGCGCCTCGGTCTCCAGCGCGGAGTCGACGGCCGCCGCCGTGCGCTGCAGGGCGCGCTTGATCCGAGCGACTCCGCGCACTCCCGGCAGCTCGCGCAGTTCTCGCTCGAGCTGCTCTCGAGACCTCAGTGCCGGCAGATCCTTCCGGATGCCGGTGGTGTGGGTGCAGATGATGCCGTCGAGCACGGCGACCAGGGCGTCGTCGTCGAGCAGCGGCCAGCGGCCCTGAGCGGCACCGGCCAGATCCACTGCGGTCCGCGCAGGGGAGGTGACGACGACGCCCTCGAACTCGATCAGCGGAGTCAGCCGGGGCAGCAGGCGGTGGGCGATGATCCCGGGAGATCGCATGAGCAGTTTGGGATCGGGGGAGACCAGGTGAATCGGCCAGGCCATGCGCAGCCGGTTCGGCACCCGCAGACCGAGCAGCGCCGCAGCCGTCACGTGACTGGCCGCCGCCCCGGGCTGGGCCTGGAGCATGGCAGGCAGCAGGCGGCGCAGCTCCCGGACATGGTCGGCTACCGCATCGCGCTGGCCGGCCTGCCAGACCCCGCGAGAGACCCGCACATAGGGCCCTCGTGTCAGCTGAGCGGGGCTGAGACCGGCGACGGCCGCCTGAGCGGTGGTGAAGGCGTGCTGGGACAGCGACTCCGGCACGACATGAGGCGGTTTTCCCATGGCCGCAACGGTGCCGCAGCGCGCCGCCGTCGTGGGGCCGGGATCGGACTCTGTGCAGTGCGCGTGGGGGCCGGCCTGTGCAGGGCAGCCCTGTGGAGCCGCTGCCCTCCCGCCCCCTCCCCGCCGAGTGGATGCCCAGTTGCGCTGTTGGGGCGAACAGCGCAACTGAGCATCCACTCGGCGGGGAGGGGAGGGGAGAGTGGGACTCGGTGGGCGTGGATGTTCGGGCAGGGCGTCGGTAGCGTCAGGGACAGACAGGACGGGCGGTGCAGGTCGGGCCCGTCGACGCACAGCAACGAAGGAGCGCAGGACATGGACGCAATGAAGACGAACGCCGCCGGACGCCAGATGGTCGCCGTGGTCACCGGGGCCTCGACCGGGATCGGCGAGGCCACCGCACGACGCCTGCGCGCCGACGGCTGGATCGTCTACGCCGTGGCGCGGCGCGCCGAGCGCCTGGAAGCGCTGGCTCAGCAGACCGGGGTGATCGCGGCGGCGACCGATCTCACCGTGCAGGAGCAGGTCGATGCCCTGCGCGATCGCGTGCTGAGCGAGCAGGGCGCCCTGGACGCACTGCTGAACATCTCCGGCGGCGCGCGCGGCACCGACCGGGTCGCGGATGCCAAGGACGAGGACTGGCAGTTCATGTACGACGTCAACGTCATGGGCACCATGCGCCTGATCCGCGCCTTCCTGCCGGCGCTGCGCGACAACGGCGAGGGCACTGTGCTCAACCTGACCTCGATCGCCGGCTGGCGGGCCTACGAGGGCGGCTCCGGCTACAACGCCGCCAAGTTCGCCGAGCGCGCCATGACCGAGGCGCTGCGCCTTGAGGAGGCCGAGAACAACCTGCGGGTGATCGAGGTGGCCCCGGGTCTGGTGCACACCGAGGAGTTCTCGCTGATGCGCCTGGGCGGGGATCAGGCGGCCGCGGACAAGGTCTACGCGGGGGTGGACAAGCCGCTGACGGCCGAGGACGTGGCCGAGGTCTGCGCCTTCTCGGTGAACCTGCCGCACCACGTGGACCTGGACACGATCACCGTGAAGCCGGTGGCCCAGGCCGCCCCGCACAAGATGATCCGGAGCAGCTGAGGAGCCTTCAGCGGGTGTAGGCGGAGGAGCCCTTCAGCGGGTGTAGGCGGTGCCGGTGACCTCGCAGCCGTCGTCCGAGTGGAAGGCCTGGACCTGGGAGAGGAAGGAGCCGGCGTCGGTGCCGTCGCAGGCGCTGTGGACGTTGGAGGCATAGGCGCCCACGCCGGCCAGGACGCTGAGCACCAGCAGGAAGGCGAGCACTGCGCTGAGCAGAGCTCGGCCGTTGAGAGCATCGGTCATGCGGGCACCTCCTGCACTGCTGTCTGCGACCCTCGGACGATCACTCCCTGCGATCGTCGCCCCCGGGGCGCGGTGCCGCCGCCTGCGGCACCTGTCGGTCGGCTGCGGCTCCCTCCGCTGCAGCGGGTCTGCCGGGCCCGGATGCGTGTCGAGGACAGCATCCGGCGACGGACCACGAGACAACGTAGCGACCCGCACGAGGGCCGCGAGCCGATTCGAGGGGAAAACCGATAACGATCCGGTCACTGTGTGCCGGGTCGTTGATCTGGGTCACACCTGGGGCGCGGCTGGGCGAGAGCCCTGTCACAGCAGGAGCTTCAGGACCCGAAGACCACCGTGCGGTCGCCGTTGAGGAAGATCCGCCCCTCGCAGTGCGCCTGGACGGCCCGGTGCAGCACGGTGCGCTCCACATCGGCTCCGGCCTGCACCAGGTCGTCCTTGGAGTGCCCGTGGTGCACGCGGGTCACGTCCTGCTCGATGATCGGACCCTCGTCGAGATCCGCGGTGACGTAGTGCGCGGTGGCCCCGATCATCTTCACGCCGCGGTCGTGGGCGCGCTGATACGGATTCGCGCCGATGAACGACGGCAGGAACGAGTGGTGGATGTTGATGATCGGGGTGGGGGCCTTCTGCAGGAACTCGTCCGAGAGGATGCGCATGTAGCGCGCCAGCACGATCAGGTCGACGTCTTCGCCGATCGCCTCGAGCACCGCCGCCTCGTGCTCCTGCTTGGACAGCCCCTCGTGCGGCACCACGACGAACGGGATGCCGTGGAACTCGCACAGCTGACGGTGGACGTCGTGATTGGCCACGACCTTCACGATCGACCCGCCGAGCTGCCCGTCCTGGGCCCTGCGGATCATCTCGTTGAGGCAGTGATCCGTCCGGGAGGCCAGCACCACGATGCGCTGCTGTGCCGGGTGCGGGCGGATCTCCACTTCGGCGTCGTCGAGCGAGGCGGTGAGCCGCTCGCCCAGGCGCCGGAACTCGTCGTCCTCGGCCGCGGGCGAGGCGAAGAGCCCGGAGGGTGCCTCGATGACCGCGCGCACGAAGAACGAGCCGTCGTTCGTGAACTGATCCAGCTGGTTGATGTTCAGACCCCGGTCCGCGAAGGCGGTCGTGATGATGGAGACCAGTCCGGTGCGGTCGGGGCAGGAGACGCGGACGATGCGCTGGAGCACGGCACTTCCTCGAGGGACGAGAGGCGGGGGAACGAAGGGATATCGTCCCACAGGCGCCCGCACGGCGCGGCCATCCCGACGTGCCGCAGGTGTGGGCCGTGGCCTATGATCGAAGGCAGAACGTGAGCAGAGATCCGGCCATCACCGGGGAGCTCTTCGGAAGAACGGGGCCCGCGCCCTCAGTAGAGCCGAACGGGTCGGGCCCGACACAGCCTCAGGAATCGAGCGGCTCGCCTGCTCCCGGACACGGGGGCGGCGGGCAAGCGAGGTGGTACCGCGTCGAAGACGGCCGTCACGCACGGCCACGGCGTCCTTGCAGCAGGGTCCCGCGGAGCATGGTCCGCGGGAACGAGGACGACGCACGACCAGGACGGACCACATGAGCGCACAGCATCCCCTGTATCCCAAGGCGAGCACCGGCGAGACCCGCGGCGTCCCCGCCTCTCCGCGCTTCCCGCAGATCGAGGAGCGGGTGCTCGAGTACTGGAAGCAGGACGGCACCTTCCAGGCCAGCATCGACCAGCGCCCGGCCGGCGAGAACGGCTCCAACGAGTTCGTCTTCTACGACGGCCCCCCGTTCGCCAACGGCCTGCCGCACTACGGCCACCTGCTCACCGGCTACGTCAAGGACCTCGTGGCCCGCTTCCAGACGCAGCAGGGCCGTCGCGTGGAGCGCCGCTTCGGCTGGGACACCCACGGCCTGCCCGCGGAGCTCGAGGCCATGAAGCAGCTCGGCATGACGGACAAGGCCGAGATCGAGGCCATGGGCATCGACCGCTTCAACGACGCCTGCCGCACCTCCGTGATGACGTACGCCTCCGAGTGGAAGGACTACGTCACCCGCCAGGCGCGCTGGGTCGACTTCGACAACGACTACAAGACTCTGAACCCCGACTACATGGAGTCGGTCATCGGCGCCTTCAAGGCCCTGGACGACAAGGGTCTGGTCTACAAGGGCTACCGCGTCCTGCCGTACTGCTGGAAGGACGAGACCCCTCTGTCCAACCACGAGCTGCGCATGGACGACGACGTCTACCAGGAGCGCACCGACCAGACGGTCACCGTGGCCTTCCGCCTGACCGGCGAGGTCCAGGACGAGACCGCCGGCGACCTCGAGCTGGCCGCTCAGCTCGCCGGCGCCGAGGCCCTGGCCTGGACGACCACGCCCTGGACCCTGCCCACGAACCAGGCGCTCGCGGTCGGCCCGCAGATCTCCTACGTCCTGGTGCCGGGGCGCGGCGAGCTCGAGGGCCGCCGCTTCCTGCTGGCCCAGGACCTGCTGGGCGCCCACGCCGAGGCACTGGGCTTCGAGTCCGCCGAGGAGGCCGCGGCCGCCGTCGAGCGCACGCTGCAGGGCGCGCAGCTCAAGGGCCTGCGCTACGAGCCGCTGTGGGACTACCTGCGCGGCCTGCCGGGCACGGCCGTGGCGCTGGCCCCGGGGCAGTCGCTCGAGAACTCGTGGCAGATCATCGTGGCCGACTACGTCACCACGACCGACGGCACGGGCATCGTCCACCAGGCCCCGGCCTACGGCGAGGACGACCAGATCGCGTGCGCCGCCCACGGCATCCCCGTGGTGCTCTCCGTCGACGAGTCCGGTGCCTTCTTCGGCTGGTTCGCCGACGGCTCCGTGCTGCCGGGCACCCCGCTGGGCCCGATCGCCGATCGCAACGTGTTCGACTCCGAGGTCTCGCGCACGATCATCCGCGATCTGCGCGAGCGCGGGCTGCTGGTGAAGCAGCAGTCCTACGCGCACTCCTATCCGCACTGCTGGCGCTGCCGCAACCCCCTGATCTACCGCGCGGTGGACTCCTGGTTCGTGGAGGTCACGCGCTTCAAGCAGCGCATGGTCGAGCTCAACCAGGACATCAACTGGATCCCGGGCAATGTGAAGGACGGGCAGTTCGGCAAGTGGCTCGAGAACGCCCGGGACTGGTCGATCTCGCGCAACCGCTACTGGGGCTCGCCCATCCCGGTGTGGGAGTCGGATGATCCGGCCCACCCGCGCCGCGACGTCTACGGCTCGCTGGCCGAGCTCGAGGCGGACTTCGGCCGTCTGCCGCGCAATGCCGAGGGCGAGGTGGACCTGCACCGGCCCTGGATCGACGAGCTGACGCGCCCCAACCCGGATCACCCGGAGGCCACCATGCGCCGGGTGCCCGAGGTCCTCGACGTGTGGTTCGACTCCGGGTCGATGCCCTATGCCCAGGTGCACTACCCGATGCAGAACCGGGAGTGGTTCGAGACCCACAACCCGGGCGACTTCATCGTCGAGTACATCGGGCAGACCCGCGGCTGGTTCTACACGCTGCACATCCTGGCCACGGCGCTGTTCGACCGCCCCGCCTTCCGCAATGTGATCTCCCACGGCATCGTGCTGGGCTCGGACGGGCAGAAGATGTCCAAGTCCCTGCGCAACTACCCGGATGTCTACGAGGTCCTGGACCGCGACGGCGCCGACGCCATGCGCTGGTTCCTGATGTCGAGTCCGATCCTGCGCGGTGGCAACCTGATCGTCACCGAGGAGGGCATCCGCGAGGCCGCCCGCCAGGTGCTGCTGCCGCTGTGGAGCACCTGGAACTTCTTCAGCCTCTACACGAACGCCGCCGACGGCGGGGCCGGCTACGACGCCCAGCCCCGGTACAGCTCCGATCACGTGATGGACCGCTACGTCCTGGCCCGCACCGGCGCCGCCGTGCGGGAGGTCGAGCGCCACCTGCAGGCCTACGACGTCTGGGCCGCGGCCGAGGCGCTGCGCGCTCACATGGAGCTGGTGACCAACTGGTACGTGCGCCGCAGCCGCGATCGGTTCTTCGAGGAGGACCGCGAGGCCTTCGACGTCCTGTGGACCGTGCTCGAGACGACCGTGCGCATGGCGGCCCCGCTGCTGCCGCTGGTCAGCGAGGAGATCTGGCGCGGGCTGACCGGCGGGCGCTCCGTGCACCTGACGGACTGGCCCGACGCCGATCGGTTCCCCCGCTCCGCCGAGGACGAGCGCCTGGTCCAGCTCATGGAGACCACGCGTGCGGTGTGCTCGGCGGGCTCGTCGCTGCGCAAGGCGCACAGCCTGCGCGTGCGCCAGCCGCTGGCCGGCATGACAGTGGTCGTCCCGGACGGCCAGGCGCTGGCCGGCACGTTCGAGTCCATCGTGGCCGATGAGCTGAACCTCAAGTCGGTCGAGCTGCGCGACACCGCCAGCACGAGCCCCGCGGACTACGGCATCTCCCAGCAGCTCAAGGTCAACGCCCGCGCGGCGGGCCCGCGCCTGGGCAAGGGCGTGCAGGCCGTGATCAAGGCGGCCAAGGCGGGGGACTGGTCCACTGCCGAGGACGGCACCGTGACCGCCGGCGGCGTCGAGCTGGCCGAGGGCGAGTACGAGCTGCAGACCGTGGTGGGAGAGGACGCGGCGGCCGAGACCGCCGTGACCGTCCTGCCCGGCGGCGGGTTCCTGGTGCTCGACACCGCCCTGACCCCGCAGCTGCAGGCCGAGGGCGTGGCCCGCGACATGGTCCGCGCCGTGCAGCAGGCCCGCAAGGACGCCGGGCTGCAGGTCTCCGACCGCATCCGCACCACGATCACGGACACCGCCGAGGTCGTCGCGGCCGTGCAGGACAACCGCGAGCTCGTCTCCGGGGAGACGCTGTCGGTCGAGCTCGAGCTGCTCGAGACCCCGGACCCGAAGCAGTCGGGCATCACGGTCGCCGTGGTGGCCTCGGCCGGATCGGAGGGCGCGCTGTGAGCATCGATCCTCCCGAGAAGGACACCTCCGCCGCGCAGACCGCCGATCTGGGCGCCTCGGCGCTGAGCCAGGACGACTCGGTGTGGGCCTCGCCGTCGGTGGGCTCCGTCGAGGACGTGTACCGGCAGCTGCTGGCGCGGGCCCCGGAATCTGCCATGGAACCGCGGATGGAGGCGGTCGAGCAGGCCGTCGAGCTGCTGGGCGATCCGCACCGGGCCGCCCCGGTCATCCACATCACGGGCACGAACGGCAAGACCTCCACGGCGCGCATGATCGAGGCGCTGCTGCTGTCCCAGGATCTGCGGGTGGGCCGCTACACGTCGCCGCACCTGGAGTCGGTGACCGAGCGCATCTGCCTGGACGGCTCCCCGGTGACCGAGGAGACCTTCGTGCGGGTCTTCGCCGAGATCGCCCCGCTGATCTCGGTCGTGGACTCCGGCCTGGAGGCCGAGGGCAAGCAGAGGCTGACGTACTTCGAGCTGCTGACCGTGCTGGGCTTCGCGATCTTCGCCGACGCCCCCGTGGACATCGTCGTGCTCGAGGTGGGGCTGGGCGGGCAGTGGGATGCCACCAACGTGGCCGATGCCGCCGTCTCGGTCATCACGCCGATCGACCTGGATCACACCGAGCTGCTGGGCGACACGGTGGAGGACATCGCCCACGAGAAGGCCGGGATCCTCAAGCCCGAGGGCTTCCTGATCTCGGCGGCCCAGGTCCCGGAGGTCGCCGACATCCTGCTCGAGCGCGCGCAGGAGCTCGGGATCCCGTTCCGCTTCGAGGGCGTCGAGTTCGGCGTCACCGAGCGCACCCCGGGCGTCGGCGGGCAGCAGCTGTCCATCCGCGGCTTGGCCGCCGAGTACGAGGAGCTGCTGCTGCCGCTGCTCGGCGCGCATCAGGCGCAGAACGCCTCGGTGGCCGTCGCCGCCGTCGAGGCCTTCGTGGGCGGCGGGGAGCGCGCCCTGGATCTCGAGGTCGTGCGCGACGCCTTCGCCGCCGTGACCTCGCCCGGGCGGCTCGAGCTGATGCAGCCGTCGCCGCCGGTGATCCTGGACGCCGCCCACAACCCGCACGGGGTCCGGGCCAGCGCCGAGGGGCTCGTGGAGGCCTTCCACCCCGAGCGGCTCTACGCCGTGGTGGGGGTGCTCGCCGAGAAGGACGTCGACGGCGTCCTGCGGGCCCTGCACGACGGCTACGACCACGCCCGAACCCAGTGGTGGTTCACCCGCTCGTCCTCGCCGCGGGCCGTGGATCCCGAGCAGCTCGCGGAGGCCGCGATCGCCCTGGGCTTCGACGAGGCCGCCGTGCGCATCTCGTCGAGCATCGGCGAGGCCATCGAGGAGGCCCTGTCGGCCGCACGCTCGGAATCGGCCTCGGATTCCGAGGGCAAGGGCGAGTCGGCCGTGCTGGTCACCGGCTCCATCACCGTCGTGGGCGAGGCCCGCGAGATCCTGGGGAGGTGAGAGCCGTGGCGCAGAAGCAGCGCAGGCTCAGCCGCAAGCAGCAGCAGTGGCGCCCGGGGCAGCGCAAGAAGCCGTCCTCGGTCATGGTCATGTTCGGGGCCACCACGCTGCTCATGGAGGCCTTCGTGGTGTTCTTCGGCGGACTGGCGGCCTTCGGGATCTGGGGCGCTGGACACCCCGGACGCGTGCCCGTGCTGATCGGGGCCGCCGTGCTGGGGATCGTCTTCGTGGTCGGCTCCGGCACCGTGAGCCGTCCGTGGGGCCCGGCCTTCGGCTGGATCCTGCAGCTCGTGATGCTGGCCACCGGATTCGTGTTCCCGCCTATGTTCCTGGTGGGCGTGCTGTTCGTGCTGTGCTGGTGGTACTCGCTGCGCACCGGCCGGCGCCTGGACCGCGAGAAGCGGCAGCGCTACGAGGCCGAGCTCGAGTGGGATCGGCGCCACGGGCTGGGCTGACAGGCTCCGCAGCGACGGCGAGGGCGGCGACCGCATCACGCGGTCGCCGCCCTCGCCGTCTCGTCCGGGGAGCGGGATTGGACGTCAGTACGCGCCGCGCGCCGTGACCACGGCACGGACCGTCTTCACGAGGATCAGCAGGTCCTGGACCATCGACCACTGCTCGACGTACAGCAGGTCCAGGCGCACCGAGTCCTCCCAGGAGAGGTTGGAGCGGCCGGAGACCTGCCACAGCCCGGTCAGTCCGGGGCGCACCAGCAGACGGCCCCGGGTGGGGGTGTCGTAGGCGGCGACCTCGCGCGGCAGCGGAGGGCGCGGGCCCACCAGGGACATCTCGCCGCGCAGGATGTTGAGCAGCTGGGGCAGCTCGTCCAGGCTCGTGCGCCGCAGGAAGGCCCCGACGCGCGTCATGCGCGGGTCGTGCTCGAGCTTGAACAGACCCTCGCGGCCGAGCTGCTCGCGCAGCATGAGCTCCCCCAGGCGCTCCTCGGCGTCGACCACCATGGTGCGCAGCTTGAGGATCTGGAAGGAGCGGCCGTCGCGGCCCACGCGCTCCTGGCGGAACAGGGCCGGGCCGGGGCTGTCCAGGCGGATCAGCAAGCACAGCACGAGCAGCAGGGGAGCCACCAGGATCAGGCCGATCGCCGAGACCACGACATCGAAGATCCGCTTGGCGGCCACCCGCCAGCCGCTGTTCTCCGGAGCCGGGATCTGGATCATCGGCATGCCCGCCAGGGGCTGGTGCACCGTGTGCGGGGAGGTGATCCCCAGCAGCGAGGGCGCCATGACCAGGGTGATCCCGGCCTGGTGCAGGCCCCAGGTCAGCTCGCGCAGGGTCTGGCTGGGCAGCGGATCCGCCCCGGCCAGGGCCACGGCCTCGGCGTCGGTGGCGCGGGCCATGCGGATGATGCCCGGCACGTCCTGCCGACCGCGCAGGGCGGGCAGGTCATCGTCCCGGGGCGCAGCGCCGTCCGGGATGACCAGCCCGACCGGGCGGTAGCCGGCCGAATGGGTCCTGCGCATGGTCTGCCCGACCACGTGGGTCGCCTCGGCTGAGCCGACCAGCAGGACGCGTCGAAGCCCATGGCCCTGGGCGCGAGCCGCGTCCAGCCGGCGGCGCACGAACCGGCGCCCGAGCAGGAGCAGCAGCACACCCAGGGGGAACAGCGCGATCACGTAGCCGCGGGCCAGCTGCAGGAAGGCCAGGTAGCTGAGCGTGGTGACCAGGAGGTAGACCGCCACCGAGCCGTTGACGACAGCGCGGTACTCCTCCGACCCGGTGCCCAGCAGACGGATGCTGCGGGAGTCGGCCAGACCCAGGACGGCCCACCAGAGGCCCACGATGATCAGCGAGATCGCCGCGTAGGAATGGCCGTCGGGGCTGCTGGCGCCGGGCTGCGGGCCGAAGCGCAGCAGATGGCTCAGCACAGCGGCCGCAGACAGCGCGAGAAGATCCATGAGCCGCACGGCGCCCACGAGTCGGCTGTGCCAGGGCAGTCCGGGGGAGCCCTCAGCACCGCGGGGGTCGAAAGGACCCTGCGGTGTCGCGGCAGCGACGCTGTGGTCTGCGGAAGACTGCTTCAATGGAGGAACCTGCGGATCGCGTGGGGGGAATCGCGAGGGGACGGCGGGGGTGCGTCCGGAGCCGGTGGTGGGGGGCCGGCGTCCATGCGAATGCATTCAGCCTACGGCGGTTGCCCCCATGCGTCGCCTCATCAGGCAAGATAGTGGATCGCTCTTCAGGGGGCAAAGCCTGTCCGAGGGCTGATCGCATGCAGCGAAGCGGGAGGGAGCCGGATGATCCGCGTGCTGGCAGTGTGCACGGGCAACGTGTGCCGTTCGCCATATCTGCAGGTCGTGCTGGGCTCAGCCCTCGAGCAGGCGGCCCCCGGCGGGTTCGAGGTGACCAGCACCGGCACCGGGGCGCTTGCGGGGGCACCGGCGGATCCCGGCACCCGGGTCGAGCTCGAACGGCGCGGACTCAGCGCCCATGGCATTCGGGCCCGTCAGATGGCGGCGGCCGAGCTGGAGGCCTCCGATCTGGTCCTGACCGCCGAGCGCTCCCATGTGGAGCAGGTGCTCGAGCTCTCGCCGCGCATGCTCAAGCGGACGTTCACCCTGCCGGAGTTCGCGGCCCTGCTCGAGCAGCTGTCGGCCTCCGGCCCCGTCGAGTCCCTGCGTCCCGGGGCGGCCCCGCGCCGCACCGAGCAGCGCTGGCGTCGGCTCCCCGAGGTGCTCTCGGCGCGGCGCGCCCGGCTCGGCGAGCCTGCCCCGGAGATCGCGGATCCGTACCGTCGCGGGCAGGAGGCATTCCGCTCGATGGCCGCCGAGATCGACGACTCCGTCCGGCGCATCGTCGGCTGGGAGCGCTCCATGCGTGCGGAGCCTGGTGGGGGCGGGTTCACGCAGCCGTGAGGGAGCGGGTCAGCTCGAGAGCTGGGAGTCCCCCGAGCTCTCGAGCGCGCCGAGCTCGAGGAGGTCCTCGATCGCCCGGTGCACGAGCATCTCGGCGTCCTGCGGGGCCCCGGGGAGTCCGAGCAGCTCGGCCACGAGCTCGTCCCTGCTGCGCCAGCCGAGGCAGTCGAACCACAGCTGCGGTCCGAGGCCGACCAGGCAGTGGAAGTGCTCATCGCGCAGCAGCAGGAGCGTGGGCGACAGCGGGTCCGTGAGCATCACGGCGTCGTCCACGGGGACGCTGCGCAGCATGCCCGGTTCTGGGGGCGCAGCGTCCTCGAATCGCAGCTGCTCGTGGGGCACGGGCTCCCAGGGGGCTCGTGCCGGCTCCGCGGCCTCGCCCACCGCCTCCTCGCCCCCCAGCAGGCGCTCGGCGAGCCCGAGCAGCTCATGCTGCTCGGAGTACTCCAGGGCCCAGGCGCCGCCCAGGCGCTCGAGGGTGCGGATCAGCAGGACGAGACCCCGGTCCATCTGCGACAGCGACGAGGTCTGGGGCACCAGGTGCTCGAGCGCCTCGAGCAGGGGCATCCTGCGCAGCCGGGGAGCGGAGCCGTCCGGCTCGCGTCGGCGCAGCAGCACGCCCAGGATGTGAAGCCTCGAGGGCACGGGCTCGAGCAGGCCGAGCTCATCCGGGCCGACCTGGTCCTTGGGGCGGCGGCCGTGCGGGCGCAGCACGGACAGCGGCTTGGGGAACGGGGAGATGCTCAGGGTGCTCGGCTCGATCACCGAGGTCTCATCGCTCAGGTAGCCGAAGCTGCGCCCGAGGGTCCCGGTCGCAGTGGTCTTGCCGGTGCCGCTGGGGGCGGCCAGCACCAGGGCCCGGCCGGAGCGGTCGGAGACGGCGGCCGCGTGGAGCATCAGCGACGTGCCCCGGCCGGCGTCGATGACGAGCCGGGCCGCCAGCTGGGAGAGCTCCTCGTGGAACGCGCTCCACAGCAGGCTCGAGGTCTCATCCTGCGTCGTGGGGCAGCTCAGGACCGGCTCGTGCCGCTGCGCATCTGCCGGGAGCTCGCGGAACCGGCTCCAGGCTCGCCGGAGCTGTGCCAGCTGCCGGCTTCCGAGGCCGTCGACGCGCAGCGCGGCCCCGTCGCCCAGATCGAGCGCGATCCGGTGCCCGGATCCCGACGAGCCTGCTCCGGGGACCCGCTGCATCTCAGGCCTGATCCGCGGCCGGGGTCTCGGTCTGGTTGTAGTAGTACGCGTTCGAGTAGTGGCCGTAGTCCTTGGCAGCCGCTCCCTTGCGCGGTGCGCGGTTCACGACGGCGCCCAGCAGGGGAGCACTCAGGCTGCGCAGCCGCTCGACGGCCTTCTGGAGGTCGTCGAGGTTCGTGCGCCCGGCCTGGGCCACGAGGATCACGCCGTCGGAGCTGCGGGCGAGCACGGCGGCATCGGTCACGGGCAGGACGGGCGGGGTGTCCAGCAGCACGATGTGATCGCGGCTGAGCTCCTGGATCAGCTGGCGCATGGTGTCCGAGCCCAGCAGCTCGGAGGGGTTCGGGGGAGTGCGCCCGGCCGTGAGCACGAAGAGGTTCTCGCTGTCCGGGCCGGGCTGCAGGACCTCGTCGAGGGTGGCCGCCCCGCGCAGGACGTCGGTGAGCCCCGCTCCGCCGGGAACGCCGAAGAAGTGGTGCTGGACCGGGCGGCGCAGATCGGCGTCGATCACGATCGTGGACTCGCCGGCGGCGGCCAGCGCGGCTGCCAGGTTGGCGGTCACGGCGGACTTGCCCTCGCCGGAGATCGACGACGACACCACGATCGAGCGCGGCGGGTTGTCCACATTGGAGAAGGCCAGGTTGGTGCGCAGCATCCGCAGGGCCTCGGCCGTGGCCCAGCCGCGGGCGTCCTTGCGGGAGGTGCTCAGCGGGATGAGCTGGCGGCTGCTGCTCAGGCGGGAGTCCACGGGGACGGCGCCCAGCAGCGGCAGGCCGGTGCGCTTCTCGACGCCTTCGGAGGAGCGGATCTTGCGGTCGAAGGCGTGGCGCAGGAACAGGTAGAGCAGCGAGATCACGATGCCGGCGGCCAAGCCGATCAGGAGGTTCTTCTTCAGATCGGGAGACGACGGCGCCGACGGCGGGGTCGCGCTGGACAGCGGAACGATCTGGACCAGGTTGCCGTCCACGATCGCCTGCTGGACCGCGAGCTCCTGATCCGTCAGCTCCTCGGCGTCCTCACCGGTGGGCACCTCCTGGCCCTGGGCCATGGCCGCCTCGATGGACCCCGCGTGCTCGGACAGCGCCTCGGCGTAGGTGTCGGCGACGACCACGGCGTCCTCGGGGGTGCTCGCCCGTCCGGTCACGTTGATCTCGGTCGTGCCCGGGGGGACGTCGGCGGAGACGCCGGCCACCTCGATGCCGCCCAGATCCTCCTGGGCGAGCTTCGCCACCTCCGGAGAGCCCACGGCTGCTCCGTAGGTCGCGGCCTTGGAGCCGGCGAGGCTCTGTGCGGCCTCGTAGTTGGCCAGGCTGGTCGCTCCGCCGGCGATGACCATGGCCTTCGAGGTGGCCGAATAGGTCTTGGGCATCAGCGCTGTGACGATGCCTGCGATCACGAGGCACGCGAGGATGATGCCGAGGATCACCTTCCAGTTCCGGATGAGGGTCCCCAGGCCTGCGCGCAGCTGATCCGCGATGGAGGGGGTGGCGTCCAGGTCTGGTGCGATGAGCGGCTGTGTCACGGAAGGCCTTCTGTGCGTGGGACGGCGCCGTGGCGGGCGGTATGCCGCGCACGGCTGCTCACCCGCCTCGACGCCGAGAAGTACATGCGAGACTATATGATGACGGCCTGATCAGTCGCCATGAGCGGCGCCCGGCCGGGCGATTCCGAGGTGAGCGACACCATATTCTTCTAAGGGGCTGAATGCGCATCGAGTCTGCGGCGGAGGTGCCTGTGACATGGCGCGACGCTGTGACGATCGTCATCCCCTTTTACGGCGATCCTGCGGAGACGCTGAATCTCGTCAGTCGACTGCGCAATTCCCCTGCCCCTGAGGTCGCGGAGATCGTGATCTCCGACGACTGCTCTCCGTCCCCCTTTCCGGGGACGCTTCCTGAGCGGGCGTCTGCCGCAGGTGCGCAGGCGGTGAGCGTGCGCGTCGTGCGCCGGGAGCGCAATGGCGGGTTCGGGGCCGCGGTCAACACGGGCCTGGAGCAGGTGCGCACGCCGCTGGCCCTGGTGCTCAACTCCGATCTGGAGATCGAGGCGGAGCAGATCTCCGAGCTCGTGGCGCAGGCCGCGCCCTGGCAGCCGGTCGTGGCCACCGCCCAGGTTCTCGGACCGCAGGGGACCGCCCAGTACTCCGGGAGGCATTTCCCCACGATCGGCCACCAGACGATCGAGTGGCTGATGCCGCTGGCGCGCTGGCGCCATCACCGGGTGCTGCACGAGGCCGTCGGACATGACATGCGGGCGGTCGAGAGCACCGAGCCGATCGCCGTGGACTGGGTCATGGGAGCGGTCAT
Organism: Kocuria palustris; assembly: GCF_016907795.1. Lineage (NCBI taxonomy): Bacteria > Bacillati > Actinomycetota > Actinomycetes > Micrococcales > Micrococcaceae > Kocuria > Kocuria palustris. Next base: position 2,845,125 of record NZ_JAFBCR010000001.1, read on the forward strand.
GCTGCTTCCGGTCGCGGAGGTCCGTGCGCTCGGCGGCTTCGACGAGGGCTTCCACATGAACAGCGAGGAGGTCGACCTCCAGCTGCGGCTGCGAAGGATCGGCGTGGCCTCCGTGGTGATCCCGTCGGTGCAGGCCGTGCATGTGGGAGGAGGCTCCTCCGATCCCCAGCGGCGCCGTCAGTGGCTCGTGGACTCCCGTTTCCGCTATGCCGGCAAGTGGGACAGGCCCCGCGTGCTGGCCGCTTCCCTGACCATTGCCTCGACGGCGAACTTCGCCGTGAACTGCCTGCGCCGAGCAGCGGGCACACCCGTGCGACCCATCTCCACCCTGCGCAGCGAGCTGCGCCTGATCCGTGAGGGGATCCGATGCGCCTGATGTCCACACTCGCCGAGCTGCCGCCTCGCCTGGCCTGGCAGCGCGGTCGGGTGGCCTCCGAGCTCGTCTACCGACGCGGCTTCCGCGCCTGGGGCGATGGCTCCGTCATGGTCTCGCCGCGCAAGATCCAGGGCAGCGAGCGGATCAGCGTCGGCAGCGGCTGCGCGATCTACCCCGGGGCGTGGCTGGGGACCGAGCCCGGAGGCGAGCTGGAGATCGGCGACGACGCGTACCTGGGCCATGACGTGCACCTGCACGGCATCACGCGCACCGTCCTGGGCTCGGGCTGCATGCTCGCCGACGGGGTGCTGGTGACCTCCGCCGGACACGATCTGCACCGCGGCGGGGCGGTGACGCGCGGCGGCCCCATCACGATCGGGGACCGGGTGTTCATCGGCAGCCGGGCCATGGTCATCGCCTCCGTGACGATCGGCGACGACGCGGTGATCGGAGCGGGTGCGGTGGTGACTCGAGATGTCCCGGCCGGGGCCGTCGTGGGCGGAGTCCCCGCACGGGTCCTGGGCGGGGTCGCGGAACCGGTGCGCGCGCAGGGAGGCAGCGCATGAGGACGCTGATCGTCGCGCCGCGCTTCCACGGCTACGGCGCCTCGGTGGCTCGTGCCATGCAGCGGCTCGGCCACGAGGCGATCCTGCACAGCTACGACCTCCCCACCTCCTTCGCCATGCGGGTGCGCAACAAGGCGGTGCATGACCTCCCCGCCGCCCTGGTCCCGTCCGAGTGGCGCCGCGAGCCGTCCCGCCGCGCGGTCGAGCGGCTGCAGGCCGTGCGGCCGGATCGCGTTCTGGTGATCAAGGGCGATCTGCTCGACGATCGCTGGTGGGATGCGGTGCTGCGCAGCGGCGCCTCCGTGCTGACGTGGCTCTACGACGAGGTCGCGCGCATGGACTACACGTGGGAGCGGCTCGAGTCCATGCCTGCGATCGCCTCCTATTCGCCGCACGACGTCGGTGTCCTGCGGGAGCGGGGGATCACCGCGCACCATCTGCCCAACGCCTTCGACTCGCTGCTGGGATTCACGCCTCGCCAGGAGCCCGCCGTCTCGTTCATCGGGGCGCGCTACGACCAGCGCGTCCGCCTGCTGGTCGAAGCCCACCGGCTGGGCGTGCCCGTGCGCGTCTACGGGAGGGACTGGTCGCGGCGCCCGGCGGACATCGCCGCCACGCGGATGCTGCCGGTGCCCGGGCTGCCCACGGGGCCGCAGCTGGACCGCTCCGATGGCTATGGCGTCATGGCCGGCAGCCTCGCCTCGATCAACACGCACGCCCGGCAGGACGGGTTCACCATGCGCACCTTCGAGATCCCGGGGACCGGGGGGATCCAGCTGATCGATCGTCGCGACGTCGGTGAGTTCTACGCACCGGATCGGGAGCTGCTGGTCTTCGACGACGCCCAGCAGCTCGCCGAGCAGGTCGAGCGCGTCCGTCGCGATCCTGCCTGGGCGAAGGACCTGCGCGAAAGGGGCCGTCAGCGCACCCTGGCGGAGCACACGTTCGTGCACCGAGCGCAGCGGATGGAGGCGCTGTGGGTCTGAGGCATCCGCAGGACCTGGAGCAGTGGCGGCGCTGGCAGCGGCCCTCGGCCGCGCGTCGGGCGGTGGCCGCCGTGCGTCGCAAGGGTGCCCCTGAGCAGCGTCCGCAGCTGAGGGTCCTCGCCACCGGGCAGCGCCCGCGCTTCCTGGTGGCCCTGGACAGCGCCAATCCCTCAAGCCGCGCCTCGGTGCTCGAGCCTGCGCAGCTGCTGGAGCGCGGATCCGTGGCCTGCGTGGGCTCGGCGCTGACTCTGGAGCAGGCAGGGCTCAGCGAGCATGCCGAGCAGCTGCCTGGCTGGGATCCGCAGGACCCGCTGTGGGCGGGGATCGAGCGCGTCCTGAGCGTTGGTGCGGGTCTGCCCGCCGGCGATGCGGTCTGCGACTGGGCTGTGCAGCGCGGCATCGAGTCGGTGGTGGTCCAGCACGGCCTGCTGACCCCGTGGGCGCCGCCGCTTCCCGCCGGGGCCACGCTGCTGTCGTTCACCGAGCAGGACGGGGCCTTCTGGGCCAGCGGCCGCAGCGACGTGACCGTGCGCCCCGTGGGCTCCCAGGCCCTGTGGAGCGCAGCGGCCGGTGCTCCGGCGGAGTCTGCCGAGCACGGCGAGCTCGTGTTCCTGGGGCAGATGCACGGCCGCGAGCTGCCCCGCAGGCAGATCGTGGGCCAGACCCTGGGGTTCCTGCGCAGGGAGCCGCAGACCGTCTACCGGCCGCATCCCTCGGAGAAGGACATCCTGAGCCGCGCGGTCCACGCCGGCATGCGCCGACGCGGCGTGCGCTTCCAGGACGCGTCCGTGCCGCTGGCGAGTGCGGAGGCGGACGTGGTCTCCGTGTTCTCCACCGGTGTGCTGGAGGCGGCTCAGCGCGGTCGCCGCGCGTGGGTCCACCACGACGACCCGCCGCCCTGGCTGGTCGAGTTCTGGGACCGCTACGGCCTGGCGCGCTGGGGCCAGGAGCCCACGCGTCCCGTTCGCTGGGCCGAGACCGAGCCGGCCTGCGCCGTGGCCGACTATCTGCGAGGAGGGACTCCATGACCATCCTGTGCGTGATCCCCGTGCGGGGAGGCTCCAAGGGAGTCCCCGGGAAGAACATCCGCGAGCTGGCGGGCCGCCCGCTGGTCGCCTGGACGATCCGCGCGGCACTGGCCGCGCAGGAGGACCTGCGCGTGGTGGTCTCGACCGATGCGCCGCAGATCGCGGCGATCGTCCGTGAGCACGGCGCAGAGGTCCCCTTCCTGCGCCCGGATGAGCTGGCCCGCGACGAGACCCCCACCGAGCCGGTGATCCTCCATGCCCTGGCGGATCACCGCCGGAGACATGGGGAGCCCGAGGCCGTCATGCTGCTGCAGGCCACGAGCCCCCTGCGCCTCCCCGGCACCCTGGATCGAGCCGTGCGGCAGCTGCGGGAGCAGGGCGCCGACTCGCTGGTGGGAGCCGTGCCCGAGACGCCCTTCCTGTGGCGGCAGCCGGAGACCCCCGGCCAGGCTCCGAGTGCCGACTACGACGTCGAGCACCGGCTGCGCCGCCAGGACATGGCCCCGGCCGATCTGCGCTACCGCGAGAACGGCTCGCTCTACGTGACGCGTCCGTGGGTCTACGACGAGCACCACAACCGATTGGGCGGCCGGATCAGCCTCTTCGAGCTCGACCCCCTCGAGGGCGTGGACATCGATACCGAGCTCGACTTCCAGCTGGCCGAGCTGCAGGTCAGGGCCCACCGCGCCCGACTGGCAGACTGAGGGGCTCATCTCCCGCCCCATCCGCACCCCCCCGAACCAAGGACCCCCCCCGTGATCATCGAACGCCGCCTCACCCCGTACCTGGTCTTCCACGACGAGTCCGTCGTGGTCGCCCTGCGCAAGATGACGGGCAATGCGGAGCGGATCGTGTTCGTCGTCGACGGGACCGGGCAGCTGCTGGGCTCGCTGACCGACGGGGACTTCCGACGCTGGATCGTGGCCCACCCGGAGGCAGATCTGGAGGTCGCCGTCCAGCAGGTGGCCAATCCGCATCCGGCCACGGTCGGCCCGGAGGCCACCGAGGAGCAGATGCGCGCGGCGCTGCCCGCCGGCGCCAGCCACCTGCCGGTGCTGGATGAGCGCGGGCGGATCACGGCGATCGCGATCGACCGCCCGGCCGAGCTGCGCATCGGCGACCGGCGCATCGACGAGTCGAGCCCGGCCTATGTCATCGCCGAGATCGGCAACAACCATCAGGGCTCGGTCGATCAGGCCCGCCGCCTCGTCGATCTCGCCGCCGAGGCCGGCGCCGACGCCGTGAAGTTCCAGCTGCGCGACATGGACACTCTGTACCGGCAGTCCGGATCGACGTCGGCGGGGGAGGACCTGGGCGCGCAGTACACCCTGGATCTGCTGGCCAAGTACTCCCTGCCTGCCGAGCAGCTCTTCCGGGCCTTCGACCATGCCCGGGAGCATGGCATCCAGGTCCTGTGCACCCCGTGGGACGAGGCCAGCGTGACGGCTCTGGCGGACTACGGGCTCCCGGCGCTGAAGATCGCCTCGGCCGATCTCACGAACCACGGCCTGCTGCGCGCCGCCGGATCGCACGGGCTGCCGCTGATCCTTTCGACCGGCATGAGCCGGGAGGCCGAGATCCGCGAGTCCGCCGCTGTGGTGCGCTCGCTCGGGGTGCCCTTCGCGATGCTGCACTGCCAGTCGACGTACCCGGCGCCGTACAAGGACGTGAACCTGGCGTACATGGACCGCCTGGCCGAGATCACGGCAGTGCCGGTGGGCTACTCCGGGCACGAGCGCGGCTGGCACGTTCCCCTGGCAGCCGTGGCGCGCGGAGCCAAGATCATCGAGAAGCACTTCACCACGGACCGCGAGCTCGAGGGCTCGGATCACCGGGTATCTCTGCTGCCCGATGAGTTCCGGCAGATGATGAGCCAGATCCGAGATATCGAGCAGGCCATGGGCACAGCACAGGAGCGCACCGTCTCCACCGGCGAGGCCATGAACCGCACCAACCTGGCCAAGTCGCTCGTGGCCGCCGGACCCATCTGCGCCGGCCAGCGGCTGGGACAGGGGGACATCGAGGTCCGCAGTCCGGGCCGCGGCCTGCAGCCGGACCGGCTGAGCCAGCTCGTGGGCCGCACCGCGCACCGCGACATGGGCGCAGGCGACTTCTTCTTCGAGGGCGACCTGCTCGATGCCCCGGCCCGCGGACGCGACTACTCCTTCCGCCGCCCCTGGGGGCTTCCGGTGCGCTATCACGACGCGCTGTCGCTGCTCGAGTCCACGCACCCCGACTTCCTCGAGTTCCACTTCTCCTACAAGGACCTGGAGATCGACATCGATCAGGCGCTGCCGCAGCGACTGCCGATGGGCTTCACCACGCACCTGCCGGACCTGTTCGCCGGCGACTTCCTGGTGGATCTGTCCTCGCGTGATCCCGAGCACTGGGAGCGCTCGATCGCCGAGGTCCAGCGCACGATCGATGTCACCCGTGCCCTGCGCGCCAGGTTCACCCAGGACCAGGACCCGATCATGGTGGTCACCATGGGCGGGTTCACCTCCGACGGGCACCTGTCCGCCGAGCGGCGAGCGGACAAGTACCAGCGCATCGCCGATGCGCTGAAGCGGCTGGACTCCTCGGGCGTGCGGATCGCCGCCCAGACGCTGCCGCCCTTCCCATGGCTGATGGGCGGACAGCAGTTCCACAACCTCTTCCTGGACCCGCAGGACACCGCGGACTTCGCCCGCAGCACGGGCACGGATCTGTGCCTGGACATCTCCCACACGCGTCTGGCGGCGACCTTCCTGGGGATCTCGTTCGCGGAGGCCGTCGAGACCCTGGCTCCGCTGAGCTCGCACCTGCACCTGGTCGACGGCACCGGCGTGGACGGCGAGGGCGTGCAGGTCGGCGAGGGCGATGTGGATTGGCCGGTGCTCGCCGAGCAGCTCGACCGGCTGGCTCCCGGCGTGAGCTTCATCCCCGAGATCTGGCAGGGCCACGTGGACGGCGGCGCCGGATTCTGGACCGCCCTGGAGCGCCTGGAGCCGCTGCTGTGAGCGCGCTTCCCAGCACCTCGCCCGATCCCCTCGTGCTGTGGGTCGTGCCCGTCGCCGATCTCGGCGGCGTGGCCCGGCATGTCCTGGACGCCCTGGGCCACGGTCTGCCGGGTCTGCGCGCCGTGCTGCTGTGCCCCGAAGGCCCGCTGGCCGAGCGAGCTCGTGAGACGGGCATCGCCGTGCTGACCGACGAGCTGGGACCGCAGGCCGGGCTGCAGCGCTCGGTGCGCAGCCTGCGCAGGGCGATCCGGAGGCTGCGTCCGCGCGCCGTGCACACGCACCTGGCCTATGCCGATCTCATGGGCGCCGTCGCGCTGGCGGCTGAGCGCAGCATCGCGCTGATCAGCACCGAGCACGGCATCGCCCCGGATCAGGCCCTGTACCAGTCGAGCCGGGTCCGGGCCTCGGCGGTGCGGGCGGCGCATCGGGCACGGCTGCGCCGGAGCGATCATCTGATCGCGGTCTCGGAGTCCACGCGCGCCGTCGTGCGCGAGATCTGGGATCCGAGCTGCCCGATCTCGGTGGTGCGCAACGGCGTGGACGTCGTGCGCGTCCGCCAGGCCGTCGGGCAGGCTCCCCGACAGAGGCTGGGGGAGGGCGTCCGCCTGCTCACCCTGTCCCGGCTGGCTCCCGAGAAGAACGTCAGTGCGCTGCTGCGCGCCATGCCGGCCGTGCTGGCGCGGGATCCGCAGGCCACCCTGACCGTGGCCGGCGACGGCCCGCTGCGCGAGACGCTGCAGCGGCTGTCGGCCACCCTGGGACTGGGTGAGGCGGTGCGCTTCGCCGGGCGCGTCGAGCCCTGGCCCGCGATGGCCGAGCACGATGTTCTGATCCAGCTCTCGGCCTGGGAGAATCTGAGCTACAGCCTGCTCGACGCCGCCGCCGCGGGCATGCCCGCCGTGGCCACCGATGTGGGCGGCAACGCGGAGATCCTGCCCGCGGAATCGCTGCTGGACCGGGCGGGAGCCGACGAGCTCGTCCACGCTCTCGAGCGCCTCGCGCAGAGTCCTGCGGTGGCGCAGACCCCGTCGGATGTGGAGCAGATGACGCAGGAGATCGCACATGTCGTGAAGGGAGCCCTGCGATGAGCACAGAGCCGATGCGCCGCACCCGCCGCGGCCCGCAGGAGTCCTCCGCGGCGCGGCGGAGCAGATCCGCAGGGGAAGCACCGTGGAGCAGCGCTCCGGCCCCAGCAGCGGTTCAGGCCCCTCCGGCGCCGCTGGCCTGGGGCTCGCCTGCCGAATACCTCCGGATGGCCATGGGGCGCTCCCCGATCGTCTTCCTGCTGGGCGCGCTGCTGTTCGTCGAGTCCCCCATGCCGGGGATCGCCATGAACCTGCCTGTCAGCGAGACCGTCATGGGCGTGCTGCTCGCAGGATCCCTGCTGCGCTCGGGGCGGCTGAGGGCCGCCGCTGTGCCCGTGGTCATGGTGCTGCTGGCGGCCGCCTACGTCTGGCTGCTGGCCGTCTCGATCACCTCCGACGTCGAATGGACTCGGCGCATGGTCCGCATCGGCATGCTCTTCGGCTTCGCCCTCATGCTGGCGACGGGGCGCGTTCCGCTGCGCCCGCTCATCTTCGGCATGGGTGTGGGACTGGTGATCAACGCCGTGCTCTTCTTCGCCGGTCTGGCTCCCGACAACTATCAGGGGGCGCTGTCGGGATACATCCTGGACAAGAACGTAGCCGGCTTCGTCTACGCGGTCGTGCCGCTCCTGGTGGTCGCCTTCATCCGCCACCCATGGGCGCGTGTGCTGGTCCTGCTGCTGGGGCTGGTGCTCGTATTCGAGACCGGCTCCCGCACGGGGCTGGCCGCGATGATCCTCGGCACAGCATGGATGGCTCTGGGCGGGCGAGGGGGTCCGGTGCTGCGCGCAGCGCTGCTGACGGCGTTCTACTTCGTCTTCATCTGGGCCGAGGAGAACCTCGCCTCGCTCGACGTGTTCGGCGACCGGACCGGCACCGACTGGTTCCGAGGCCGGATCGACGACGCAGCCTGGGCGAAGACCCAGCAGGCCATGCCGTGGGGCGAGGGAGCGGGCCAGGCGTTCGTGCTGCTGCCCCCGGAGCAGCAGCCGTTCTTCTTCCACAACTCCTACTGGGCGCTGATCGTGGAGGGCGGGCTGCCCCTGCTGGTGCTCATGCTGGCCGTGCTCGCGATCGGCGGCCTCGGCCTCGGAGCAGCCGGACGCAGGACCTGGGCGACCACGGCAGCACAGGCCTCCGTCCTCGTGATCCTTCTCGTGTCCTTCCGGCTCGGCGAGGTCTTCCTGACCGTCTATTCGATGGTCGCGCTGGGCGGGGCGATGGCCCTGTGGGAGCTGGAGCGGCGGCGGATGGCTCAGGAGAGGGCCCATGCCCGCAGCACCGGGGCAGCAGCCCCGTGAGCGCATCGAAGACGGCCATTCGACTCGTGGCCAATCAGGGCCGTGTCTCCGGCGGAGAGGTCATGCTGCTGCGTCTGGCGAGGCAGCTGCGTGAGCTCGGCCGGGAGGTCACGGTCGTGGCACCACGCTCGCCGTCGGAGACCGCCGAGCTGCTGGAGGATGCGGGATTCGCAGTGGAACGCCTTCCCGGTCGGTCGCGGCGCGCGTACATGCTGAGCCTGCGTCGGTGGCATCCCCGCTCGACGGTCGATGTGACGTGGTGCAACGGGCTTCTGCCCGCGGTCGCCCTGTCCGGGCGCGCCCGGCGGGTGCTGCACCTCCACCAGCTGCCTGCCGGGCCGCTGCAGGCGGTCCTGTCCAGGATCGCGCGTCTGGGAGCGGTGGCCACGGTGGTCCCCTCCGAGTGGATGTCCGAGCGTCTCCCGGGATCCACGCCGCTGCCGAACTGGGTCGAGGCTGCGCCGCAGGAAGCAGAGCCGCAGGGCTCGTCCCCGCGAGCCGAGGCCCCCCTGCGCGTCGGATTCCTCGGCCGATTGAGCCCAAACAAGGGCATCCTCGATCTGCTCCGGGCCGGCGAGCTGCTTGAGCAGGGTCGACCGGGCGGCATCGAGCTGCTGATCGCGGGGGACCGTCGCTTCGTGCCCTCGGCCCAGGCGGAGCAGATCCAGCGGCGCCTCGACGCTGCGGGCGAGCGTGTCCGGCTGCTGGGCTGGATCCCCAAGGAGGAGCTCTTCCAGCGGATCGACCTGCTGGCCGTGCCCTCCGACTGGTCGGAGGTCTTCGGCCTTGCCGCCGCCGAGGCCATGGCGGCCCGAGTGCCCGTGATCGTCTCCGATGCCGGTGCGCTGCCCGAGGTCGTGGGGAGGGACCACCCGCTCATCGCGCGAGCGGGGGACCCGGAGTCCCTCGCTGCGGCGATCCGGCGTGCCGAGCAGCTCGACGCAGAGGAGCTGGTCGGGACCCAGCACCAGCGCTGGGTCCAGCACTGGTCCCCGGAGGCCGGGCGGCGACGACTGCAGCGCTTCCTGATGGAGAGGGGAATCTGATGGACGCATCGACGACGAATCAGGGGACGCGGCCGGAGCTCAGCGTCGTGGTCCCGTCGCGCGGAGGAGCCCGCCGCCTTCCCCGCCTGCTCTCGGCGCTGGCCGAGCAGCAGAGCGCGCCGGACTTCGAGATCTGCGTGGTGCTCGACGGCGACGTCGACGGCTCGGAGGCGGTCCTGCGCGAGTGCGCCGATCGCTGGCCCGTCCTCGACCTGCACTGGGTGGTGTTCGCGCAGAACAGGGGCAGGTCGGCTGCCTTGAATGCCGGAGCGGAGGCGACGACAGGGCCGATCCTGATCCGTGCTGATGACGACCTGGAGCCGGGACCGCACTACATCCGGGATCACGCGGCCGCCCATGCGGCCGGGGACTGCGGGGTGATCGGCATGCAGCGCCACGTCCTGCCTCGAACGGCATATCAGCGCGTCTACGGAGATCGCGCGGACCTGCGCCATGCGGCCGAGGCCTACGCCCTGCCGCCCGAGAAGGTCTGGCGGCACTGGGCAGGCAGCGTGTCGGTCCCGCGGCACCTGCATGAGCGGATCGGCGGCTACAGCGAGGCCTATCGCCGCTACGGATGGGAGGATGTGGACTACGGATACCGTCTGCATCAGCTCGGTGTGCCGATCCGCTTCGCCCGGGAGCTGGAGACGAGGCACCACGCCGCGGCGACCACGACCCTCCTGAAGGCCCGGCGAGCCCTGCACTCCGGGGCCTCGCGGCAGATCTTCATCGCCCGGCACGGAGCCGAGGCGCTGGAGGGCGACCGTCCGCCGCGGGGGATATGGGGGGCGGCGGTGCGCCTGGTCGCCTCGGTCACCACCGAGCGGTCGCTGAGCGTGACGGCCCGGGCACTGGACCGAAGCATCGGGCGTCTGCCCCGGTGGCTGGCCATCAAGCTGATCGCGCTGCAGGTGGAGGCCGCCGCGGAGGCCGGTCGGCGACATCCCGCTCGCGCGACCGCTTCCTTCTGACATGATGACTATGCATCTGAAACAATCAAGCAGCGGACATCCCCCGGTCCGCTGTTCCCCCCCGCCTCGCAGAGAGCCCCTGATGAGCCACTCGTTCGCCGATGAGACGCGCCGGCCCCCGCTGGCGATCGCTCACGACTACCTCACGCAGCGCGGCGGCGCCGAGCGCGTGGTGCTCGCCCTGCATCGCCTCTACCCGGAGGCGCCCATCTACACGCTGTTCTACGAGCCCGAGGCCACGTTCCCCGAATTCCGCGACGCCACCATCATCACCTCGCCCCTGAACTCGATCGGCGCGCTGCGTCGGGATCCGCGCAAGGCGCTGCCGCTGCTGCCGTGGGCGTGCTCGCGGATGCTCGTCGATGCCGATCAGGCGATCGTCTCGAGCTCGGGCTGGGCGCACGGCTTCCGCTTCACGGGCGAGACCGCCGTCTACTGCCACACCCCGGCGCGCTGGGTCCACCTGCTGCAGGACTACGTGGGAGGGCCCTGGTGGAGCTCTCCCAAGGGCGTGCTGGCACGGGCCATGCACCCGGTGCTCGAGCCCTGGGACCAGCGGGCGCAGGCCCGTCACGACGTCTACGTGGGCAATTCCACGGAGGTCCAGCACCGCATCTCCCGCGTCTACGACCGCGACGATGTGCAGCTGATCTTCCCCCCGCACTCCGTGCAGACGGAGGCCGTGCCTCTGGAGCCGATCGAGGGGGCCCAGCGGCTCGTGGCGCAGGGGGGCTTCCTGCTCTCCGTGGCACGGCTGCTGCCGTACAAGAACGTCGACGCCGTGATCCGAGCCACCGAGCAGCTGGATCTGCCGCTGCTGGTGGTCGGGCGCGGCCCGGAGGAGCAGCGGCTGCGGGCGCTGGCGGGGGACCGCGTGGTCTTCGCCCAGGACATCTCGGACGCGCAGCTGCGCTGGGCCTACGCCCATGCCTCGGCCCTGGTGGCGGCCAGCTTCGAGGACTTCGGCATCACGCCGCTGGAGGCCAGCGCATGGGGCCTTCCCACGGTGGCGCTGCGCGGAGGCGGCTATCTGGACACCATCCGGGAGGGCCTCAACGGGACCTTCGTGGAGCAGCCGTCTCCTGAGGCGCTGGCCGCCGGGATCCGCAGGGCGCTGGCGCGCGACTGGAACCTGAAGGCCATGCGCGATCACGCCGCGAAGTTCTCCGAGCGCCGGTTCATGGCCAGCATCCAGAGGCTGCTCGAGGCCGAGGAGTCCGTGGTCTGCCCGCTGCCGGAGCGCGGGGCATCCGCTGCTCGGCACCGGCATTCCTCCGTGGCCTGACCACGAGCGGTCCGTCGCCTGCTCCGGACGGAGCCGGTGCGACGGGGGCGCAGGGCATCAGTCCTGGCGCATGCCTTCCCTCGACGCCGGGATCAGCACACCGTCCGCGCCCAGAGCCTCGAGGAACCGCTCGATGTCCGGTTGGATGTCCTGCGGGTCCAGCGGTGCGCCCGCCGTCAGATCCTCGGCGATCCGTGCGGCCGTGACGCCTTCGTCCGCCGACGTCGAGGGGTGCGCCAGCCGTTCCAGCAGCGCGATCCAGATCAGGGCCGAGGACTGCTCGAGGATCCTGGGGATCTCGGCCTCGAGGTCCAGGAGATAGACCGTCGGCGCGTCCGCTGCGGTCTCGTCGTGAGGCTCGGACAGCCAGACGACGGTCGGCGCCGGTCGCCAGGACATCGGATGTGCGCGGGGAATCATCGGCGCAGACCCCTCTTCACCGCGCCGACGGCGGCCCCGAGCCGGTCGCGGTAGTCCGCCAGGTAATCCGTCAGGCGCGGCTCCCTCTCGAGCTGCATGCGCAGATGACCGCGATTCGGCACCAGCGTGCCCAGGGTGATGCTCGCCCGCTCTCGGAAGCCCTCCGCGGCGTGGATCCGGGCGCGCAGCAGGACGTCCCGTTCGGCGCCATCGCGCAGTGCGCGCCACAGCGCGACCTCCGCCTGCGCGGCGGGTGCGCTCTCGCCGGTGGCGACCACCCAGGGCGCTGCTGCCCGCAGCTCCAGCGCGCGGGCTCGGACCTCGGCCCATTCCTGGGGCGAGAGGCTCGAGCGGAGGTGGGCCGTGTCCGGCTGCCCCCTCGAGGTGTCGCGGGCGGCGTGGATGACGATCAGAGCCAGGTGGTCCAAGCGCCCCGGCACCGTGCAGGGCTGTCCGCCCATATCCGCTGTGGAGCGCTGGCTCCAGAGCCGCTCGAAGACGGCCTGGGGCGTGGGGCCGGTGCCCGGGATCAGCTGGTGGATGTCCGCGTAGCCCAGATGGCTGTGCCACAGGGAGGCCGCGTGCTGGAAGATCGACCCGTCCCGGTAGCTCGTGACCAGGTCCCAGCCGCGGGCCTGCAGGACCTGGATGGCTCGGGCGGCCTGGTCCGGGGGCACCAGGACGTCGGCGTCCGTGGAGGCTCGACCGGACACATAGGTGCCCTCCGGGGCGGTGTGCCCCTTGTGGTGCAGGGCTCGGATCCCCGCCTGTGCGAACAGGTGGGCGATCATCGCGTGGGCGAAGCGGACGCGGACCTCCATGGGGAGGGCGGAGCCGACGGCGGGCTCGGTCACCGGGCTCGCTCCGCTGCGTCGGGAGCGGAGGCGTCCTGGTGCTCGAGCAGGCCGAGCAGATAGCTGCCGTAGCCGCTCTTCACCAGGGGCTCGGCGCGCTCGCGCAGCGCGTCGTCGCTGAGCAGGCCCTGTCGCCAGGCGATCTCCTCGGGAGCCCCGACCTTGAGGCCCTGGCGGTTCTCCACGGTGCGGATGAAGTTGGAGGCGTCGTTGAGGTCCGAGAACGTGCCGGTGTCCAGCCAGGCGGTGCCGCGCGGCAGGATGTCGACGCTGAGGCGGCCCTGCTCCATGAAGATCCTGTTGACGTCGGTGATCTCGAGTTCCCCGCGGGCCGAGGGCCTGAGCGACTCGGCGATCGCGATGACGTCGTTGTCGTAGAAGTACAGCCCGGGCACGGCGTAGGGGCTGCGGGGGAGGGGCGGCTTCTCCTCGAGGGAGACGGCGTGGCCGGCGTCGTCGAACTCGACCACGCCGTAGGCCGCGGGGTCGCTGACCCGATATCCGAAGATCGAGGCCCCCCGGACCTCCTGATGGCGACGCAGCTGCGTGCCCATGCCGGGGCCGTAGAAGATGTTGTCGCCCAGGATGAGTGCCACGGAGTCCTCGCCGATGTGCTCGCGCCCCAGCAGGAACGCCTGGGCCAGGCCGTCGGGGGAGGGCTGGACCTGGTAGCTCAGCCGGATGCCGAATCGGGAGCCGTCGCCGAGCAGGCGCTGGAAGGCCTCGGCATCCTGCGGTGTGGTGATGATGAGGATGTCCTGGATGCCCGCCAGCATCAGGGTGGACAGCGGGTAGTAGATCATCGGCTTGTCGTAGACGGGCATGAGCTGCTTGGAGATCCCGAGGGTGATGGGATGCAGCCGTGAGCCGGTCCCGCCGGCGAGGATGATGCCCTTCATGGGGACTATCCTAGGGCGAGACATGCATCCCATGCGATCGCATCGTTCTGGCTCCTGCAGCCGCATCCCCAACCCCCTTTCGGAGAAGCCTGTGCCCCCCAGCGATCAGTCCCGCCTCTCGGCCGGGTCGACCATCGCCGATCTGCGCGTGGTCTTCACCCTGGTGCCGTGGCGGATGCGCTGGCGGATCATCGCCATGGCGGTCGCCGCGCTGCTGGCGGCCATGCTGGATCTCGTGGCGGTCGCGGCCATGCTGCCGCTGACCCAGATGCTCACCGCCCCGGACCCGCTGCCGGGTGCGGTCGATCGGTTCCTGGTCCCGCTGGCGGGCACCGACCCTCGGCGGCTGCTGATCCTCACAGCGGTGGCCGTCGGCGCCGCCTTCCTGGTCAAGAACGTGGCCGTCATCGCCATCCGGTGGTGGAGCATCGGGCAGTCGAATCGGGCCAGCGCAGCCGTCCAGGCGGAGCTTCTGCGCCGCTACGCCGCCGCGCGCTACGTCGATCACCGCCTGCGCTCCAAGTCCGCGATGACCAACATGGTCGGCGGTGCCGTGCCCGCGGCGTTCTCCCTGGTGCTCTCGAGCTGGCTCGCGCTGCTGGTGGACCTGCTGTCCATCGTGCTGATGCTCGGGCTGCTCGTGGCCATGTCACCGATCGCAGCGGCTGCGGCCCTGGTCGTCTTCGGCGGCTTCGCCGTGCTGCTCTCCCGCTATCTCAAGCCCTGGTCGCTCAAGTTCGCCCATCGTGCCTTCGAGCTCGACCGCGACGCCATCGCCGCCCTGAATCCGGCGATCGAGGGCTTCCGGGAGACCAGGCTCTTCCAGCGCGAAGAGCTGTTCGTCGAGCGCTACCGCAGGAACAAGGAGGAGGCCGCCGGGCTGGCGCGCTTCCAGTCGGTGCTCATCGAGCTGCCGCGCTACCTGCTCGAGGTCGTCATGATCCTCGGCATCCTGCTGGTGGCGCTGCTGCTGTTCGGCCTGCAGGGCCCCGAGAGGGCCTTCGGCCTGCTGGCCGTGTTCGTCGCGGCTGCCATGCGCATCGTCCCGGCGCTGAACCGCGTGGTGGCCTCCAACAACCAGATCCATGCGGGCACCCCGGCTCTGCGCGGACTCGTGGCGGAGATCCGCACGCTCGAGCAGCAGGGGGTTGCTCGGCGCACGGGCGGTGACGTGGAGCTGGACCCCACCGCGCCGCTGCGCGTCCGCGATCTGGGCTTCCGCTTCCCGGACGGCAAGCGCCCTGTGCTGGAGGGCGTCAGCGTGGACATCCCGGCGGGATCGACCGTGGCACTGGTGGGCGGGTCGGGCGCAGGCAAGACGACGTTCGCCGACCTGCTGGCCGGACTGTACGAGCCCTCGACCGGCAGCCTCTGCGTGGGCGGCGTGGATCTGACGGAGCACCCGGGCGCATGGCTGCCGCGGGTGGCCATGGTCTCCCAGCGCGTCTACCTCTGGGACGCGAGCATCCGGGACCTGATCACCTTCGCCGCGCCTGCGGGAGAGATCGACGAGCGCCACCTGGCCGACGTGCTCGAGAAGGCCCGGCTCACGGAAGTGGTGGAGTCCCTGCCCCACGGGCTGGACACCACCGTGGGGGAGGCCGGCACACGCCTGTCAGGCGGTCAGACGCAGCGGCTGGGGATCGCCCGCGCCCTGTACTCGCGTCCGAGTGTGCTGATCCTGGACGAGGCCACCAGCGCCCTGGACAACGAGACCGAGCGGCAGATCACGGAGACCGTCGAGCAGCTGCACGGACAGCTGACGGTCATCGTGATCGCCCACCGCCTGTCGACCGTGAAGAACGCAGATCAGATCCTCTACTTCGCCGAGGGCCGGCTGCGCGCGAGCGGGACGATGTCCGAGCTGGTGGAGCGCGACCCCGACTTCGCGCACCTGGTCGAGCTCGGCCGGCTGGAGGTGGGCTGAGGCGATGGGGTCGAGACCGCTCGATGCTCTCAGGCCGCTTATCGCCCGCAGCCTGGGCCCCCTGCGGCGGCAGAGCCCCTCCGTGATCTGGGGTGCCGAGCCCATGAACGGCGGGAACTTCCTGTACCTGTGGCTCACCGCCTGGTCGCGCACTCGGCGCACCGGCAAGCGGTGGACGGTGCGCTTCAAGCCCAAGATGCGCCCCTGGCTCGAGGAGTTCCCCGGCCTGCGTGAGTGGACCGTCCAGGAGCACGAGGTCGGCCCCCTCCAGCGGCGCACCGTGGAATGGGGCCAGCAGGCTGGCTACGACTACCTGGTCCCGGAGATCCCGATGTTCGTGCGCGAGGTGCTGCTGCCGGGCTCGGGCTTCCCCGAACGTGTGGCAGCTGCAGTGCCGGATGCGGTCGTGGTCAACGTCCGCCGCGGGGACTACTACTCGGACGCGCTGAACCGCAGCCGCTACGGGATGGACATCGAGGCCTTCATCCGCGAGGCCGTGCGACGGATACCGAGCACTGCGCAGGAGCGGTTCGTGCTGGTCTCCGATGACCCTCCGTGGTGCATGGAGCACTTGGGCTTCCTGGCCGAGCGGGGGGCAGTGCAGGCCATGCCGCCGCCGCACGACATGTTCCAGGACCTCGCCCAGCTGGCCGCAGCAAGGACGCTGATCCTCACGAACTCCACGTTCTCCTACTGGGGCGGGTATCTGGCCACGAGCCGGCCCCCAGCGCAGCGCCCTCGTCAGATCCTCGCTCCGCTGTTCTTCACCCGGCAGTACAACCACGGCGACTCGCCGCTGCTGCTGCCGCAATGGACGGCGATCCCCGAGGATGAGTACCAGACTGACCCTGGACTCTGATCCCGCAGGACCCGCACTGGGCACACCCCCGAGCACCCCAGGAAGCACAGCCATGACGACCGTTCCCCCCGCTGATCGCGCCGCCGCACCGGCGGTGAGCGTGATCATCCCCGCCTACAACGCTGCCCGGACGCTTCCGCTGCAGCTCGAGGCGCTGGCTGCACAGGTCGATCCGCCGGCCTTCGAGGTCATCGTGGTCGACAACGGATCCAGCGATGACCTCGCTGCGGCGGTGCAGCCCTTCCTGGGCGGGCCCCTGGACCTGCGCGTGCTGCGAGCGGAGGCGCACCAGGGTGCGTCCTACGCGCGCAATGTCGGCATCGGTGCGGCGCGCGCCGAGCTGCTGATGTTCTGCGACGCCGACGACGCCGTCTCCGCCCGCTGGCTGGCCCAGGGAGCGGCTGCCTTCGAGACGGCGGATCTGTGGACCGGCATGGCCCACCTGCTGCCCCAGGGGGCCTTCGAGCATCCGCTGGAGGTCATCCGGGCCCGGTTCGACGTCGAGCCGTCGCAGGAGGACGCCGTCGTCGAGGTGCGGCAGGGAGACGGGCAGGCACTGCCCGTGCTCTTCGGCGGCGACTTCGGCGCACGGAGGGACCTGCTGCTGAGGCTCGGGGGATTCGATCAGTCCTTCCCGCTGGCAGGCGATGACAACGACCTGGCCTTCCGCGCACAGCGGGCCGGGGTGTCACTGCATTCGGCCGAACACCTCCGTGTCGGCTGCCGAGGGCACTGGTCGGCCTCCGATCAGCTGCGCATCGTCCGTCGATCCGCCCGGGCCCACTGCCTGCTGATGCAGCGCTACGATGCCTGGCCCGCCTCGCAGATGCCCCGCTGGCACACGGAGCTGCTGCGCTGTGCCGGAGCAGGACTGAAGATGCTGAGCCGGCGGCAGACGCCGGACTGGTTCGGGCTCATCCACAGGACGAGCATCGCCTGGGGCCTGGCCGAGGGCACCGTCCGGTACCGCTGGCTGAGGCGGATGCCCGACGCGCAGATCGGCGTCGGTCTGCAGGAGGCCGCAGCGCCGTCGATGGACATGCACCCGACCCCGGAGGATGAGGCGAGCAGATGAGGATCCCAGGACTGGCCGCGCTGCGGCGCGCGGCATGGGAGGCGGCTCTGACACCGATCGTGCCCAACACCCGTCGGCGCGATCTCCTCCAGCGCCTCGGCCTGGCCGGCGTGGCGGACGGAGTGCTGATCAGCGACGGCGTGGTGCTCGCCCCGCCGCGTCGGATCAGCATCGGCGAGGGCAGCTTCCTGAACCGGCAGGTGTTCGTGGACACGGAGGTCCATCTGGGGCGCCATGTCTTCGTGGGGCCGCGAGCCATGTTCGTCACCACCCGTCATCCCGTGGGCGGCCCGCAGCAGCGGGCCGCTCCGGGGCACCCGGACCCGGTCCATGTGGGCGACGGCAGCTGGATCGGGGCCGGGGCGATCATCCTGCCCGGCGTCACGATCGGCTCCGGCTGCGTGATCGGCGCCGGAGCGGTCGTGACGAAGGACTGCGCCGCCGACGGCGTGTACGCGGGCGTGCCCGCCCGCCGCATCCGCGAGCTCCCCGACGATTCCCCGGAGGTCTCCGAATGAGTGCGCCCGAGGTCAGTGTGGTGATCCCCGCCCACGATGTCGCTGCCGTGATCGGAGAGCAGCTGGCGGCGCTGGCTGCCCAGCGCGGTGCACCGCGCTTCGAGGTCGTGATCGCCGACAACGGGAGCTCGGATGGCCTGGCGGGAGCAGCCGCCGGCTTCCGCGAGGATCTCGACCTGCAGATCGTGGACGCCTCAGCGCAGCACGGCGCGTCCTTCGCGCGGAACCGCGGGGCAGCTGTCGCCCGCGGGAGGATCCTCCTGTTCTGCGATGCAGATGACCTCGTCAGCGAGAACTGGGTCAGCGCGATGGCGGATGCTGTGCGGGCCGGGGGACGATGCCTGGCCTCGAGCACCCTCCTGCATGAGGGGTTCAATGACTCAGCGGTGCTCGCAGCCTATGGGATCGGTTCCGACCTGCAGCGACTGCAGGCGACGGATGAGCCGCCCACTGTGGCGGAGGAGGGATTCGCCGGCTATCTGCCCTCGGTGCCCGGATGCGGCTTCGGAATCCTGCGAAGCGATTACTGGGCTGTCAACGGCATGGATGCGGCGTACCCGGGCGGATCGGAGGAGACGGACTTCTCCTGGCGCTTCCTGGAGACCGGCGGAACGATGCTCCGGGTGCCCGCTGCCACGATGCAGTACCGCCTGCGCTCCACCCCACGGGCGCTGCTGCGTCAGCAGCGCATCCAGCAGCTGGCGCGCATCCTGCTGTGGATCCGGTTCCGGGACCGCGGCATGAACGGTCCCAGCGCCAAGGACTCGCTGCTGACCGTCGCACGCGAGGCGCCGCGGCTGCTGCTCGCTCGAGACCGGGAGAGCAGGCTTCTGCACGCCCGGCTCCTGGGCGGGCACCTGGGAGCGCTGCAGGGGATGCTGCGCTATCGCATCCTGCGCCGCATCCCGGCCCGCCGGATCGGGGAAGGCCTCGAACCCGCCGCCTCCGCCTCATCCTCGAGCTCCGACTGACCACGGAAGGCCCTGCTCATCATGGAACTGCTCGTCACCGGCGGAGCCGGCTTCATCGGCTCCAACTTCGTCCACCACGTCCTGGAGACCACCGCCCACGACGTCGTGGTGCTGGACAAGCTCACCTACGCCGGCGATCCGGCCTCCCTGGAGGGAGCCGATCCGCAGCGCATGCGCCTGGTCCAGGGCGATATCTGCGATGCCGAGCTGGTGGACGATCTGATGCGCCAGGCGGATGCCGTCGTGCACTTCGCGGCCGAATCGCATAACGACAACTCGCTGGCGGACCCGTCTCCGTTCATCCAGACCAATCTGGTCGGCACCTTCACCCTGCTGGAGTCCGCCCGCCGGCACGGCACCCGCTTCCACCACGTCTCCACGGACGAGGTCTACGGCGATCTGGCCCTGGACGATCCGGAGAAGTTCACCGAGACCACGCCGTACCGCCCCTCGAGTCCCTACTCGGCCTCGAAGGCCGGCTCGGATCACCTGGTGCGCGCGTGGGTGCGCTCCTTCGGTCTCGAGGCCACGCTGAGCAGCTGCTCGAACAACTACGGCCCGCATCAGCACGTGGAGAAGTTCATCCCGCGCCAGATCACCGAGCTGATCGACGGCCGCCCGCCGCGGCTCTACGGGCAGGGGCTCAACGTGCGCGACTGGATCCACACGCAGGACCACTCCTCGGCGGTGCTGCGGATCCTCGAGCGCGGGGAGATCGGCCGGACGTACCTGATCGGAGCGGACGGCGAGCGCAGCAACCTGGAGATCGCCCGGCTGCTGCTCGAGATCTTCGACCGGCCGGCCGAAGACCTCGAGTTCGTCCGCGACCGTCCCGGCCACGACCGCCGCTACGCGATCGACGCGACCGCTCTGCGCGAGGAGCTCGGCTGGACCCCGCGCTTCACCGATCTCCGCGCCGGGCTCGAGGCGACCGTGCAGTGGTACCGCGACAACGAGTCCTGGTGGCGCCCGCACAAGGCCGCCGTCGAGGCCGGCTACGCCCGGGAGGGGCAGTGACTGCGCACCCGGCCGAGCGCCGTGGAGCGCGTCGGGGCGCAGGGGGCGCGAGGCCATGAGCGAGCCGGAGCCAACGCCGAGGGACCTGCTGCGGCCGCTGCGGCGGATCAAGCACGGGCTGTGGCTGACCCGTCGGCGGCTGAAGCGGGCGCCTGATGCCGCCCGTCGGCACTGGGCAGCGCACATCGAGTACCGGTATGACCCGAGTGAGCATGAGCAGCACGTCGGCGACGTGGTGGTGCCCGCCTCCTCGACGTTCCAGATCGACCATCTCCGGTTCCCCCATGTGGAGCACGGGCCGCGCGGCGAGGCTCCGCGGGTCGTCTATGCGGCCTGGCTGGGCGCCAACGAGCTGACGGCCCCGCGCCGGACGGCCCTGCAGGTGATGCGGGAGGTCAACGCCGGGCTCGAGATCGCGCTGATCACGCTGGAGAACCTCGACGACGTCCTCGTCAAGGGCTCGCCGCTGCACCCTGCCTTCTCGTTCCTGAGCCCCGTACATCGCTCGGACTACCTCTGCTGCTACCTGATGCACCATCACGGGGGCGCCTACGCGGATCTCAAGGTCATGCGCCAGCCGTGGGCCCCGGTGCTCGAGAGGCTGAACTCGGCCGATCATCTGTGGGCCGCCGGACCGCATGAGATGAGCTCGCGGAACACGTGCCCCGCCATGGGCCCCCTCGGGAGGCAGCAGCGGCTCTACTACACGAGGACGGCCTTCCAGGCGGCCTTCGCCTTCAAGCCCGGCTCCAGCTGGACCGAGCAGTGGCTGTGCGAGGTCGAGCGGCGCCTGGACTACTTCCAGGGACTGCTCGCGCAGCACCCGGCCCAGGACCCGTACGGGTTGGAGGGCGACTACCCGGTACCGTGGAGCGCTCTGATGGGGCATGTGTTCTCGCCTCTGGCCCTGCGATACGCGCATCGCTTCGAGCCTTGGCCGCAGATGCACTTCGACTACACCGGCGGCGGCTACCGATGAGCCTCGCGGGGCAGCCGCCCTCCGTGTCCGTGCCATGGCTCTCTCTTCTGGAAAGGTCCCGCCCGTGAAGATCACCGAGACAGCGATCCCGGGACTGCTGATCGTGCAGCTCGACGTCCACGGCGACAGCCGCGGCTGGTTCAAGGAGAACTGGCAGCGGCAGAAGATGACCGAGGCCGGGCTGCCTGACATCCAACCGGTGCAGAACAACATCTCCTTCAACGGCGCGATCGGGACCACGCGCGGCCTGCACGCCGAGCCGTGGGAGAAGTACGTGTCCGTTGCGACCGGCCGGGTCTTCGGCGCGTGGGTCGACCTGCGCGAGGGGGAGAGCTTCGGCGCCGTCGTGACGCAGGAGATCGGACCGGACACCGCGGTCTTCGTCCCGCGGGGGGTGGCCAACGGCTTCCAGACCCTGGAGCCTTCGACCGCCTACACCTATCTGGTCACCGCGCACTGGTCGCCCGAGGCGCAGTCGCGCTACACGTTCCTGGACCTCGCCGACGAGACCGCGGCGATCGACTGGCCGGTCCCGCTCGAGCAGGCGGAGCTCTCGGACAAGGACCGCGAGCATCCGCGTCTGGCGCAGGTGGCACCGGTGCGGGCCTCGCCCGTGCTCATCCTCGGTGCCGCTGGGCAGCTCGGCCGTGCCCTGGTGGCGGCCTGCCGTCGTCGCGGGATCGCGCACCGGGCCCTGACCCGGGGCGAATGGGACATGGAGGACCCGGGCAGCTGGCCGCTCAGCGAGCTGGAGACCGCCCGCGCGGTGCTCAACGCGTCGGCGTTCACTGCGGTCGACGAGGCCGAGACCGCCGAGGGCCGCTCCCGAGCCTGGCAGGTCAACGCCACGGCCGTGGGCGCGCTTGCCGCCGCCTGCCGCGATCACGACGTCCCCCTGACGCACGTGTCGACCGACTACGTCTTCGACGGCTCCCTGCCGCTGGATCAGGAGCACGCCCCCGAGCACCCCGTGGCCCCGCTGTCCGTCTACGGCCAGTCCAAGGCGGCCGGGGAGGCCGCGGTGCGCACCTGGCCGAAGCACTGGATCGTGCGCACGAGCTGGGTGATCGGCGACGGCGCGAACTTCGTGCGGACCATGGCCTCGCTGGCCGAGCGGGGGATCGACCCCGCCGTCGTGGATGATCAGCACGGCCGTCTCACCTTCGCCGCCGACCTGGCCGAGGTCCTGCTGGACCTCGTGGTCGAGCAGGCCCCCTACGGCACCCGGCACGTCACCAACGCGGGACCGGCCATGAGCTGGTTCCAGGTGGCGCGCGCGGTCTTCGAGCTCACGGGCCACGACCCGCAGCGGGTGAGCCCCGTCAGCACGGCGGACTTCTTCCGGGACCGCCCCGGTGCGGCGCCGCGTCCCAGGAACTCCCTGCTGGGAGCCGAGGGCACCCTGCCTCAGGCGATGGAGAGCCTGAGCGCCTATACGCGCACGTTCAAGGAGCAGTCACGATGACCCACGGGCACGGCCGCGAGCAGGAGCTGTCCATCGGCCTGGTATCCGGCGGAGACGAGATCCGCTTCCGCTCCTACGTCAATCACCTGATCTATGCCCGGGAGCACGGTCTGGACTACCGGCTGGAGATCGGACTGGACGAGGGGATCGACAACCCCTTCCTCTATTCCACAGCCATCATCCGCCGTCTCCTGGAGCACTACGACTGGCTGGTGTGGATCGACGACGACGCCTACTTCACGGACTTCGACTCCGACGGCATCCGCCGTCTTGCCCAGGACGCAGAGCAGGACGGGAAGTTCCTGGTCATCGCAGAAGGGCCCGAGGAGCCCAATGGCTTCTGGTCCCGCATCAACACGGGCGTCTTCCTGCTGCGCCGCGGCGACGACGCGAACAGGCTGCTGCGGCTCATGGAGGACGCCGAACTCGATGCCGTGCGCGAGTGGTGGGATCCGCAGCGCGATGGGCTGTTCACCGGCGGCGACCAGGACCAGATGTGGTGGGCCCTCTCCACGACCGATCTGCTCGAGCGCACGCAGATCGTCGGACACCGCGCGCTGAACTCCCGGGGCCACTACTACGAGGATTCCCTCTCGGACGCGCTGGTCATGCACTTCTGCGGCCACGGCGACAAGCCGCTGGGCGTCGTCCGCTTCGCGGAGCGCTTCGGGGTGGGGGAGGAGCTCGTGCCCGAGCACCTGCTGGATCGCTACAGCGTCCGCGTGCGCAGCCCGATGACCCGCCCGGAGCGGCTCGCACGCGCAGCTCGGGCGCGCGCCTGGTCGCGTGCCAAGCGCACCGTCCGCCCTCTGCTCGAGAGGGTCCCGGCCGCGGAGGCGCCACTGCGCCGACTCGTCGGGCGCTGAGGGCCGCTGGCGCCTCTGGATCGTGGACGACGTCCGTGCTCTGGCAGGCAGTGCCTCACAGCGCTCGCCGGACCTCGTCCCACAAGCGCGGCAGCCGCGGCCCCAGCGGCACCAGGCTCCCCCGGGGCCGCCATGCGATCTCCTGCGATGCCGTGCCCTGGAGCAGCGACTCCCATGCCCTGCCCAGCTCGTCGTCCGACAGTGCGCCCAGGGCTCGCCAGTGGTACCCCTTCTCGGCCGGCAGCTGCGTCAGTGCAAGGGCCGAGGCTCCGCCGCGGGCCTTGCGGACGAACTGCTCGTAGCTGCGCCAGGGGCGGTGCAGGATCCGCAGCGACGACTCGGATCTGCCCGGTCGGCTGACCTCGTGGTTGCCCATGGCCACCACGGCCCCGGGGAAGGGGCGGAAGGCGACCTTGTCGTCGTAGTGGGGGGTCCGATCCACCCGGAGCTCGTGCTCGGAGTCGGGGGAGGGGAACACGTTGTGCACCACGGCCCGGGCGATCGGAGCGCGTGCGGATGACAGCGTCTCGGCAAGAGTGCCCTCAGCGCCGTACCAGAGCTCGTCGGCGTCGAACGGGATGACCCACCTGGCACCCGCACGGGCCGCGGCATCGGCCAGCATCGTCATCTTGGCGGACTGCACGTAGGCCGGCTCCGCGTCCCGGGCCACCAGGACCTGAGGATGCTCGGCGGCCAGCTCGCGCAGGATCCGACCGGTGCCGTCCGTGGAGAGGTTGTCCGCTACGAGCACTCGCTCCACTCCCTGCTCGAGCAGATGCCGGATCGTCTCGGCCGCGACATCGGCCTCATCGCGGACCATGCCCACGGCCCACAGGCCCCGGTGAGCCGCCAGGGGCGGCAGGTCCAGACCCGCACGGGCGATCCGCAGCTGCTGGGCCAGTGCTCCGGTCCGGCGGCTGAGCAGGCTGCTTCCCACCAGCCCGGCGTCCCGGCGGGCCAGGAAGGCCCGGTGCTTGAGGCGGCGCAGCGGATCGGCGCTCATCGCGGCGGCACCAGCTGGCTCAGCTCCCGGGTGAGCTCCGGGGGCTCTGGCAGCCCCAGGACCTCGGACAGCGTGCGGAGACGATGCCGCCAGTCCAGACTCTGCCGGGCCAGCAGCTGCTGGGCTCGTGCCGAGCCCGGGGTCCACTGCGCGCTGAGCTCGGCAATGCGCTCGAGTCCGACGACCGGATCCGTGGGGGAGACCTCCGCCGTGGCCGTCTCCCACAGCAGCTGCGCGGCGCTGCTCGGCGCCGCCCCGACGACGACCGCGCCGGCCGCCAGCGCATCGGTCCAGCGGCCCGTGAGGTAGTCCCGCGTCGGGTGGGTGTAGGTCGTGGGGCTGACCAGGTTGGAGAACGCCAGCATGAAGCGCGTGCGCAGCAGTGCCGACCGCACCTGCTCATAGCTGCCGGCGGGGTCCGCAGGATCCAGCGGTGGGCGTCCCTCGAAGCGCAGCCCACGCGCTGAGGCCAGGCGCGCAATGGCGGCGTCGTCGTCCCAGGCTGAGGGCTGGCGTCCGACCCGCAGCAGATCGGTGCTCCGGCTGCCGTCCTGCAGCGGGAAGGCGAGGGTGTCGGCGCCCCAGGGCAGCACGGAGACGGCAGCATCCGTCAGCGTTGCCCACTCCTGGCGAAGTCCGGGGTCCGTGATGAACAGGTGATCGAAGTGCCGTCCGGTACGGGCGAAGCGCGCGATGCGCTCGGTCCAGAACGAGTCGATCACCCAGGCCGCGGTCGAGGCATAGCCGGGCAGCCAGTGCCGCATCCGCGCGGCCTGGGCCAGGTGCGCCGGATTCGGGGCGATGACCAGCAGACGACGCGAGGAGGCGGAGAGCAGCCGGGGGATCGCGGAGGCGCCGCGCTGCAGCGCCGTGGGGCGGGCGCGCTCATCGATGGTGATCAGCCGTGCGTCCAGCAGACGCGCGCTCAGCTGGACGAGGGCGTCCACCGGGCCCCACCCCTGGCCGCCGGCGCGCACCTGCAGCAGATCCAGCTCCAAGGCGCCGACCCTCCTCGCATCATCGTGGCCCCGAGTTCGGTGCCGCGGGGCTCGCCCGATTCTAGGGCGCGACCACCCGCGGCACCTGCCGCGAGCCGCAGCGAGTCCGGGTGACGTGGCCCTGATCACAGTCGCTGACGCGCTCTGCCGGGCCTGCTCGCCGCCTGCGAGAATCGAGAGGCCGTCATCGCCGCCGCCTTCTCCCAGAGGACACCCATGACCACAACCGTCCTGCCTGTGCCCGAGCTCGAGCCGACCGTGCAGCGGCTGCTCAGCGCGCTTCGACCCCTCCAGGACGACGCCGAGGCCGAGCGCACCCGCGAGACCGCCCGGCAGTGGCTGGCCGGCGACGCCCCCGTGCTGCAGCAGCGCCTGCTGGACTTCGCCCGGCGGGAGGACGCCGCCGGTCGCAGCTGGCTGTCGCGGGAGTGGCTGCGCGGCTACCTGCGCACGCGCGAGTCCCTGCCGCTGAGCACGAGCGTGGGCTTCCAGCTGGCCGACGAGCCCGGGACTCCCGGCCTCGACCGCGCAGCCCGGTTTATCCACCGCGCGGCCGCCGTCCACCTGCAGCAGCTGCGCGGTGAGACCCCGGTGGAGGTCAGCCCGCGCGGTGCGCACCTGTGCATGCAGCAGTGGGAGGCCCTGGGCGGCGGGCTGCGGCACCCGCAGGCGGGCATGGACGAGATCCGCCGGCCGCGGGTCGAGGCCGCCGACGCCGAGATCGGCATCCTCCACCGCGGGCGCCTCCGAGTGCTGCCGATCGCCGATGCCGACGGCCAGCCCCGCAGCGCCGCCTGTATAGCGCAGGCGCTGCGCACGATCGTCGCCGCGCCGGGCGGAGCCCGGGACGAGCTGCCCTTCGGCGCGGTCTCCTGGCTGCCCGCCGACGACGCCGCCGAGATCCTCGAGGAGCTGCTGCAGGACTCGGCGAACGCGCGGACCTACGACCGGCTGTCCCGCTTGGTGTACACGGTGGACCTGCAGGAGCAGCAGCTCACGGATGAGCAGCACCTGCAGCACCTGGCCTTCGGCTTCCACGAGGCCTGGGTGCGCAAGCCCATGTCCTACGAGATCGCGCTGCACGACTCCTTCACGGGCGTGCACGTGGAGCACAGCACGATCGACGGGGCCACGGTGCTGGCGGCCGTGGGCCGCATGCAGCAGGTCGAGATCCACGACGCCCCTGCCGCCGTTCCGGAGCTGGTCATCGAGGCCCCGGAGCTCGCCTGGTCGATGACTGCGGAGCAGGCCCAGCGCGTGCGCACCGGGCTGGAGGGCGTGTCTCGGGCCGCCGAGCCGCTGTCGGTGCGCCTCGTCACGGTGCCGCGCGCGGCCGCCGAGGATCGGCCGTTCCGGATGAGCGACGACGCAGTCCAGCAGCTGATCTTCACGATCGCCCAGCAGCTGGCCTTCGGACGGGTGCGCAGCGTCTACGAGTCGGTCGACGTCCGCGATTTCCAGGCCGGGCGCACCGAGTGCCTGCGCCCGGTGACGGCCCAGGCCGTCGAGCTCGCGGCCGCCGCCGTGGAGGGCACCGCGACCCAGGAGCAGCTGCGCGCTGCGATCGAGGCGCACAAGGACTGGATCAAGGCGTGCAAGGCTGGGCACGGCCCGCAGCGCCACGTCACCGGCCTTCGGCTCATGGCGGATGAGGACCAGGTGCGGAAGGGGCTGCTCGGGGATCCATCGCTGGAGGCGCTCTCGGAGGACTTCCTGTCGACCACCTCGGTGGGCGGGGCGCAGTCCATCGTGCGCTACGCCTTCGCCCCCACCTCCGCGGCCGGTTTCGGCATCGCCTACACCAAGGGCGAGCGCGAGTTCGAGTTCTGCCTCAGCTTCCGCGCCGACACGGCCGAGGACCCCGACGGCTTCGCCGAGGCGCTGGTCGAGGCCGCGCAGCTGCTGTGGTCCGTTGTCGGGACGCCCGCGCGCTGAAGCGAGCTCCGGGCCCCACTAGGCCGTGTTGATCAAGAGGTTTCGACCTCGGCTGGGTGAGCCTTGAACGGTGACGCGACAGGAGATCTCTGACGGGTTGTGGGCCGTGATAGAGCCGTTGATGCCGTCGACCACTGGCCGCTCGCGGCCGTGGACGGATCATCGGCTCGCTGTTGAGGGGATCGCGTGGAAATACCGGACTGGGGCGCCGTGGCGGGATGTGTGAAGCGCCCTGGGTTTCGTTCCGACCTACTTCCTCAAGGAGGATCGGATCATGCCCCAGAAGTACACCCCCGAGTTCAAGGCGCGAGCCCTGAAGCTCATCGAAGAACGCGTCCGTGCCGAGCAGTGCTCTGGCTGGGTCGCCTGCACCGCCGTCGGTGAAGCCCTCGGCGGGATCTCACCGCACACGCTGAGGAACTGGTGGAAGCAGGACCGCATCGATCAGGGCGAGGCTCCAGGGCTGAGCACCGCTGAAGCCGAGGAGATCACCAAGCTGCGCAGAGAGAATCTTGAGCTGCGCCGCGGCAACGAGATGGCGGATTCAAGCGGTGGGCGCAAGGAACTCTGCGAGCTTCTCTGATGGTGTCAGATAGCCCAGCGTCTTGCGGGGGCGTCCGTTGAGGCTGTCCTGGATCGCGTCCAACTCCTCGCGGCTGACGACGCTCAGGTCGGTGCCTTTGGGCAGGTACTGGCGCAGCAGGCCGTTGGTGTTCTCGTTGCTCCCCCGCTGCCAGGGCGAGTGGGGATCGCAGAAGTAGATCGGGATTCCTGTGGCGATGGTGAACGCGGCGTGCTTGGACATCTCCGCGCCTTGGTCCCAGGTGATCGTTCGAATCAACGAGGACGGCAGCTTGCTGATTGCGGCGCGCATCGCGGCCTCGACCTGCTCGGCGCTCTTGCCGTCGGGCAGGTGCAGCAGCAGTGTCATTCGCGTCGAGCGCTCAACGAGCGTGCCGATGGCGCTGCGGCTGCCCTCGCCGAGGATGAGATCTCCTTCCCAGTGGCCTGGCACGGCGCGGTCGTCGGCTTCTGCGGGGCGCTTGCTGAGCATGATCATGCCGGGGATGCGGCCGCGACCGTCCGTGGTTCCGCGGGGCTTGCGGGCCGCTCTTCCGGACCGCAGGCACCGCGCCAGCTCACGGCGCAGTTCGCCTCGGCCCTGCACGAACAGCGACTGGTAGATCGTCTCGTGGCTCACGCGCATCTCCGGGTCGTCGGCGTGATCCAACCGTAGGCGCGCTGCGATCTCCTCAGGTGACCACAGTTGCTCCAGCCGGCTGGCGACCTCCTCGAGCAGCCGGCCCGACGCAAGCTTGAACGGCTTCGGTCGACGCGCCTGCTCGCGGGCACGTTCATGACCACGCCACGCCGAGTAGCCGCAGCGACCCCCACCGCGCTTCACCTCACGGCTGACGGTCGACACCGCACGCCCCAGCTGCTCGGCGATCGCGGTGAAGGTATCGCCGCGATTGATCCCGAGCAGGATCTGCTCGCGCTCGTCGATCGTCAGACAGCCCTGACGTGGCTCCCACCCGAACGGCCTGGCGTCAAGGTGCCTGCCGGCGCGGGCCATGATGCCGACCAGCGGCGCGCTGCAGCTGATCTCCTTGGCGATATCGACCAGCCGCCAGCCCCTCGCGTGCAGCCTGAGCGCCAGCTGCTTCTGCTCCCGGCTGAGATGACCGTGCTTGCCCTGCATCCGGATCCTCCTGTGATCAGTGACTGTCCCATCTCACAGGAGATGTTGCGCTGACCGCTTGAATCCGCCGATCCTGCGCAAGGCTTCGGCTTTTTTCGCAGCGGAGCTCGACCGCCCCACGACGAGATGATCGCGTTCATCGATATGCATCGTGATCAGTTCGGGGTCGAGGCCATCTGCCGCACGCTGAGTGCAACGGAGTGTGGGTTCATCACCTCGCGCGGCTACCGCCCCGCGAAGACCAGGCCCGCCTCTGAGCGGTCTGTGCGAGACGCGATGCTCGGGCAGGAGATCAGGCGGGTCCATGTCGAGAACTACAGCGTCTACGGCGTCAGGAAGATGCACCAGGCCATGCGTCGGGCCAGCTGGGAGATCAGCCGGGACCAAGCAGCCCGCCTCATGCGTGCCGCCGGGCTGCAGGGCGTGAGGCGAGGGCGCAAGCCGATCACGACGAAGCCTGCCCGCGAGCCGGATGCCCGCCCTGACATGGTCGAGCGCCGCTTCACGGCGGATCGGCCGCATCGGCTCTGGGTCGCTGACATCACCTACGTGAGGATCCTGGGTGGGTTCTGCTACGTCGTTTTCATCACCGACGTCTACTCCCGGCGCATCGTCGGGTGGGCCGTCTCGGGCAGCCTTCACACTGCGGGGCTGCCGTTGCTGGCCCTGGAGCACGCGCTGTTGAGCACGGGAGCCAGCCGGGGCCGGGAAGGTCTGGTCCATCACTCAGACCGCGGCTCCCAGTACGTCTCTCTGGCGTATTCGGACGCGCTCATCACCGCCGGGGTGAGCGCCTCGGTGGGCACCGTGGGCGACTCCTACGACAACGCCCTGGCCGAGACCGTGAACGGGCTCTACAAAGCCGAACTCATTCACGCCAAGCGGATCTGGGAGTCCGTCGAGGCGGTCGAGCTGGCCACGATGGGGTGGGTGCACTGGTGGAACACGGCCCGCCTCCATGAAGCCCTCGGCTACTGCACTCCCGCGGAGGTCGAGGCGGCCTACACTCACGACCAGGATTCAGCGCCCGTTGCGTCCTGACCTCGGAACGAAACCCAGGGCGCTTCAGCCTGCACGCGACTCATCTCCGATCCCCGGCCCAACCAGCGCTTCTGCAACAAGCGCTGTCGGGACCGGGCTGCTTGGAGACGTGCCCATGACCAGCCCGAGCAAGACTCGTCGCAGGCCATGGTCGACCTCTCTCAACTGGCAAAGGCTGATCGCCAGCTCGCCGGTAAGAAGCGCACCATCGCCAGGCTCCGCGCCCGCCACCAGACCGACCGCGATCGCACCCGCGCGGCCGAGGTCGCCGCCGCGGCCGCGGACCGTCGCGCCGAGCGGGCGATCGAATCCATGGGCCGTGATCAGCACGCACTCAGCCGAGAGAACGCCGAGCTGGCCGACGCCCTGCGCAAAGCCCGGCAGGACCTCCAGACCGAGAAGCGGAACAACGCTCAGCTCCGGGACGTGATCGGCAAGTTCCGTGCCGATGCCGAGCAGCGTGAGCTTGCCGAACGGCAAGTGCCGACGCAGCTCATCCGAACGGCAATGGGAAGCCCTTGCCGTTCGGATCGCCCGGCAAGCTTCCGGCGGCACGGGACTGCCGCTTGCCGGGCTCGACCAGGAAGTCGTCTCGACCTGGCAGCGGCTCCGGCAAGCCACCGGCACCGGCACCACCGAGACGGCAGCACCAGCACGCACACCCCGACCGGCAACCGCTCCCCGTAGAAGGAACCGATGACCGTCTCCATCTCCAAGATGTCCGTCGAGTACTACCTGGAGCAGGTCGCGATCGGCGACGCCGCGGTAGCCGGCACCGGCACCCGCGACCTCACCCGCTACTACACCTCTGCCGGTGCCCCGCCCGGCAGATGGCTCGGTGCCGGCACCGCCGGGCTCGGCATCGATCCCGGCACGCGCGTCACTGCCCAGGCCGCGCGCCGACTCCTCCAGGACTCGGCACACCCCACGACTGGCGAGCCCCTGGGGCGCGCCCCGATCACCGCCCAGCAGGCCCCCGAGGGAGCCAAGACCGCCGCCGGCAAGCCCGCGAAGTCCGACCGGCAGCCTGTCTCCGGATTCGACCTCACGTTCTCCGTGCCGAAGTCCGTCTCGGTGCTGTGGGCCATGGCCGATGAACCGACCAAGGCCGCGATCCATGCTGCCCACCGCGCAGCCGTCGATCAGAGCCTGTCGTGGCTGGACGACCGGGTCATCTAGACCCGAGCCGGACATGCCGGCGTCGCCAAAGTCGCCACCCGCGGACTCGTCGCCACCGCTTTCGACCACTGGGACTCCCGTGCCGGCGACCCGCAGCTGCATACCCATGGCGTCGTCGCCAACCGCATCCAGCGCGCCTCCGACGGAGCCTGGACCACCCTCGACTCCGTCAACCTGCACAAGAACGTCGTCGCCGCCTCCGAGCGATTCAACGGTCTTCTCTTCGACGAGCTCGCCCGCACCATCGGCGCCCAAGCCGAGATCCGCGGCGAGATCACGACCAGCGCCGACGGTCTCCAGCTCACCGACCGCAACGCGCGCATCGAACTGGCAGGCGTCCCGGACGAACTCATCAACGAGTTCTCCACCAGAGCGCGGGCGATCGAGGCCGAAGCCGACCGACTCATCGCTGCTTGGACTGAAGAGCACGGTGCCCGACCATCGGAGGGTGATCTCCTGGACATCCGTCGTCAGGCCACCCTCGCCACCCGCGAGGCCAAGGACCACGACGACCACCGCAGCCTTGAACGCAAGAGCGCCCAGTGGCGCGACCGCGCCTCGGACCTCGGCTTCAACCCGGCCGCAATCGTCTCCCGCACGATCGCCCAGCAGCCGAGCATCACGACCGCTGAGACCATCCAGCCCGACACGATGACCCAGATCGCCCAGCGCGCGATCACGACCGTGTCCGCCCAGCGTGCGACCTTCACCCGCGCCAACGTTCACGCCGAGATCTCCAGGGGCCTCGCCGCCGTGCGGTGCCACACCCCCGAAGATCGAGACCAGCTCCTAGATACCGTCACGGACCTCGCCCTGGACTCCACGGTCCGGCTCACCCCGCACCGCTACCAGTCCCCCGATCAGCACCACCCAGGCCTGTCCTCTGGAACGGACCACGCCTTCAACGACACCGCGGCCTACGCGACCCCCGAACAGCTCGATGCCGAAGCCCGGCTCATCGACGCCGCCACCAACAACCAAGGCCCCGTCATCTCCGACACCACCCGGGCCGAGGCCGTCCTGGACAGCATCACCGTCGGCGACGGGCACTCCCTCGCAGATGATCAGCGCCGAGCCGCATTGAGCATCGCCACAGCTCCTCAATCGGTCAGCGCCCTCATCGGCCCAGCCGGCACCGGCAAGACCACGTCGCTGTCCGCACTGCGCCAAGTCTGGGAAGACCAGCACGGCACAGGCTCGATCGTCGGGCTCGCCCCCTCAGCCGTCGCCGCCTCCGTGCTCAGCCAGGAGATCGACATCCCCACCGACAACGTCACGAAGTGGCTCTGGGAATCCGCCGGCCCCGGCGCCCAACATCGCCAAGAGCAGCTCGACAAGGCCCGAGACGAGATGACCCTCCTTCTCGCCCACCTGGACGACTCACCCTCGGCCGCGCAGCAGAGAACGATGCGCCGCCTCAACGCCACCATCACCCAACTGGAGACCACCCAAGACCGCTACACCATGCGCCCGAACCAGCTCGTCATCGTCGACGAAGCCTCCATGGCCGGCACCCAAGCCCTCGATCAGCTCCGCGACCAGGCACAGCACGCCGGAGCGAAGATCGTTGCCGTCGGAGACCCCGCACAGCTCAGCGCAATCGAAGCCGGCGGAACCCTCGGATGGATCGAACGCCACCAGGACCGACCCGACGTCACCGCCGCCACCCTCAGCAGCGTGTGGCGCTTCAAGAACGACTGGGAGGCCTCCAACTCCCTTGCACTGCGCGAAGGCAAGCACCACGCCATCGACACCCTGATCGAACACGACCGCATCACCGGAGTCGCCGACCCCGACGACGTCGAGACCACGGCCTTCCAGCAGTGGGCCGAAGCTCGCACACAGGGCTCGGCCCTGCTCATCGCCTCCACCAAGGACTCCGTCGACCGCCTCAACGCACAAGCCCAAGCGCTCCTGCGCTCCGAAGGCGAAGTCGACGGCACCCATACCGCCGAGCTGTCAGCCGGTACCGTCGCCGGAGTCGGTGACCGCATCCTCACCCGCCGCAACGAGCGTGCGGTGCTCGACGACCACGGAGAGTTCATCAAGAACGGCGACCTGCTGACTGTGACCCGCGTCCATGCTGACGGGGCGCTGGAAGCCGCCCGCGACAACGGTGCCGCCGTCCATCTGTCGCCCGAGGTCCTCGCCACCACGCAGCTCGGCTACGCCTGCACCGCTCACCGCTCCCAAGGCGCGACCGTCGATCGAGCCATCACCGCCGTCGATCCCTCGACGACGTCGCGAGAGACCTTCTACGTCGGCATGACCCGCGGCCGCTACTCCAACACCGCGGTCCTGCCCATCCCAGACAGCGACGGTCAAGACACTCAGACCGACACCCCGGACCCCTGGAAGATGATCCGGGAGATCACACCCAAGACCGTCCGTGATCAGCTCGTGCGCGTCCTGGACCGCTCCGACACCGACATGACAGCCCACGAAGTCCGCGATCATGCCCACGGTTGGGACGCCGATCTGCCCCGTCTGACCGACGAGCTCCGGTACGCGGGACAGGCGATCGCCACCCGTCAGGCCGTGGAATGGGTCGAACGCTCCCACGGCCCGGAGACAGTCACCTCCTGGGCCAATAGCGAGCACTGGCACGCGATCATCAACGAGATCGCCCGCGGCCACCGCGTCCCCGAAGAACCAGCCCCGGAGACACCCCGCGAGGCCCTGGCCGCAGTCAAGGCCGCAGACCTCCAGCCCCGCTCCACCCGCCACGGCGGCCTGGCGGTCCCCACCTCCGACAACGACGCCGAGACACACACCGTGCGTCAGGTCCTGGACAAGATCTCCGATCGCCTCACCGTCCTGCGAGCCCAGACCCACAACGAGCCCTGGCGCTCCTCCCTGGCCACCGAACCGACACAGCGCATCGACGCCGCCCTGATCGCCCGCCAGGCCTGTGACTGGGACGACCCCGACACCGTCCTGCCCGACACCCCTCCCCAGGACCGTCGAGCAGCCGAGGCATGGCAGAACTTCCACGACTCCGCGACCCAGCCAGACCAGACCACCACACCGGAGCCGACGCCGTTCCCCGACGACCAGCGTCACGTCCACCCCGAGAGCCCCGAAGTCATCGACACGACCACCGGCCCGGAAGGAGCCCACCTCTGACCAGCACCACCTCGGGCAGGTGTCCCATTTGGGACACCTGCCCACCATGTCTAGACACAGCTAACACACAGGATAAGATCAGGGGGTTCCTGGCCCCTCAGCCAGGAACCCCCTGCGGCCCAAGGTCTTACCCCAGATCGATCCATCTGGAGTCCCCCAAGACTGCCTTGGGCACCGCGGAACACTACCACATGCATACGCATAGAGTAGTCGGTGACATGTTCTTCCATGTCACCGGCAGGGTCGGTCGGCGCCTCCCTTGACCGGCCGACCCTCCACTTCCTCGATTCACCGGCCACACGACGGCCCCGCAACCCAGAGATTGCGCCCTAAACCCGCGCGGATGATCACCCCCCTACCCGCGCCACGGCCGTGCTCTTGTGAGACCTGTCACGTTTTTTGCGCCAGGCGTGACAGTTGGTGCATTCTTCAGTATGTACTTACCGAGGCTCTGATGACAGAGCCACGGCCCCGCAGCTCGAGGAGCCTCCGTGACCCACTCCGCCCCCCAGATGCCCCGCAGAACTGCGCTGACCGCGGCAGCCTGGTCCGCGCCCGTCATTGCCCTCACGACTCCTGCTCCTGCCGTGGCTGCATCACCCCGGCCAGGTCTGCAGGGGGTCGTGACGGTACGGAAGTCCTGCAGCACTACCGCCCCTGGCAGTCTGCTGACGATCGACGGCCGCGGGAGCTACCCCGACCGCGGGCTGTGGGTCGAAGGCGCCACCAGCTCCACGACCATCACGTCACCGAGCATCACGCTGTACTTCCCGACCGCTTTGGGAACCATCGCCTGGCAAGCGATGAACACGAACAGCAACTGGTCCCGCCCAGTCGTGGACACCGCAGTGCCGCAGATCGCGAACCTCACCGCGTACACCATGCGGTACTCTGGCGCCTTCACATACTCCGCAACGAACGCCGCAAAGATCGCCACAGGCCAGCCCTATTTCCAGGCCACCATCAGTTACACCGCCTGCTCGCAATCCCTGACAACACATTCACTGCGTCGGGTAACGATCGACGGCAAGCTGGAAACCATACAACGCGGTCCTCTACTCCTGTAACCCCATCCGTCATATGCACCCGAACACCCCAACGGAAGGACAGACATGGACACCCCGAAAACCGACACCAACACACCGACCGCAGCACCGAGCCCAACGCCCGAACCCACCTCGGCACGCGAAACTCCGTCGGCGACAGCCGAGCCATCGGCAACTGCTACACCCAGCAGCGGCACTGACGCTCCAAATATCACCAACAGCATCCTCATCTGAGCACCACAAACTGAACCACTGCAAGGCAACAAGCCTCGCAATCACTAGTTCAACTAATTACTAGGTGTAGGAGGGCATGACGTTGTTGACTAGAGCCGGTGTGCGTGAGGCCGGGGGCTGATCACCACAGGCTGTATGCGGGCGATGGTAGTTGTAGTGATGCACCCAGACCTGCACGGCCTGCCGGCGGGCCTGCTCGGAGTCATAGGCCCTCGCGTAGAGGACTTCATCGACCATCAGCCGGTTGTAGCGCTCGACCTTGCCGTTATGCCGCGGCGTGTACGGGAGGATCCGCTGATGCCGACCCGCCAGGGCCTGCACCGTACGGGTGAAGTCGGCGGCACGGTAGTTGTTCCCGTTGTCCGTGACCACCCGCTCCAGGTCGGGGATGCCGTGCGCGGCGAAGAACACCCGGGCTCGGGAGAAGAACCCGATCGTGGTGGCAGCACGCTCATCGGGCAGGGCCTCGGTGTAGGCCAAGCGCGTGTGCGCATCGATTGCCGAGTGCAGGTACGTATAGCCGACACGGCCCTGGCGCTTGGAGGCCAGGGCCGCCTGGCTGCCGCGGCCATGGGCCCACCAGCCCCCGCCATCGGGGATGCGCCCGAGCTTCTTCACGTCCAGGTGCACCATCTGCCCGGGCCTGCTCGTACGGATGCGCTGTGGGGCTCGGCGCAGCTGTTCCCCGGCCGGGGTGAGGTCGCGCAGTCGGGAGATCCCGAGTCGGTGCAGCCACCGGCCCACGGTGCGCAGATGCAGCTGATGGCCTTCGGCGCGCAGATGGTGATGGATGCGCCGGGCTGGCCACTTCCGTTCCCGCCGCAGCTCTTCGATCCGGACGATGAGCCGCGGATCGAGCTGGCTGGTGGCCGTGTGCGGACGGCTGGAGCGGTCCTTCAACCCCGGCCGCCCTTCGGCGCGATAGCGGGCCACCCAGGTCGTGACGGTCGGGCGCGAGACACGGAACTCGGCGGCCACGTGAGCGATCGGGATGCCGTCGTGCAGGTGGCGTTCGACCATGCGCAGACGCCCGGTAGGGGTCAGTGGTGCATTAGCGTGGGGCATGAGCGGGCTCTGTCTTTCCGTGGATGGGTCGTGTAGGAACTTCCATCCTGCGGCGAAGAGCCCGCTCGCCTCATCTGAGCACGCCGTTGGTGACAAGAACCTCATGCCCCACAACACCTAGGGTGGTCCTGGAGACCTGAACACCGCGCCCGTCCAGGGCGCACGGCAGAGACGGAGAAGCACCGAATGACCGAGCGCACCCTCATCCTGGTCAAGCCCGACGGCGTCGAGCGCGGCCTGACCGGCCAGGTCCTGGCCCGGGTCGAGGCCCGCGGCTTCCGCCTGGCCGAGCTCAAGAAGCTCGACGCCACCCGCGAGATCCTGGAGCAGCACTACGCCGAGCACCAGGGCAAGCCGTTCTTCGAGCCGCTCGTCGAGTTCATGATGTCCGGGCCCGTGGTGGCCGCCGTGTTCGAGGGCGAGTCCGTGATCGAGTCCTTCCGCGCCATGGCCGGGGTGTCCGATCCGGTCAAGGCCGCCGCCGGGACCATCCGCGGCGACCTGGCTCGCGACTGGGGCGAGAAGGTCCAGAAGAACATCGTGCACGGCTCCGACTCCTCCGAGTCCGCCGAGCGCGAGATCGGCATCTGGTTCGCCTGAGCCGAAGCCCTCCGCAGCATCACGACGGCCGCACCGATCCGCTCGGTGCGGCCGTCGTCGTACCTGACGCGCCGCGACGCGCCGAGGGGGTGTGAGCCGTTGCACACTCACGGGGCGCACCAGTAGGTTGCTGAAGGTCCCGTGCACGCGCGCACGGAAGACGATCCCACCCCCGAAGGAGACGCCGTGAGCACCCCGGAGCGCAGGGCGCAGGACCTGCTGGAGCAGGTCAGCGGCACCGGCATCCCGGTCGCGCACCTGCTGTGCGACCGCCACGATCCCGAGGCCGTGGCCTTCACGGTCGTCGAGCAGGACCTCTCCCGCAGGGAGCTGACCTACGGGCACCTCACCGAGCGCTCGCAGCGCGCGGCGGCGGCACTCGCCGAGCTCGGAGTGGGACCCGGTGACCGGGTCGCCACGCTGATGGGCAAGGGCGAGGACCTGGTGGTGACGCTGCTGGGCATCTGGCGCCTGGGCGCGATCCACATCCCGCTGTTCACAGCCTTCGCCCCGTCCGCGATCGCCCAGCGGCTGCTGCCCAGCCAGCCTCATGTGGTGGTGTGCGACGCCTCCCAGCGCTCCAAGCTGGACTCCGAGCAGCTGCGCGGCGAGGACGCCGGCTGGACCGTCGTGACGGCCGACGACGGCTCCGGCGAGCCCGTCGTGGCCCCGACGCTGGAGCAGCTGATCGAGCAGCAGCAGGCAGGCCTGCCGGCAGCGCTTCGCGACGGCGACGATCACCTGGTGCACATCTACACCTCCGGAACCACGGGATCGCCCAAGGCGGTCCCGGTCCCAGTGCGCGCGCTGGCCGCGTTCGGCATCTACCTCGAGTACGGTCTCGACGTGCGCGCGGACGACGTCTTCTGGAACGCCGCCGATCCCGGATGGGCCTACGGCCTGTACTACGGGCTCATGGGCCCGCTGTTCATGGGGCGGGCCAACATCCTGCTGCGCGGCGGCTTCAGCCCCGAGCTGACCTGGCGGCTTCTCGCCGAGCTCGGCGTCACCAACCTCGCGGCGGCTCCGACCGTGTACCGGGTGCTGCGCTCCGGGTCCGGCCCCGACCAGCCGCTGAGCGTGCGCGTGGCCTCGTCTGCCGGAGAGCCCCTGAACCCGCAGCTGGTCGAGTGGGCCGAGCAGCATCTGGGCACGGCCATCCGCGACGACTACGGCCAGACCGAGATGGGCATGTGCATCGTCAACGGCTGGCACCCGGACGTGCTGCGCCCGATCGAGCCCGGCTCCATGGGCCGGCCTCTGCCCGGATTCGCAGCGCAGGTCCTCGAGCTCGAGGCGGATCGGCCCGCCCCTGACGACGAGCCCGGCCGCCTGGCGATCGTCCTGCCGGACAG
The DNA here is from genome assembly GCF_016907795.1 of Kocuria palustris. Taxonomy (NCBI): domain Bacteria; kingdom Bacillati; phylum Actinomycetota; class Actinomycetes; order Micrococcales; family Micrococcaceae; genus Kocuria; species Kocuria palustris. Next base: position 2,883,905 of record NZ_JAFBCR010000001.1, read on the forward strand.
CCCTCTGATGTGGTTCACCGGCTACGTGGACGAGCCCGAGCGCACCGCGCAGCGCTATTCGCGCGACGGGAGCCTGTATCTGACCGGGGATCTGGCCCGCAGGCTGTCCTCGGGGGCGTTCGCCTTCACCTCGCGCGACGACGACGTCATCCTCATGGCCGGGTACCGGGTGGGCCCGCTAGAGGTCGAGTCGGCGCTGATGGGCCACCCGGCCGTGGCCGAGGCAGCCGTGATCGGCGTGCCCGACGAGCTGCGCGGCGAGGTCGTGGAGGCCTTCGTCGTGCTGCGCGACGACGTGCAGCGGGCGGACGGCCTGGGCGAGGAGATCGCCCGGTTCGTGAAGACCGAGTACGCCGCGCACGCCTTCCCGCGCCGGGTCCACCTGGTCGACGAGCTTCCCAAGACCCCGTCGGGCAAGGTCCAGCGCAATGTGCTGCGCGCCCAGCGCAAGGAGCAGGGCGCCGGGGTCGGCGAGCGCTCCTGAATCCCGATCCCGCGCCCAGCGCTCATCGAGACCCGAACCTGAACGAGAACCCCAAGGAGAGACCATGCAGCTGAAGGACACCGTCGCCCTCGTCACCGGAGCGGCCTCAGGACTCGGCGCGGCCACCGCGGCCGCGCTCGTCGCCCAGGGAGCCACCGTGTACGGGGTGGACCTGCAGCCCTCGATCGACAAGGCCGAGGCCCAGGACGGCGTGCACCTGATCGCCGCCGACGTCACCGACCCCGAGGCCGTGCAGGCCGCCGTGCAGGAGGCGGCAGCGGCCGGCCCGCTGCGCCTGGCCGTGAACTGTGCGGGCATCGCCCCGGGCCAGCGCATCCTCAGCAAGAAGGGCCCCCACGACATCGGGCTGTTCCAGAAGGTCGTGGAGATCAACCTGATCGGCACCTTCAGCGTCATGACAGCTGCGGCGGCCGCCATGGCCGAGCTCGAGCCGGTCGACGACGACGGCCAGCGCGGCCTGATCGTCTCCACCGCCTCCGTCGCGGCCTTCGAGGGCCAGATCGGGCAGGCCGCCTACGCGGCCTCGAAGGGCGGCGTCCACGCGCTGACGATCTCGGCGGCCCGAGACCTGGCCTCGAAGGGCATCCGTGTGTGCACGATCGCCCCGGGAATCGTCGAGACGCCCATGATGGCCGGGATCGACCCGGACTTTCGCGCCGGGCTGGAGGCCACCGTCCCGTTCCCGGCGCGCCTGGCCCGCCCGGAGGAGTACGCGCGCCTGGTGAGCATGCTCGTCGAGCACGACTACCTCAACGGCGAGACGGTGCGCATGGACGGCGCGCTGCGCATGCCGCCGCGCTGAGCACTGGGAAGTCCCTTGAGCGGATTGCGGAGGTTCGGGCGCAGCCCTAGGCTGTGAGTCCCTCCCGATCGCCGACGGATCGTCCTGCGGTCCGTGCAGATGCGGGGGAATGACAGTCCGAACGCCCCGGAAGCCTCTTCCGGGGCGTTCGCTCTTCTGCATCGCAGCTGCTCCAGGGCAGCCGTGGCGGATCAGCCGAACATGGTGCCGGAGAAGCGCACCAGCACGGCGCCGAAGATGATCACCACGATCAGCACGGCCGCGCCCATGCTCCACAGACCGGAGCTCGAGCGGGCGGCCGCCGAGCCCGGAAGCGCCCCGGTGCGCACGCTGCGACCGATCGTGGACATCAGCAGGAACGGGTGCACCAGCCACACGAGCATGCAGTACAGGCACAGGGCGTTGATCTGGAAGGTGGCCTCGAACCACAGCCAGATCAGGAAGACCTGGCCCAGGAGCTGACCGACGATCAGACCCCACCAGAACCAGTTCCGGAACCGCGCCCCGGCCAGCACGGCCACGGCGATCACGATCACGACCGCGTAGGCGACCAGGCCGATCAGAGGGTTCGGGAATCCGAAGACCGCCGCCTGGTCGGTGCGGATCACCGTGCCGCACGAGAGCACCGCATTGATGTCGCAGGCCGTGGTGTGCAGCGGGTTCTCCAGGATCTGCAGCTTCTCCCCGACCAGCGAGATCGAGGCGTACAGCCCGGCGGCCGCAGTGATCAGGGCCAGGATCGCCCAGCCGAGATCGCCTGCAGGGCGGGGGGAGGTTGGCTTGGAGCCGCGCGCGGCGGCGTGAGCGCGGCCCGGCTCGTCAGTGGGGGAGTCCAGAGTGTCTCGAGTGTTCACTCTCCCGATCCTACGGGCGCGCCGATAGGTGGTGAGGGTCGCGGCGATGGGTGGTGAGGGTCGCGGCGATCACCCCGGGCCCGGACGTGATGTGCCTCATTCCGGGGGAGCGCTGTGTCAGAATGAGAGCGGTCCTCCTTCGGCCGCACCCGTGGGAGGGTCCGTCGACGGCTCCGACCCGGTCGGCGCGGCCGCAGCTCTCGGAAGGATCGAGCGCGTCCGCCGCCCGGACAAGATCGGCCGTGAGCAGGGTCCTACAGGGCCCGCCCCGGCGACTCGGATCCGTGACGGCCTGCGCGCCCGGCGATCAGCGCCCCCGCGCAGCGCACACACACGACTTCTTGCAGCAGCCGCGCGACCCCTCGGGGCCACGCACGGCGCTCACGACCGGGGGACCGCCGGGTGCGGACGGCTGGTACCCGCAGGAGCACAGCACACATGGCATCAGAGCAGGCACAGCCCGGGTCGGACTCTTCGCCGGAGGACTCGAACGTCCCGGCGGAGAGCCCCTCCACCGCACCCGACGCGCAGTCGTCGCAGACCGAGATCGACGTCACGGGAACGGCTCAGGAGGCCCCGACGGCAGCCGAGACGGCGTCGGCCGAGACCGCTCCGTCGACGACGGCCGAGTCCGAGCAGGACGGGGTCGAGCAGGTCGAAGCGGGGACCGAGACGAGCCAGAGCGAGCAGGCGAAGCCGGCGCAGGACGAGGAGTCCCAGCAGGAGGGCGAGCGCGTCGAGACCGAGGGCCAGGCCGCCGAGCAGGCAAATCCGGCGCAGACCGCCTTCGAGGCGCTCGAGTCCGCAGAGCACACGCAGGAGCAGGCCAGCACCACGATCCTGCGCACCGCGCCGCTGGGCGGCAGCGAGCAGGCCCAGGAGGCGCAGAGCCAGCAGCAGCCGGCCCAGCAGGAGCCGCCGCAGCAGGGCAAGGACGAGGAGGCCAAGGACGAGCAGCCGACGGCGGATCCGTTCGCCGCGTTCGGCGCGGCGTCGGCCACGTCGCTGCTCTTCCACGCCCCGGCCCCGGAGGACGTCGCCGCGGCACGGGAGCGCGCCGAGCGCGAGCGCGAGGAGGCTCGTCTGCGCGAGGTGCAGGAGGAGGAGCAGGCCGAGGAGGCCGAGTACGAGGACCCGGAGCCCGGTGCTGGGGTCACGAGCCGACGTCGGCGCAGGCGCCGTCGCGGCTCGGAGGATCTGGAGCTGATCGGCGGGGACGACGGCGACCCGGAGCAGACCATCACGCGCATCCGCACCGCGCGCGTGGTCGACGGCTCCGCGCCCACCACTGTGCAGTCGGTCAAGGGTTCCACGCGCCTGGAGGCCAAGAAGCAGCGTCGTCGCGAGTCGCGTCAGACCGGGCGCCGCCGCCAGGTGATCACCGAGGCGGAGTTCCTGGCTCGTCGGGAATCGGTCGAGCGGACCATGGTGGTGCGGCAGAAGAACGACCGCATCCAGATCGGCGTGCTCGAGGACGGGATCCTCGCGGAGCACTTCGTCTCGCACACCCAGCAGGACTCGCTGATCGGCAGCGTCTACCTGGGCAAGGTCCAGAACGTGCTGCCGTCCATGGAGGCCGCCTTCGTGGACATCGGCCGCGGCCGCAACGCCGTCCTCTACGCCGGCGAGGTCGACTGGGACAAGGCGAGCCTCAACGGTGCGGCCAAGCGCATCGAGAATGCGCTGAAGCCCGGAGACCCGGTGCTGGTGCAGGCCACCAAGGACCCGGTGGGGCACAAGGGCGCGCGCCTGACCAGCCAGATCTCCCTGCCGGGGCGCTACCTCGTGTTCGTGCCCGGCGGCTCGATGACCGGCATCTCCCGCAAGCTGCCCGACGTCGAGCGCCAGCGGCTGAAGAAGATCCTCAAGGACCACCTCCCGGAGGGTGCGGGCGTCATCGTGCGCACCGCCGCCGAGGGGGCTTCGGAGGAGGAGCTGACCAACGACATCAACCGCCTGCGCACCCAGTGGGAGCAGATCCAGGAGAAGGCGGCCCAGGGCAAGACGCTTGCACCGGAGCTGCTGTACGCCGAGCCGGATCTGACCATCAAGACCGTGCGCGACGTCTTCAACGAGGACTTCACCGCCATGCACGTCCAGGGCCAGGAGGCCTGGGACGGCATCGAGGCCTACGTGACCTACGTGGCTCCTGACCTGCTGGACCGCGTCCACCGCTGGGACGGGGACGAGGATCTCTTCGCCCACTACCGGGTGGACGATCAGATCTTCAAGGCACTGGAGCGCAAGGTCATGCTGCCCTCGGGCGGCTCCCTGGTGATCGACCGCACCGAGGCCATGACCGTCGTCGACGTCAACACGGGCAAGTTCACCGGCTCCGGCGGCAATCTCGAGGAGACCGTCACCAAGAACAACCTCGAGGCGGCCGAGGAGATCGTGCGGCAGCTGCGCCTGCGCGATATCGGCGGCATCGTGGTCATCGACTTCATCGACATGGTGCTCGAGGCCAACCGCGACCTCGTGCTGCGGCGCCTGGTCGAGTGCCTGGGTCGCGACCGCACCAAGCACCAGGTCGCCGAGGTCACCTCGCTGGGGCTCGTGCAGATGACCCGCAAGCGCATGGGCACCGGCCTGCTCGAGGTCTTCTCGGAGGACTGCGAGGCCTGCGACGGCCGCGGCGTGGTCGTCCACGATCACCCGCTCAAGGGCCGCAGCTCGGGCTCCTCGGACAACCGGCAGGGTCGCAACGACCGCAAGCGCAGCCGTCGTCTCCCGGGCGCTCAGGACGAGCAGGGTCCGCGCGCCGAGGATCCGGAGCAGGCCAAGCGCGCACAGGCCACCCGAAGCGCCCTGGCCGCGATCGCCTCGGCCAGCGGCCACGACACCGACTCCTCCGCCTCGGCAGGAGAGCGGACGGAGGCAGCCTCTGCGAGCGAGCCCGCCGGGGACCAGGAGTCCCAGGGCCAGCGCCCGCAGGAGTCCCAGGACTCCCGCGAGAGCGGCAAGCGTCGTCGCAAGCGCCGCGGCAAGCGCTCGCGCGGCCGCGGTCAGGACGGCCAGGCCCCGCAGGACCAGGACGATCAGGACCGCAGCGACCAGGCCCAGAGCGACCGGCAGGACTCCCCGCAGGCCGATCCGGCGCAGGGCCAGGACACCGGCGCCCAGGCAGAGCAGGGCCGCGGTGAGTCGGACGGCCGCTCCGGGCAGCGCCGGCAGCGCGGTGAGCGCTCCTCCGGCCGTGGCGGCCGCGGCCGGTCCGAGGCGCAGTCCGGGACCCGCTCCGAGGACGAGACCCGCTCCCTGATCGAGGCGCGCATCCGTGCGGCCTCCGGCGAGGCTCCCGAGGCGAGCGCCCCGCGCGAGGACGCGGCGGATCAGTCGGCCCCAGAGAAGGAAACCGACGGCGAGGCCACGCCGCGAGAGGCATCGGAGCCGAAGCGCCGGGACGCCGCTCAGGGCGCCCAGGGACGACGTGAGCGGCGATCGCGCACGGCGCGAGCCGAGTCGCAGGAGGCGGCCCAGGGTGCTTCCCAGGGCGAGCAGGCGGCAGCCGCTCAGCAGAAGCGTCGCAGCCGCACCGCGGCCGCTGCCCAGGCGGCGCCGGAGCCGGTCCAGGCCCCGGCCGCACCGACGGCCCCGGCCGCTCAGGGCACGGCGACGGTGCGCGATGCGGACGCGGAGCAGGCCGCCCCGGTGCGCCAGCGGGCGCGTCGCTCGCGTCGTGCGGCTGCTCCGGCGGGCACGCCCGAGGCCCCGCAGTCGGCTCCTGCGGCTCCGGCCGCCTCGGCGACCGTGACCGCAGGCAGCGCCTCGGTGGTCTCGACCTCCGAGGGAGCCTCGCAGGTGACGATCAACGGCGAGGTCATCGAGCTGCCGCAGGGCCAGAGCGCCGCCGAGGCGCTGGGCGCCGGGGGCTCGTCCGGCTCGCAGCTCGAGTCGCTGGCCAGCTCGCTGGGCGAGCGCGAGCCCGGTGCCGCCGGTCCGCGCCGTCGCCCGCGCCGCTCGCGCCGCGCCAGCGCCCCGGAGGCCGCACCCCAGGCGGGTCCGGCGCAGGATGGCGGGGACGCCTCGCAGGGTGAGCGCGGGCGCTCCTGAGCGCAGTCGGCGCCGGTGATCGGCCGGCGCCGATGGGACGACCCGATCGCATGACGGCCGTCTCCCCGAGAAGGGGAGGCGGCCGTCGTCGTCTTCGCCCGGGCAGCCGGATCATGCGTAGACTGAGCAGGCACGACACGGGGTGCCGCCCGAGCAGGCGGCTGAGAGCACACCCGTCGAACCTGAACTAGTTCGCACTAGCGGAGGGATTGTCGCCATGACGCACAGTCGCACCCTGAATCCATCGCACGACGCCTCCGGGCCGGTCTCGGCCCGGATGGCCCAGCTGCTCGAGCAGCTGCGCAGCACGCGCCCCCTGGTGCAGTGCCTGACCAACACGGTGGTCTCCAACTTCACCGCCAACGCCCTGCTGGCCCTCGGCGCCGCTCCGGCCATGACGGACATCCAGGGGGAGGCCGGGCCGTTCGCCGAGATCGCCGACGGCATGCTGATCAATCTGGGCACTCCCGATCCCGAGCAGCGCGGCGCCATGCGCGAGGCCGCTGCCGCCCGGCAGGCCGGAGGCCGACCCTGGGTGCTGGACCCGGTGGCGATCGGCTCGCTGCCGATCCGCACCGCCCTTGCCGCCGAGCTGCTGGAGTCCCGTCCCGCGGTGATCCGCGGCAACCCGTCGGAGGTCCTGGCTCTGACCGGAGGGGCCGGGGGCCGCGGCATCGACACGACGGATGCCCCGGAGGCCGCGGTGCAGGCCGCCCGGCAGCTCGTGTCGACCGGTTGCGCCGATGCCGTGGCCATCTCCGGGCCCGTCGATCTGATCGTCTCCGCATCGGGGACGCTGCGCGTGCCGCACGGTCACGAGCTGCTGACCCAGGTGGTGGGCGGAGGGTGCGCCCTGGGCTCCGTGATCGCGGCCTTCGCCGCCGTCGCGCAGGACCCCGCCGACGCCGCCGCGGCCGGGAGCCTGGTCTGGGGACTGGCGGCCGAGGACGCCGCCGATCGCTGCCAGGGCCCGGGGTCCTTCGCCGTGCATCTGCTCGACGCCCTGGCCGGGCTGCGCCCCGAGGACGTCGCCGAACGGTGCCGCGTCGAGGCGGAGGCGGCCGGGGCCCCGAGCGCCGCGGACGGTGCCGCCGCCGGGGCGGGCCAGGCAGAGGAGGCCGGGCGATGAGCCCCCGATTCGACCCCGCCGCACTGTCGCTCTACCACGTCACCGACCCCCAGCTCAGCCGGCCTCGCAGCGTCCCCGAGGTCGCGCGGCTGGCTGTCGAGGGCGGGACGAGCATGATCCAGGTCCGGGCCAAGGATGCCTCCGGACGCGAGCTGCTCGAGCTGCTCGAGGCCGTCGTGTCGGCCGTCGACGGCGCGGCCCCGGTGGTCGTGGACGATCGCGTGGAGTGCCACCTGGCCGCACGCGCCCGGGGGATCGCCTGCGACGGCGTCCACATCGGCCAGTCGGATCTGCCTGCGGAGGACGCCCGTCGGCTGTGCGGCCCGGAGGCGATCATCGGCCTCTCCGCCGCCTCGGAGGCCGAGATCGCCGCCGCAGCGGCGCTGCCCCCGGCAACGGTGGACTATCTGGGCATCGGCGCGGTGCGGGCCACCGCCACCAAGCCCAACGCCCCGCAGCCGCTGGGCATCGACGGCTTCGCCCGGGCCCGAGCCCTGAGTGCCCTCCCGGCCGTGGCCATCGGCGGGATCCGGCCGGAGGACGTCGCGGGGCTGATGGCCGCAGGTGCCGACGGCGTGGCCGTGGTCTCCGGGATCTGCGCGGCTGCCGATCCGCGCCTGGCGGCGCAGACCTACCGACGGGAGATCCAGCGATGAGCACCATCAGCCCGCGCGCCGTCCCGCGCGTCCTGTCGATCGCCGGAACCGATCCCACCGGCGGAGCCGGAGTGCACGCGGATCTGAAGACCATCAGCGTCCTGGGCGGCTACGGCATGGGCGCGATCACCGCTGTCGTCTCCCAGAACACCTGCGGAGTGCGCTCGATCCACACACCGCCGCCGGAGGTGCTGAGGGATCAGCTGCTGGCCGTCTCCGACGACGTCGTCGTGGGTGCCGTGAAGATCGGCATGCTGGGCAGCGCCGGTGCCGTCGAGGTCGTGGGGCAGTGGCTGCAGGAGCAGAAGCCGCCGCTGTGCGTCATCGATCCCGTCATGGTCGCCACAGCCGGTGGGACCCTGCTGGAGTCCGAGGCGCTCGGCGCCGTCCTGGAGCTGCTGGGCTCCGCCGACCTGGTGACGCCGAATCTCACGGAGCTCGCCTCCCTGCTGGACCGGGCGCCGGCGCAGGAGTGGTCCGAGGCCCTTGAGCAGGGACGGCGGCTGGCCGATCGGCTGGGCGTGCTCGTGCTCGTCAAGGGCGGGCACCTGCCGGGGGAGCGCACCCCTGATGCGCTGGTCGGGCCAGGGCAGGAGGAGCCGGTGGCGCAGTGGGACGCAGCGCGGATCGACACGAGCTGCACCCACGGCACGGGCTGCTCCCTCTCGAGCGCGATCGCCGTGCTGGCGGCGCGCTCGGGGCGTCTCCCGGAGTCCGTGGAGGCGGCGCGGGGCTGGCTGCGCGGAGCGCTCGAGCATGCCGAGGAGCTCGAGGTGGGGCGGGGCAGCGGTCCGGTGCACCACGGGCACCACCTGGCACCGGCCCTGCGCGGGATGCTCGGGGGGTGATCCGGATGACGACTCGCGCGGGGGCGATGTCCTTGTCCGCAGCGGTGACGATGGAGTAATCTGCTTGCTCAGTGCCATGCCGCATGACCCCTCGCGACACCGTCCATGTCATAAGTGCGGGACTTCGGAAGGCACACTTGGGTGCAGCTCCTGACCGCTGAGAAGCCGCGTCGGCCGTACTGTCTCCATCCCACTGGCAGGCCGACGCCACGGTGATCTCGGCGTCGTCAGTCAGGCAGGAGCGTCTGCGCCCCCAGACAGTGATTTCTACTCGAGAGAAGTGAGTTCCCCGTGGTTTACGCGATTGTCCGCGCAGGCGGCCGCCAGGAGAAGGTTGCCGTCGGCGACCTCGTGACCCTCGACCGTGTCGCCGGTGAGACCGGCAGCACCCTCGAGCTCCCCGCACTCCTGCTCGTCGACGGCGACAAGGTGACCTCCGAGGCCGAGAAGCTCTCGGGCGTCAAGGTCACGGCCGAGGTCGTCGAGAACCTCCGCGGCCCCAAGATCCGCATCATGAAGTACAAGAACAAGACCGGCTACAAGAAGCGCCAGGGTCACCGTTCTGAGCTGACCACCGTGAAGGTCACCGACATCAAGGCCTGACCCACCCGGTCACCCTCTCCACACTCCATGGGTCCGCCCGAGCCTCCGCGGCTCGAACCGGACCGACTAGCGAAAGCAGGCAGCAGCCATGGCACATAAGAAGGGCGCAAGCTCCACCCGCAACGGCCGCGACTCCAACGCCCAGTACCTGGGCGTCAAGCGCTTCGGCGGCGAGTCCGTCAACGCCGGCTCGATCATCGTGCGTCAGCGCGGCACCCACTTCCACCCCGGTGAGAACGTGGGCCGCGGCAAGGACGACACCCTGTTCGCCCTGGCCACCGGCCAGGTGGCCTTCGGGACCAAGCGCGGCCGCAAGGTCGTCAACGTCCTCGCAGCGGCTGAGTGACCCGGCGACCGCTGCAGCGACCCTGAGGGGGCGCTGCAGCGGTCGCTCGACGCGGGATCATCCGCGTCACGCTCACCATGAGGAGTCAGAGGGTGGGTGCCACGTGCGCCCGCCCTCTCTTCCGTTTCAGGACCCCGCCGGCTGAACGCCTGGCGGAACGCACATCTCGGCGCCCTCAGGCGCCGATCAGCTGCCGGCGCGGGACGCCCGGCAAGGAAGGGAGACCATGGCCGAGTTCGTCGACCGAGTGGTCCTCCACGCAGCGGGCGGCAACGGCGGCCACGGCTGCGTGTCCGTCCGACGCGAGAAGTTCAAGCCGCTGGGCGGACCGGACGGCGGCCACGGAGGCGACGGCGGCTCCGTGATCCTGCGGGTCGACGGCCAGTCCACCACGCTGCTGCCGTATCACCGCTCCCCGCACCGCTCGGCGCCCAACGGCGGCCCGGGCATGGGCGATGACCGCAACGGGTTCAAGGGCGAGGACCTGATCCTCTCGGTCCCGGACGGCACTGTCGTGAAGGACCGCGACGGTGAGGTCCTGGCGGATCTGGTCGGCGTCGGCTCCGAGTTCGTGGCCGCCGCCGGCGGTCAGGGCGGGCTCGGCAACGCGGCCCTGGCCTCTCCCAAGCGCAAGGCCCCCGGCTTCGCGCTGCTGGGCCTTCCCGGCGACGCCCGGGACATCGTGCTCGAGGTCAAGTCCCTGGCGGACATCGCGCTGGTGGGCTACCCGTCGGCCGGGAAGTCCTCGCTGATCGCGGCCATGTCCAAGGCGCGGCCCAAGATCGCCGACTACCCGTTCACGACCCTGGTCCCCAACCTGGGCGTGGTCGAGGCCGGGCAGTACCGCTACACCGTCGCCGACGTCCCCGGCCTGATCCCCGGCGCGTCCGAGGGCAAGGGCCTGGGCCTCGAGTTCCTGCGCCACGTGGAGCGCTGCGCCGCCCTGGTGCACGTCATCGACTGCGCCACCCTCGAACCCCACCGCGACCCGATCTCCGATCTGGAGGCGCTCGAGGCCGAGCTGGCCGCCTACGCGATCGACGGCAAGCTCGACGGCGGCCGCTCCATCCCGCTGCTGGAGCGCCCCCGCCTGGTGGTGCTCAACAAGATCGATGTCCCCGATGCCCGCGAGCTGGCCGAATTCGTGCGCCCGGACCTGGAGGAGCGCGGCTACCGCGTCTTCGAGGTCTCCACGGCCTCGCACGAGGGGATGAGCCTGCTGGGCTACGCCATGGGCGAGCTCGTCGAGCAGGGCCGCGAGGCCGAGGCTCCGGATGAGACCGCACCGGCCGTGCTGCGGCCCGAGCCGCTGCGCACCCGTCGCGGCGGGAAGGTCGGGGTCCCCGACTTCACGATCACGCGCGAGGAGCGCGGCCTCGAGCCGCTGTGGCATGTGCGCGGCGAGAAGCCCGAGAAGTGGGTCCTGCAGACCGACTTCAACAACGAGGAGGCGGTGGGCTACCTGGCCGACCGCTTCGCCAAGCTCGGCATCGAGGACGAGCTGTTCCGCCAGAAGGCCCGACCCGGCGACGCCGTGCTGATCGGTCCCGAGGAGGACGGCGTGGTCTTCGACTGGGAGCCCACCATGGTCGGCGGCGCCGAGCTGCTCGCGGCACCGCGCGGCACGGATCCGCGACTGCAGGACACCACGAGCCGTCCCACGCGCGAGCAGAAGCGCCGGGAGTTCTACGATCGGATGGACGCCAAGACCGCCGCGCGCGACGAGCTCGAATCGGAGCGCCTGGCCGGCGTGTGGACCGAATCCGTCGACGAGAAGCGCCGAGCCCGTCAGCAGGGCGGCAGCCAGGGCCAGGACACCACCGAGGACTGAGCCCGGCCCTGCCGCAGCGCGGCACGACAGCAGCACCCTAGCGACACGCACGATCCCCCTGACCTCTTCAGACCTGCCCCGCAGCGGGGCACAGGAAGGACACGGACAAGCATGGCGAAGGTCTTGCACAAGAACGACATCGACCGCATGGGCGGGGAGGCGGAGAAGTCCGTCGAGCAGATCAGCTCCGAGAACCGGGGGAAGAACCGGGTCTCGCCGATCACGAGCCCGTCGCAGATCCCCAGGGCCCAGCGGATCGTCGTGAAGGTCGGCTCGTCGTCGCTGACCAGCATCCAGAACTCGATCGACGAGGCCGCGATCCAGCGCATCGTCGCCGCGCTGGGCCAGCAGAAGAAGCGCGGCAAGGAGATCGTCTATGTCTCCTCCGGCGCGATCTCGGCCGGTCTGTCGCCGCTGGGCTTCGACAAGCGCCCCAAGGAGCTGGCCGCCCAGCAGGCCGCCGCCTCCGTGGGCCAGGGCCTGCTGATCGGCCGGTACATCGACTCGCTGGCCCGCTACGACGTCCAGGTGGGCCAGGTCCTGGTCACCGCCGAGGACCTCATGAAGCGGCATCACTACCAGAACACGCACCGCCAGATCGAGCGGCTTCTGGACCTGGGCGTGCTGCCGATCATCAACGAGAACGACGCCGTGGCCACCCAGGAGATCAAGTTCGGCGACAACGACCGCATCGCGGCGCTGACCGCGAACCTGGTCAAGGCCGACGTCCTGCTGCTGCTCTCGGACGTGGACGCGCTCTACACCAAGCACCCGGATGAGGGCGGTGAGCGCATCCCGGTCGTCGAGGATCCGCTCAAGGACCTCGAGGGCGTCGAGATCGGCACCGTGGGCCGGGCCGGCGTGGGCTCCGGCGGCATGGTGACCAAGGTCCAGGCCGCCCGCATCGCCGCGGCCGGCGGCGTGCCCGCGCTGGTGACCTCCACCGCGAACATCGAGCGCGCCCTGGCCGGCGAGGACGTCGGCACCTGGTTCCTGCCCACCGGCGGGCGACGCAACACCCGCCTGCTGTGGCTGGCGCACCTGGCCGACATCAAGGGCTCGCTCGTGCTCGACGACGGCGCCGTCAAGGCCATCGGCAAGCGCAAGTCGCTGCTGCCGGCCGGCGTGACCGAGGTCCGCGGCCGCTTCGCGGCAGGCGAGCCGGTCTCGCTGGTCAACGCCGAGGGCGAGGAGGTCGCCCACGGGCTGTCCAACTACGACTCCGAGGACATCCCGGACATGCTGGGCCGCACGACCCGGGAGATCGGGGAGGACCTGGGCTCGCGCTTCGAGCGCGAGCTGGTCCACGTGGACAACCTCGTGACCATCCGCCCGCGCTCGGCCAAGACCAAGGTGCGCCGCCGCGCCAGGACCCAGTCCATGCCCAAGGTGAAGGCCAAGGACGGCGCAGGCGCGAAGTCCAAGGCCAAGACCAAGGACAAGGACAAGGCCGAGGGGAAGTCCAAGGCGAAGGCCAAGGACGGCGCCGCCGCGAGGTCCGCCTCCCGCGAGCGCAGCACCTCCGACGCCGCGGACAAGCCCCGCAAGCGCAGGAGCGAGTGATCCGGCGGCCTGGCCCGGCGCGGAACAATGCGCCGGGCGGGTTCGCTGTGCTGAGCAGGAAGACCACCGGAGCAGGATGATTCACGACCCCGCCGCGACGGCGGAGGAGGAGCACACCCTGATGAGCGAGAACACCACGAACGACACCGCCTCGACCGATGCCTCGGTCCGCCTGACCCACGAGACCTTCGGCGAGGACCCCCAGGTGGCCGTCGGGCTCATGGCCGATGACGCCAAGGTGGCAGCGCGCACGCTGGCCACGACCACCCGCTCGCGCAAGGACGCCGCGCTGCTGCACATCGCGGAGGCCATCGAGAAGTCCTCCGAGCGCATCATCGAGGCCAACAGGCGCGATATCGACCGCGGTCGCGAGAACGGGACCTCCTCGGCCCTGCTGGACCGACTGGAGCTGGACGAGGACCGCATCAAGGGCCTCGCGGATTCGCTGCGCGAGCTGGCCGCGCTTCCGGATCCCGTCGGCACCATGGTGCGCGGAGAGACCCTGGCCAACGGATTGCGCATGCGCCAGGTGCGCGTGCCCATGGGCGTCGTCGGCGCGATCTACGAGGCGCGCCCGAACGTGACGGTCGACATCGCCGGCATCGCCCTGAAGTCGGGCAACGCCGTCCTGCTGCGCGGCGGCTCCGCTGCCGCCGAGTCCAACCGCGTGCTCGTCGGGCTGATCCGCGACGCCCTGGCGGACAAGCGGCTGCCCGTGGACATCGTGCAGACCGTCGACGACTACGGCCGCGACGGAGCCACGGCCCTGATGTCGGCGCGCGGCAAGGTCGACGTGCTGATCCCGCGCGGGGGACACGGGCTCATCCAGTCGGTCGTGCAGAACGCCACGGTGCCGGTCATCGAGA